>CAXMNG010000251.1:0-46459 GCA_964194585.1 Salibacteraceae bacterium | reverse complement strand
ACATCGCCGTTGGCGCCGATGAGCACCGAGGTATTGTAAACCCGTGATGGATCGTCCGGAATGTGCTCATGGATGCTCCCCAGCAGAAGCATCAAGTCGTGCCTGGCGGCGGCTTCACGGAAGCGGGAAACGATGGCGCCTTCCAGGGACTCGGCGACTTTCAACTTGCCCTTGTAACCGCCCAGATACAGAAAAACCTCGGGAAAAGCGAGCAACGCCGCGCCGTTCCCGGCGGCTTCGCGCACCATCCGGTCCGCAACATCGAGATTTGCGTCGAAGTCATCGGTGGTCGTAGTTTGTGCCAGAGCAATCTTCGCCATCGCTTACCGTCCTTTCCACTTGGTAGCATAATGCCGCAGGCTGTGTTGCGGAAGCCGGGAACAATCTTCAGGAGACATCATGAAAATTATGATCAACGGCCAGCAGGCATACGGGAAAGCGGTGCTGGAAGCATTGCTTGGGCGCGGGGAAGAGATAGTGGGTGTCTACTGCGAGCCTGACAAGGGCGAAAGGATCGATCCCATCAAAGAGGCCGCGTTGGAACACGAGCTGCCCTTGTTTCAACCGAAGTCCTTCAAGAACCCCGAGGTCTGGGCGCAGATGGCATCCCTCGAGGCAGATCTCTGCATCATGGCCTATGTCACGTTGATCGTTCCGGAGCAAGCGCTCAACACTCCAACGCTCGGCAGCATTCAATACCACCCATCACTGCTGCCGCTGCACCGCGGCCCGAGCTCTATCAACTGGCCGATTATCCAGGGCGACGAGAAAACCGGGTTGAGCATCTTCTGGCCGGACAATGGACTGGATACCGGTCCCATCCTGATGCAGAAGGAAGTCCCCATCAGGGATGACGACACGCTCGGCAGCTTGTACTTCAATCATCTGTTCCCCATGGGCGTCGAGGCGATGCTGGAAAGCGTCGACCTTGTACGCGACGGCAAGGCGCCCAAGCTTGTCCAGGATGAATCCATGGCGACCTACGAAGGCTGGTGCCGCGCCGAAGACGTGGAGATCGACTGGACGAGGCCGAGCCAGGAAGTCTGGAATTTGATTCGCGGTGCCAACCCGCAACCCGGCTCCTGGACGCGCCATGGCGAAACCACTGTAAAGATATTCGATTGCACCAAGCAAGAAGCCGACGACGGTGCCACCCCCGGCCAGATAACCGCCGTGGGAGACGACGGCGTCAGCGTCGCCTGCGCCGATGGTCAGATCCAGATCCACCGTCTGCGACCCCAGGGAGCGAAGAAAATGACGGTCGCCGAATACCTCGTCGATGCGCCATTAGCGGTAGGAGATCAGCTGGGCGGGGGGACAGATTTCAAATCTGTCCCCTAGCGCGAGCCGTACCAGCCGGCCCGATTCAGCCCGCCGCGCTGCCTACCAGGGCCGGTTCCTCCAGCGGCACGACGGTGAGCGCCGGTGCGGAAATTGCCTGGGCCTTCACGAACACACCCTCGGCCTCGATGGTCCTGCCGAGGAGCTTGACCGCCGCATAGACGGCGCCGATGGTGGGGGTAGGCGTGCCGGTGAGTTTGCCCAGCTCCAGCACGGCGCCGATCAAGGCGTCCGTCTCCAGCGCCCGGCCGGCTTCCACATCCTGGAGCATGGACGTCTTGTGCTTACCCACTTTCTCGGCGCCGGCGATTCGCTTCTCCAACGACACCCGGAAGGTGACGCCGAGCTTCTCGGCGATGACCTGGGCTTCGGTCATCATGTTGGCCGCCAGCTCCCGGGTCGGGCCGAACTGACAGATATCGACGAGTGTCGCGTGACACAGCGCGCTGATGGGATTGAAGCTCAAGTTTCCCCAGGCCTTGAGCCAAATCTCCGAGCGGATGTCCGTGAGCACCGGGGACTTGAAGCCGGCCCCTGTCAGGGTCTCGGAGACCCGCTGGACGCGTTCCGATGCCGTCCTGTCCAGCTCGCCTACGGGAAAGCGCGTGCCCTCCATATGGCGAATCACGCCGGGGCGGGCGATGGTCGCCGCCGGGTAGGCGATGCAGCCGATGATGCGCCGCGCCTCGATACCGTCGGTGAGCCGGCCGTCGGGGTCCAGGGTCTCGATGCGGTAACCGTCGAACGCGCCGCCATGGCGTTGGAAATACCACCACGGAAGACCGTTCTGGGTGGTGAGCACCATGGTGTCAGGGCCGAGCAGTGTCCGGATCTCGTCTACCACGGGCCGGATCTGGTGGGCCTTGAGGCCGAGGATGACCAGGTCCTGGTGGCCGCAGGCGCGCATGTCGCTGGTCGCCTTTACCTCGCTGGCCGTATCGGAGCTGCCGTCCTGGTAGGTGATCCGAAGCCCATTCTCTTGAATTGCCTCCAGGTGCTTGCCGCGCGCGATCAGGGTGACGTCCTCGCCGGCCAGAGCCAGCTTCACGCCCAGCAATCCACCGATGGAACCGGCGCCGACGACGCAGATCTTCATGAATCGTGCCCTCCCGTGGCCCACGGCGTCCCAGGGACGCATCCGGCCCTGCCTGTGAGTGCCTCGTGGCACCGGCGGGCCAGATACAGGAAGCCCGCCGGAGCCCGGAGCTCGCTACGAGCATTATCAAATCATGGCAGCCGGCACAGATCTCATTGAATTTGTCAATGCAGTGTATTGACGCCGGCAGGGGGTGGCCATTGCACACGGACGTGCAGGTGCCGCGAAGCACAGGCGAGTCCAGGGATGGACGAGGTAGGGCGAAGCAGGATGCCCGAGCCGAGATGTGCGTGAGCGGCCATTGCACACGGACGTGCAGGTGCCGCGAAGCACAGGATGTGCGTGAGCGGCCCCGGGAAAGGCTTCAGACCTTCCGGCCGCCCAGAAACAACCAGGTTTCCACCACCGAGTCGGGATTCAAGGACACGCTGGTGATGCCCTCGTCCATGAGCCAGCGGGCCAGATCCGGGTGATCCGACGGGCCCTGGCCGCAGATCCCCACGTACTTGTCGGCCTTGCGACAGGCCTGTATGGCCTGGTGCAGCAGCATCTTGACCGCCGGGTCGCGCTCGTCGAACAGCGACGCAACCAGCCCGGAGTTCCGATCCAGACCCAGGGTCATCTGGGTGAGGTCGTTGGAGCCGATGGAAAACCCGTCGAAGTGCTCGAGAAACTGCTCCGCCAGCAGCGCGTTCGAGGGCACCTCACACATCATGATCAGGCGTAGGCCGTTGACTCCCCTCGCAAGGCCGTTTTCCGCCAGAAGCTCCACCACCCTGGCGGCCTCACCCACTGTGCGCACGAAAGGAACCATGACCTCGATGTTGGTGAGCCCCATGTGGTCGCGCACAAACCGGATTGCCTGGCATTCGAGAGCGAAGCAATCACGAAACTCTTCGGCCACATAGCGCGACGCGCCGCGAAATCCGAGCATCGGATTGGCTTCGGTGGGCTCGTAGAGGTTGCCGCCGATCAGATTGCGGTACTCGTCTGACTTGAAATCCGACATCCGCACGATCACCGGCTTGGGCGAGAAGGCCGCGGCCAGGGTGGCGATGCCTTCCTGCAGCTTGGCCACGTAGAAGCGCACCGGATCCTCGTAACCCGCCATACGCTCGTCGATAGTCGCCTTGAGTTCGTCCGGCAGCCGCTCGTATTCGATGAGCGCCTTGGGATGTACGCCGATGGTATTGCTGATGATGAATTCGATGCGGGCGAGACCTACGCCTGCATTCGGTAGCGCCTGAAAATCGAAAGCGCGTTCGGGATTGCCCACGTTCATGGTTATCTTGAACGGCAGCTCGGGCATGGTCTCGATATCCAAGCGGCGAATGTCGAAGCTGAGAGCACCGGCGTACACGTAGCCGGTATCGCCCTCGGCGCAGGACACCGTCACCGATTGCCCGTCGGGCACGCTGCGGGTTGCGTCGCGAGTGCCCACCACCGCCGGGATCCCCAACTCTCTCGCGATGATAGCCGCGTGGCAGGTGCGGCCACCGCGATTGGTAACAATGGCCGACGCGCGCTTCATGATCGGCTCCCAGTCCGGATCCGTCATATCGGTAACCAGCACATCGCCGGGCTGGACGCTGCTCATGTCCGCCACGTCGAGCACCAGACGCGCGGGTCCGCTGCCGATGCGTTGACCGATGCTGCGACCGGAACTCAGCACCTCGCCGCGCTCGGTGAGCTCGAAGCGCTCCAGACGCTGAGCGGCGGCGCGGCTCTGCACGGTTTCCGGCCGTGCCTGGAGGATATAGATCCCGCCGTCCTCGCCGTCCTTTCCCCACTCGATGTCCATGGGCCGCGCGTAGTGATCCTCGATGAGCAGCGCGTAGTGAGCCAGCTGCTCGATGTCGGCGTCGTCGAGGGAGAAGGCGCGCTGATCGCTCTCCGCCACCGGCTCGATGCGCACGCGTTCGGCGCCGTCGCCGGCAAGCACCATGCGAAGCGCCTTGCTGCCGCGTTTCCGGCGCACGATGGCCGGGCGCCCCGCGCGCAGCGCCGGCTTGTAGACATAGAACTCGTCGGGGTTGACCTGTCCCTGGACCACGGTTTCGCCGAGGCCATAGGCGGAGGTGATGAACACCACCTGGTCGAAACCGGATTCTGTATCCATGGTGAACATGACGCCGCTGGCGGCGGTATCGCTGCGCACCATGCGTTGCACACCGGCCGACAAAGCCACCTCGCTGTGGGCGAAGTCCTGGTGCACCCGGTAAGCGATGGCGCGATCGTTGTACAGGGACGCGAACACGGACTTGATGGCCACCAGTACGTCGTCGATGCCGACGACGTTGAGGAATGTTTCCTGCTGACCGGCAAAGGACGCTTCCGGTAGATCCTCCGCCGTCGCCGAGGAGCGCACCGCCACCGCGGTGCCCGCACTCTTCCCGACGAGTTCCCGGTGGCCCTCGCGAACCGCGTCCTCCAGCGCTTCCGGGAGCGCCGCGTCGCTTACCCAACCCCGGATCCGCTCCCCGGTAGCGGCGAGCGCCGCCACGTCTTCCACGTCCAGGCCTTTCAATTCGTCCGCGATGCGTTGCGCCAGAGCGTTATGGTTCAGGAATTCCCGGAAGGCATCGGCGGTGGTCGCGAATCCCCCGGGGACTTTCACGCCGGAAGCCGCGAGGGATCCAATCATCTCGCCAAGGGAAGCATTTTTGCCGCCGACCCGGGCGACGTCATTCATGCCGACAGTGTCAAACCAGACTACGCGATCCACGTGCTGTTCCCGATCTGCTCCGCTCGAAACCCTGGTGGTGACGGCCACCCCCCTGTCAGGAGGCGGGAGCATAGCGTGGCACGGCTTTCGAGGCCACGCCGAAACGGCGTCGAGTGTGCCGTGCACACAGGTAACGGCTGGTAGAATGGTCGCTTTCCAGCAGCCCGGATGCAGCAGCCCATGCCTTTTCGCCACCGCCACGATCTCCTGGGAGTCTTCGCCCAGCACAAGGTGGCGTGCAATCTGCTCATGGTGATCATGATCCTGGCCGGGGTCTGGGCTCTGGATCGTCTCCACACGCAATTCTTCCCGAATATCGCTCTCGACGTGGTGAAGGTGCGCGTGGAGTGGACTGGTGCCAGCGCCGAGGATGTGGAGGCTGCCGTCACCGATCCCCTGGAGCAGCAGCTCCGTTCCCTGGATGGGCTCCGCCAGATGACGTCCAACTCCGCCGAGGGCTCGGCGAGCATTGTCCTCGAGTACGAAGAGGGCACCGACATGGGCGTGGCGTTGGACCAGGTAAAGGAGCAGGTGGCGCTGGTGCGCAATCTCCCCGCGGCGGCGGAGACGCCGGAGATCGCCCGCGTCGTGCGCTACGAGCCTGTGGCCCGGGTGCTGGTGACCAGCGCCGACACTGATATCGGCGAGCTGCGCGCGCTGGTGCAGCAGATGGAACGCGAGCTGCTGGATCGCGGCATCGCCAACATCCAACTGGTGGGACTCCCGGAGCAAGAGATCGCCATCCAGGTACCGGCCGCCGTGCTGCACGAGTTGGACCTGTCGCTGGACGACATCGCCGATCGGGTGGCCCGGCTGAGTCGCGATCTGCCAGCCGGGAACATCGGCTTGAACGACGTGTCCCGGCAACTGCGGGCACTGGATCAGCGCCGACGGGAAGTGGGTTTCGAGCGCCTGCCGCTGCTCAGCGATGAATCGGGCCGGCTTCTGACCCTGGGAGACATCGCCACCATCGAGCGGCGTGCCCGTAGCCACCAAACCGTGGTCACCATCGCTGGCCAACCGGCCATCGAGATGCGCCTCAAGCGCAACGAGAACGCCAGCAGCCTCGAATCGGCGGAAATGCTCGCCCGCTGGCAGGCGGACAACCGCGGTCGCTGGCCGCCGGGGATCCGAGTGATTGTCTACGACCAGGCGTGGCTGTTGATCAAGGAGCGCATCCAGCTGTTGCTGAAGAACGGCGCCGGCGGCCTGGTTCTGGTGGTACTCATCCTGTTTCTGTTTCTGAACGGCCGCGTCGCGTTCTGGGTGGCAGTGGGTATCCCGATATCCTTCATGGCGACCCTCGGCATGCTCTATCTCATCGGCGGCAGCATCAACATGGTGAGCCTCTTCGGCCTCATCATGGCCCTGGGCATCATCGTCGACGATGCCATCGTGGTGGGCGAGGACGCGCTCACCCACTACCATGCCGGCGAGAATCCCCTGGAGGCGGCCGAGGGCGGCGCGCGGCGCATGCTGGCGCCGGTGATCTCGTCTTCCTTGACCACCATAGCGGCCTTTCTGCCGCTGATGCTGGTGAGCGGCATCATCGGCCACGTGCTCTTCGACATCCCCATGGTGGTGGTGTGCGTCATCATCGCCTCGCTGGTGGAAAGCTTTCTGGTGCTCCCAGGGCATCTGCGCCACGCATTCGAGAATATGCACGAGCGCCCTGTTTCGGCGCTGCGCCTGCGACTGGATGCAGCGTTTGCGAGCTTTCGCGAAGGCCGCTTTCGAACCCTCGTGACGGCGAGTGTTGCGAATCCGTGGACGACGCTCAGCGTCGCGGTGGCTCTGCTGCTGGTGAGCATCGGCCTGTTCGCCGGAGGGCGGCTGGCTTTTCATTTTCTGCCGTCGCCGGAAGGCAAGCTCGTTTACGCCAATGTCAGCTTCGTCGCCGGCACGCCGCCCGGGCGTACCGAGACCTTCCTCGGCCACGTGGAGCAGGCGTTGCGCGAAACCGAGGCGGCACTGGGCGGGCAGCTTATCGAGGTTGCCACCACCCACCGCGGCATCATCGAAGGCGCCGACGGCACGCGCGGCCAGAACGGCGATCAGTTCGGCACGGTCATCGTGGAGCTGGTGGAACCCGATGCACGCGACGTGGGCAATCCCGAGTTCATGCGCGAGTGGCAAAGCCGCGTGCGCCTTCCTGCCGGCATCGAGTCTTTCTCCATCGTCGAGCGCCGCCCTGGCCCGCCGGGCCGCGATATCGATATCCGGCTCACCCGCCCGGGCAACGATACCGCGCAGCTGAAAGCCGCGGCCCTGGAGCTGGCCAGCATCTTGAGCACCATTCGCGGGGTGAGTGGAATCGGCGATGACATGCCTTTCGGCCAGGAACAGCTCATCTACCGCCTGTCGCCCGAAGGCCGTACCCTGGGACTTACCGTGGAGGACGTGGGCCGTCAATTGCGCGCCGCCTACGACGGTCGGATTGCGCAGATTTTTCAGGACGGCGACGACGAGATCGAGGTGCGGGTCGTGCTTCCCGATAGCGAGCGGCACAACCTCGCGAGTCTCGGTGATCTCAAGATCATGACCGCAGCCGGTGGCAGTGTGCCGCTGTTCACCGTGCTCGAGATCTCGACGCAACGGGGATTCGACATTCTCAGGCACAACGACCGCGATCTTTCCGTGCGTGTTTCGGCCGCGGTGGACCCGGCCCTCAACAACAGCAACGACGTCATTGCGGATCTCGAAGCCGGCCCCCTGCAGCGGTTGAAGAGTCGCTACGGCATCGACTACTCCTATGAAGGCCGCCGCTCGGATCAGACCGAGACGCTGGCAGACATGGCGCGGGGCGGACTTCTGGCGTTGGCGATGATCTACGTGGTGCTGGCATGGGTTTTCGCGTCCTACGGTTGGCCGTTGGTGGTGATGTCCGTCATTCCCTTCGGCGTCATCGGCGCACTTCTGGGTCACTGGCTGATGGGCCTGGATCTGACTGTGCTTTCGTTGTTCGGCTTGTTCGGCCTGTCGGGCATCGTCGTCAACGACTCCATCATCCTGGTGATGTTCTACAAGCAACAGAAGGAGAGCGGCGTACCCTGGCGCCGCGCCATCGTCGAGGCCACCTGTCAGCGTCTTCGCGCCGTGCTGCTGACCTCGCTCACGACCATCGCCGGCCTCACGCCGCTGATGTTCGAGACCTCCCGCCAGGCACAATTCCTCATCCCCATGGCGGTTACGATCTCATATGGTCTGGCCGTGGCGACGCTGCTCGTGTTGCTGGTGGTTCCGAGCCTGCTGTGCGTTCACGAATCCATTGCCCTGCGCTCGGGTCGACCCACCGGCGGCGACGCCGCGGAGCTCAATACCTGAACAATGGCCGCGAGCGTGGCCTGAAAATATGGGAATCGGACTGATCGTCATCGGCACCGAGCTGCTCACGGGGAAACGCCGAGACAGCCACTTTGCACATACCGTGGAGGCACTTGCCCATCGCGGCCTGGCGCTCAGCTGGTGCCGCTACATCGGTGACTATCCGCAAATCATTATCCGTGAGCTGCGCTTCGTCATGGAGAGCGACGACATCGTGTTCTGTTGCGGTGGCATCGGCGCGACACCGGACGACCACACCCGCGCCAGCGCCGCCAGCGCCGCGGGCGTTATGCTCGTTCGCCACCCACAAGCGGCGGCCATCATCGAGGAGCGCTTCGCAGACAGCGCCTATCCCCAGCGCATTCACATGGCTGACCTTCCCGAGGGCAGCACCCTGATTCCGAATCCGGTCAACCGGATCGCGGGATTCAGCCTGGGTAAGCTGCACTTCGTCCCCGGCTTTCCGCAGATGGCGTGGCCCATGATGGAGTGGGTACTGGACAATCACTATCCGCATCTGCGCGACCAGGAGCTACCGGCGGAGATTCTGCTGACTCTGCCCGATGTCAGCGAGGGCCAGCTCATCGACATCATGCAGGATTTTGTCGCGCGCTTTCCCGAGGTGGAGTTCTCCTGCCTGCCACACATGCAAGGCGACTACCGTGAGACCGAGCTCGGCGTGCGCGGCCACGCCGGAAATGTCGATGACGCCGTCGCCTGGCTCACCGAGGCCCTGGATCTCGGCGGCTGGAGCTGGGAGAAACGCGCCGCGTCCCCGGCCGTTTAGGGAATCAGCACCGATGACGCAAGCGCCCCCATCGATCCCGATCAGCGACGATCGCGCAGCGCGTTTGCGCCCGCCGCTCAAGTGGGCCGGAGGTAAACGCTGGCTGGCGCCACAGCTGCAGCGCCTGTGGCGTGCGCAGGCCTCCCGGCGCCTCGTTGAGCCCTTCTGCGGCGGGTTGGCGGTGGCGCTGGGCATCGATCCACAACGCGCGCTCCTGAACGACGTCAACCCACACCCGGTTAATTTCTACCAGCACCTGCAGAAAGGACTGACCATACGCCTCGCCATGCGTAACGAAAGGGATCTCTACTACCAACATCGCAGCGACTTCAATCGTCTGGCATCGACGCGCCGGGGTCTGATCAGCCGCAAGGCCGCCGAGCTTTTCTACTTCTTGAATCGAACGGCTTACAACGGACTTTGCCGATTCAATCGCAAGGGCGAGTTCAACGTACCCTTCGGCCGCCATGAACGCATTAATTACGTGCGCAACTTCGGCGCCTATCGGGGGGTTCTCTGCCGCTGGCATTTCAGCAGCGGAGACTTCGAGGCCCTCGAGCTGGAGGACGATGATTTCATCTACGCGGATCCTCCCTACGACGTTCCCTTCCGGCAGTATTCGCGCTACGGGTTCGACTGGAGCGAGCAGGTACGGCTGGCCCGCTGGCTCAGCATGCACAAGGGTCCGGTGGTGCTCTCCAACCAGGCCACCGAGCGCATCGTCGCGCTCTACGAATCCCTCGACTTCCGCCTGGCATTCATGCAGGCCCCGCGCAGCATCAGCCGCACCGGCGACCGCACC
This sequence comes from Salibacteraceae bacterium, assembly GCA_964194585.1. GTDB lineage: Bacteria > Pseudomonadota > Gammaproteobacteria > HK1 > HK1 > JAABYT01. Next base: position 36,384 of record CAXMNG010000251.1, on the reverse strand, counting down.
CCCGCACGCGAAGTGCTCGCCACCAGGGGATTCGACTGAGCCCGGGAACCCGGGCGGGTAATTGGGGGTGGGAAACTATCTTTTTTTCGATTCCGGGGCTCCTGTCCCTAAAGGTGGGCCGCCAGCGACCGATTCCATTACTGAGCCTCTGTTTGTCCGATTCACGCGCCCCATGCATGACCTCAAAAATACGACCCTCGGCAAGTACGACGTCTTTCATGAAATCGGCCGGGGCAGCATGGGCGTCGTGTATCTCGGTCACGACCCCTTCACCGGACGCGACGTGGCCATCAAAGTGGCGTTGCCGGAATCGCTCCTGGACAAGCGCGGCGGCGCCCGTTATCGGAAGCTGTTCTTCAACGAGGCCAAGGTAGCGGGGAAACTTCGCCACGCGAACATCGTCGGCGTCTACGACGCCGGGGTCGAGGACGAAATCTGCTACATCGTCATGGAGCTGATATCCGGTGGCCGTACCCTCTTCGACCATTGTCAGCCGGACAGTCTGCTGCCCATCGAAGACGTGGTGCGGATCATATTCAAGAGCGCCCGGGCGCTCGACTACGCCCACCGGCAGGGAGTGATTCACCGCGACGTCAAGCCGCGCAATATTCTCCTCACCGTGGACAGCGAAGTAAAATTGAGCGACTTCAGCATCGCGCTGAGGACCCACGGCGACGCCACCGACACGCAGGTGCACGGCTATATCGGCTCGCCGCTGTATATGTCGCCGGAGCAGGTCAGGGACGACAGCATCAGCAACCAAACCGATATCTTTTCCCTGGGTGTGGTCATGTACGAGCTGCTGACGGGTAGACACCCGTTCGCCGCGGACAATCTGCCCGCCATCGCCCATCGCATCACCGAGAAGACACACACCCCTCTTTCGGAGATGCGCTCCGACGCGCCCCAGATACTCGGGCGAATTCTCGACCGGGCGCTCTGCAAGCAGGCTGGGCAACGCTATAAGATGGGGCTCGATCTGGCCGCGGATCTGAGTCTCGTCTACGACCACATCAAGCTACTCGACGAACAGCTTCCCGGCGAGGAGAAATTCAAGCTGGTGCGAAGCCTTACCTTCTTCGACGAATTCACCGAGGCCGAGATCTGGGAGGTGATCAACTCCAGCGGCTGGCTGGATTTCACTCCAGGCAGCGAGATCATCGCCGAGGGTGAGCTGGATACGTCCTTCTACGTCATCATCTCGGGAGACGTGACCGTGCGGAAGGGCAACATGGAGGTGGACGAGCTGCATCAGGGAGATTGTTTCGGCGAGATGGGATTCATCGCGCGCAAGGAACGCAGTGCCACCATCGTTGCCAAGACCGGCGTGACCACCATGAACGTACGCCCGTCGATGATCGAACGCGCGTCGCTCAACTGCCAGTTGCGCTTCCATAAGGTCTTCCTGTCGGCATTGGTGGCGCGCCTGTCCCAGGCCACCGAGCGCCTGTCCACCGGCGCCATTGCCGTTTAGCCCACCGCCAGGTAGTCCACTCCACGCCCATAGCCCATAGCCGCCAGGGCGGCTTCGATGCTCGCCCGGGCACCGTGGCTCGCCACCCATGCGAGCACAAAAGGCCGCGGCTGCTGGTGGTTGAGCCACTCGGGTGCCACCACCGGTATGTCGCGAATGCGGTTTCCGATCTTGCGTGGATCCACATCTACCCAGGCGCAAGGCGCAAAGCCCAGCGCAACGAAATGGCCGGTACGCCGGCGGGTACGCCGGCCGGCCCCCCAGAAAACCAGCGGTCGTCCGCTCTGCAGGCGCCGGTCGCGGGCCAGATAGCATGCCCGTAGGCGGTCGAAGGCATCTCGCGAGTAACGCGGGTCGCGACGGGAAAGACTGTCGTCGCGCTGACGCCAGTGGAGAAGACAGCGGTCGATTTTCGCCATGCGGCACCCATGCTCGGTGAGGCGCAGCCACAGCTCGTAGTCTTCGGGAAAGTCACCGTCCCGGTAGCCGCCGGCGGCGATCACCGCGGCGCGACGAAACATGGCACTCGGATGGGTTATCGGACACTCGACGTAGACTTCGTCGCGCAGAGCGTCGCTGCCGAGACATGCGTTCTGCCAACGCAGATACTCGCGCATCCCCGCCTGCACCCGGTCGGCCGGGAATGCGCGCACACGACTCGCCACCACATCCACGTCCGGGTGCTGTTGCAGATAGTCTCGTTGCAGGGCCAGGCGCTCGCAATCCATCACGTCGTCACCGTCCATGCGCGCGATCAACGCTGCGCGCGCCTCGCCGAGGCCGGCATTGAGACATGCCACCAGTCCACGTCGCGGTACACGCAGCAGGCGTATTCGCGCGTCCGCCGCCGCCCGCGCCGATACCATCTCGTGGGTACCGTCGCTGGAAGCGTCGTCGACGATGAGCAACTCGAAGTCCCTGAGGCTTTGCGCCTGAATCGAGTCCAGGCAGGAACCAAGCGTGGCCGCCACGTTGCGCGCCGGCATGAGGATCGTTACCGCGGGTATCGCGCTCATGGCGTATTTAACGGGGCCAGCGCCACGAGGATTACCAGCCCGCGGGCCGGGCTCTTATGGAGCGCCGAGGAGGCGACCAGCGCGCCGACATTCTTCACTCGCCGTCGTCGGGCACCTGGTACAGGTCCATCTGGCGCTCGCCGGCGCCGATCTTGCCGCGGTACTTCATGCTGACGAACAACATCAACAGGTAAATGACGAACAGCACGTCGAGGACGGGCAGCACGAAACCGAAGAATATGCTGCCGCTGAATATGTTGGTGAAGTAAAAGGAAAGAATACCCAGAACGAATATCGCGGCACGCGTCGGACCCGGCCACCAGCTCGGACCATCGTCGTGGCCCACGATTTCCCCCACTCCGCCGGCGTGCACTCCCGCCACCGGCTGGGGCTGCGGCCCCGGGCTCGTCGCGGCAGCCGGGGAGGCCGGCGTCGGCACGGCCAGGACTCTGCGGTACACCACCTTGCGCGCGAGCTCCTCGAAGCCGAGCTCGAGGAGGAGCTTCTGTTGCCACTGGTTGTCCAGGCCGGTGTCGGTAGCGAGCACCCGGCAGCCCCGGGCCTGGGCCCAGCTGGCGGCCGCCTCGGCAAGGCGTCGGGCGGTCGCCTCGCGCGCTTGTGCCGGCTCCACGTGAAGGGCGTCCACGTAGGCGACGGGGCCTGAACCGAGCTCATCAGCCTGCCCCCGGCGCGACACGTCGATCATTCCCAGCAACGCCTCCTGCCCGTTGACGCACAGCAGTGTTATGCGCTGGCCGCGTTGCTCCATCATTCGATTCCAGTCCCGCGCGTGTTGCTGGTCGCTGAGTGCGGGACGCAGACGCTGGCGCAAAGCGAGCCATGCAGGCTTGTCGGCGATATTTACGGCGCGGATTTTCATGGCTGACGATGAAGGTCACTCAACCGCGCGGCAAAGGCGGACACTAGCCGGGAGCGCATCCGGTCAGCAGAACCACGCGCGAGTAGGTGGCGCCGGCGGCCTCGAGCAACCCCCCTCCGATCCAGGCCCCCGGTACACCGGTGGCGGAAGAGCCCGAACGGCGCCTGCTGATGACCGGGTCGTTCCAGCGCGACGGGCCGCAATAGGCGAGGCTCGCAAATCCCGCCCCGGCCGATGCCGCTGTCTGCACGGGCTTGCGAATCTCGAAGGACTGCTCGACCAGCTTGTCACCATCACGCCACAGGCGTACCTGCCAGATTCCAGGATACCTGGCGGGCGCCTTGCCCCGGATCGGCATGGCCGTCTCGATGAGGTCGGAGCTGTCGTAGCTTCGGCGCACCGGCTTGCGCAGATAGACTTGGCCATCGGGAAACAACCACTCCACGATGAACGGCTCGTCCACGGCCAGACCGGCATCGAAACGAGCCGACAAGGTGACCGACTTGTCGTCGACGGAGAACTCCACCGCCGGCGTGCCGCCGGACTCCAGATGATCGTCCACCATGGAGGGCTTGGCGCAACCGACCAGGAGCAAAAGCGCCGCCGCGACACCCCAGCGACCCGCTCGGCACAAAAGTCGGACTACATCCATTCGAGTATTCAGACGGCGGGGGCAGCCATGGTCGTGGCTAGCGTTCGCGCACTATCCGGAAACCCACCGAGTCGTAGCCGCGCTGAGACTTCCACTTGGTGCGCTTCTTGGCGCGTATGGATTTTCCCGTGTTCAGAAAAGAGCCCCCGCGCGCGACGCGGTAGGTGCAATCCCCGCCTTCCCAGACCGAGCCATCGGTAGGCGCATCCTGATAGTTGGGATGCCAACAGTCACGTACCCATTCGGCCACGTTGCCCGACGTATCGTGCAACCCGAACAAGCTGGCTGGAAAGCGTCCCACGCTGGTGGAGGCGCGCGGATTGAGTCCGGTGTCGCAGTTGAAACAATGGGCGCGCCCGCTTCCCAGCTCACGTCCCCACCAGTAGGCGGTGGCGGTATCGGCGAGCGCCGCGTACTCCCATTGCGCCTCAGTGGGCAGGCGGTACTTCTTGCCTGTCTGGGTCGACAACCAGCGAGTGTACGCCAGGGCGTCGTCCCAGCTGACGAAGATCACCGGGTGGGTCTTCTTGTCCAAACCCGGGTTCTTCGGCTTCTTGCGCCCCATTGCCCGAGCGAAGCGTTCGTATTCGACGTAGGTGACCTCGTACTTGCTCATTGCGAAGGCCGGTATGTCCACCATACGCTTGGGCCTCTCGCTGACCTCGACGGAGTGGTTCGGGCTGCCCATCTCGAAGCTGCCCGCGGGAATTTCCATCATCGCCGGTCCCTTGCCGCCGGATTTCAAACTGTCCCGAAATTCCCTGACAGCGGTCGGCGGAAGATGCTCGGGCACGGGTTTGGGCTCGGGTTGCACTTTCACGGGCTCGGGCTCCGGCTCGGGCCGCACTTTCACGGGCTCGGGTTGTACTCGCGGCGGCTGAGTACGTGCCTGATCCTTTGGCAGCCAGTTCCGCCACATACCCGTCATGTACACGTAGCCGCCGCCGGCTCCCGCGGCCAGCAACAAAATGAGGGAAAAAATCAGTCCCTTGTGACCACCGCTCGGCTTGGTCGGAAGATCGCGCTCCCGCGCAAACTCTGCCCGCGCCGGCGCGACTTCCACCGCCGCAGCCTGTGGCGCCGGCGCCCGGCCTTCCACCGGCTGGCGCTCGACCACGTCGACGACCACGATGGTGGTATTGTCCTGACGCGGACGCTTGGCTTCGTCCACCGCTTTCAGCAACCCGGCCACGCACTCCTTAGGCGTGTGGGACCAGGCGGAGGTCTTTAGAATGGTCTCGCTTTCCAGGGTGTCCAGGCCGTCACTGGCGATGATCACACGGTCCCCGGGCAACAGCTGGTAGCCCGCGTTCGGGCAATCCACTTCCGCGATCTCCTCCCCCGTCATGGCGCTCATCAGCATGTTGCGCGACAGCCCTGCCTCGGCCTCGACGTCGATGCCCTGGGATCGCATGCGGTCCAGATAGCCGCCGTAGCTGTGGTCTTCGTTTTTCTTGGTGATCTCGCGATCGCGGATCACGTATAGATGGCTGTCGCCGACGCTGATCCAGTAAATCTTGCCCTTGGTAATGGCCGCCGTGACCATGGTGCAGCCCATGCCGTCCAGGCCGGGCGTTTCCTCGATGGATTCCTTGAGCCCCTCATTGGCGTTCTTGAGCGCTCCGCGTAGCACCCCAGGCGGGTCCTGCTTTCCGAACTTACCCGTGAAGGTCTTATTGAAGGTGGAAACCACCATGTTGCTGGCGATGTTGCCGGCTGCGTGACCACCCATACCGTCTGCGACGACGACAAGCGCCGAAGACTTCGATTCGCCGCTTTCGTCATCGAGATAGGTCGTCAGGAAAGCGTCTTCTTGATAATCCCGGGCGCCCGCGATCTGATCGCCGGAGATTTCTAGGCTGAGTTCCACGCGATATCCCTGAGAGCTGACCTAGCCGTTGACCCGGTTTGTTCTGGAATTGCCCATCCGGTTAAGTGTAGGACATGCCGGGGACAGATTTAAAATCTGTCCCCGGCAGTGCCCTCCGCACTGCCGCACAGGCTACATCCGGACTTCGATGCCGCGGGCGGCCATGCTGCGTTTCGCCTCACCGATGCTGTATTCGCCGAAGTGAAAGATACTCGCAGCCAACACGGCATCGGCGCCGCCCGTCAGAACGCCGTCACTCAAATGCTCGAGGTTGCCCACGCCCCCCGAAGCGATCACCGGCACCGGCACCGCGTCCACCACCGCGCGCGTGAGCTCCAGATCGAAGCCGTTGCGGGTCCCGTCGCGATCCATGCTGGTGAGCAGTATCTCACCGGCGCCGAGCTCGGCCATGCGCCGTGCCCATGTCACCGCGTCCAGTCCGGTGGGGGTGCGGCCCCCATGGGTGAACACCTCCCAGCGCGGCCCCGGTTCCTGTCCGTCGCTGCCCCCAACTTTCTCCGCTGCACGCTTTGCGTCGACGGCGACGACAATGCACTGGGCGCCGAAACGCGCCGACGCTTCGCCGACGAAGTCGGGATGCGCGACTGCGGCGGTATTTATGGAAACCTTGTCGGCTCCGGCGTTGAGCAGGCGTCGTATGTCGGCGCATGCGCGCACCCCTCCTCCCACTGTGAGTGGGATGAATACCTCGCTCGCTACCGTTTCCACCACCGACACGATGGTGTCGCGTTCGTCCGATGACGCGGTGATATCGAGAAAGGTGAGTTCGTCGGCACCCTCGTCGTCGTATCGGCGAGCGATTTCCACTGGGTCACCCGCATCGCGAATAGCGACGAAGTTCACACCCTTGACGACGCGTCCGGCGTCCACGTCCAGGCAAGGAATAATGCGTTTCGCGAGACCCACGGTCTACGACTCGCCCGCCGCGATACGATCGGCCAGGCTCTGGCCCTCGCGGAAATCGAGACTGCCCTCGTAGATTGCACGACCGGTAATCACGCCAATGATTCCTTCGCCGGCAACCTCGCAGAGCACGCGCACGTCGTCGATCGTATGGATGCCCCCGGAAGCAATAACGGGGATCTTGATCGATCGAGCGAGCCGCACGGTCGCCTCGACATTGACGCCTGTCAGCATCCCGTCCCGCTCGATATCCGTATACACGATGCACTCCGCGCCGTGGCGCTCGAACTGCTGCGCCAGATCGACGACGTCGTGATGGGACAACTTCGACCAGCCGTCGGTGGCAACCTTTCCTTTGCGAGCATCGAGGCCGATGAAAATGTGACCCGGAAATTCCGCGCAAACGTCCGCGACGAAGTGGGGAGCGTTCACCGCCTTGGTGCCGATGATAATGTATGTTACGCCGGCATCCAGGTAAGACTGGATGGTGTCGTCGTCGCGAATGCCGCCACCGACCTGCACCGGCAAATCGGGAAATCTTTCCGTAATGCTGTGAATGACTTCCGCGTTCTCCGGCCGGCCGCTCACGGCCCCGTCGAGGTCGACGATATGCAGCCGGCGGGTACCTGCATCGACCCAACGCTGGGCCACGGCCAACGGATCGTCGGAGAAAACCGTTTCGTCGTCCATGCGTCCCTGGCGCAGACGTACGCAACGACCACTCTTCAGGTCAATCGCTGGAATCAAAAGCATCGGCGGGCGGTCCTGTCAATGTGCCTCGTCCCAATTCTTGCCTACACCGGCGTCGACCTTCAACGGCACGCTTAGCTCGGCCGCCGCCTCCATCTGCGCTACGACAACGGCTTGCACATCGGTGACGGCATCCTTGGCCACTTCGAAAACCAGCTCGTCGTGCACCTGCATGATCATGCGCGCCGCGGCGCCGCTTTCTTCGAGCCATCGGTGCAGGGTGATCATGGCGCGTTTGATGATATCCGCTGCAGTTCCCTGCATGGGCGCATTGATGGCCGTGCGTTCGGCATATTGGCGCCGCGCCGGATTGCGCGACTTGATCTCCGGAAGATACAGTCGCCGGCCGAAGACGGTTTCCACATAGCCGCAATCCCGGGCGCGCTCCTTCGTGTCGTCCATGAACTGCTTCACACCGGGATATCGGCTGAAATAAAGATCCACGTACTCTTGTGCTTCGCGGCGGGGAATGCCCAGTTGACGTCCGAGACCGAAAGCGGACATGCCGTAGATCAAGCCGAAATTGATGGCCTTCGCGCTGCGCCTTTCGTCGTCACTCACTTTCTTCGGGGCGACACCGAATACTTCGGCCGCGGTGGCACGGTGAATGTCCTCTCCGGACTCGAACGCCTCCATCAGTCTCTCGTCGCCGGACAAGTGCGCCATTATGCGCAATTCAATCTGCGAATAGTCGGCGGCCAGAATACAACTGCCCGTGGGCGCGATAAAAGCCTGACGAATTCGTCGACCTTCGGGCGTGCGCACCGGAATATTCTGCAAATTCGGATCGGTGGAAGACAACCGGCCCGTGGAGGCCACGGCCTGACGATAGCTGGTGTGCACCCGGCCGGTCTCAGGGTCGATGCAGGCAGGCAGGGCATCGGTATAAGTGGATTTGAGCTTACTCATGCCGCGGTATTCGAGAATGAGCTTCGGCAACGGGTAGTCATGGGCAAGCTCCTGGAGCACGGATTCCGCCGTCGATGGTTGCCCCTTGGGCGTTTTCTCCAATACCGGCAGCTCGAGCTTCTCGAACAGAATCCCCTGGATCTGCTTCGGCGAGGCGAGATTGAATTCTTCACCCGCGGCCTCGTAGGCCTGGGCAGCGATGTCCTTCATGCTCGCCGCGAGCTCCACGCTCTGAGCCTCGAGCATTCCCCGCTCCACCAGCACGCCATTGCGTTCAATCCGTGAAAGCACCGGCACCAGCGGCATCTCGATCTCCTCGAACAATCGCGCGAGACTCGCCTCGTCTTGCAGACGCGGCCACAACGTCTGGTGCAACCGAAGCGTCACATCCGCGTCTTCCGCCGCGTAGGGTCCGGCTTTGTCCAGGGGGACCTGATTGAAGGTGAGCTGCTTGGCTCCCTTCCCCGCGACGTCCTCGAAATGAATGGTGCGATGGCTGAGGTACTTCAGCGCGAGCGAATCCATGTCGTGGCGGGTCGCCGTGCTGTCGAGCACATAGGATTCCAGCATCGTATCGAAACCCACTCCCTCGAGATTGATACCGCTGCGCGCAAGAACGCTCATGTCGTATTTGAGATTCTGCCCGATTTTTACGTGCCTCGGGTCCTCCAGCAGCGACTTCAATGCGGCCAGAAGATACTCACGGGAAATCTGTTTCGGCGCGCCGTCGTAATCATGGCCGCAGGGAACGTAGGCCGCTTCACCTGGGTCGATGGCAAAAGACACGCCAACCAGGTCGGCCCGCATGTAATCGAGACTCGTGGTTTCGGTGTCGAAGGCAAAATTCTCAGCCTCACCCAGGCGCTTAATCCACGCGGCGAACTGTTTTTTCTCCAGGACAATCTCGTAATTTACCTCCGGCTTCTCTTCCGCCCCCAGCTCGTCGCCGGCGAGAATCTCCGCCAACCAGGTCTTGAACTCGAGATCGGCATACAGATCGCGTAGCCGGGACTTGTCCGGAGTCGTGCGCTCGAGATCATCGGGGCCGACGTCCAGATTGACATCGCATTTTATTGTCACCAGCTGACGCGAGAGCGGTAAACGATCCAGGCATCCGCGTAGGTTCTCACCGACCTTGCCGCCGATATCGTCGGCGTGTGCGATAACGGCGTCAAGAGATCCGTATTCCTTCAACCACTTGACGGCCGTCTTCGGTCCAACCTTTGGAACACCGGGAACGTTATCCACCGCATCGCCGACGAGTGTCAGATAATCGACCATTTGTTCGGGCGAAACGCCGAATTTACCCTCCACTCCCTTCGGATCGAGGCGGCTGTTATCCATTGTATTGATCATGGTCACGGATCTGTTGACAAGCTGTGCCATATCCTTGTCGCCAGTAGATATCGTGACGTCGAATCCACTATCCTTTCCTTGCTTGGCGAGGGTTCCAATAACGTCGTCGGCTTCGACGCCCGGCACCTCCAGAAGCGGCATCCCGAGAGCTCTCACGAGGGATCGAATTGCGTCGAGCTGTTGCCGCATCTCGTCCGGCATGGGTGGACGGTTGGCTTTGTATTCGGAATACAGATCGTCGCGAAATGTTTTTCCTTTTGCATCGAAGACTACTGCCAGATGCGATGGATCGTAATCCGCCAGAAGTCTGCGCAGCATATTCATTATGCCGTAGGCGGCGCCCGTCGGCATGCCCTTGGAATTGCTGAGCGAAGGCATCGCGTGAAAGGCCCGATACAGATATGAGGACCCGTCAACCAATACCAGGTGCTTTTGCAGCTTGGACATAGGACTAGACCGTCTTGTTCCAGACAGAGTACAGACCACAGTAACGGAAATCAGCCATGAATAACCTCAATTCGCAATTGGAACGCCCCCGTGTGCCCGCAATCGATGATAGAGAACTGACACGGGAATCCTGGAAAATCTTTCAAATCATGGCGGAGTTCGTGGAAGGCTTCGAGAAACTTGCCTCTATCCCACCGTCTGTGAGCATATTCGGCTCGGCACGCACCGCGGCCGACCATCCCAACTATTTGCTCGCCACGGACATCGCCGAGCGCCTGTCGAATGCCGGCTTTTCGGTAATCAGCGGCGGCGGGCCGGGAATCATGGAAGCTGTCAACAAAGGTGCCTACGCGGGAAAATCCCTCAGCGTAGGTCTCAATATCACCCTCCCTCATGAGCAGGCATCGAACGAGTACCAGGATCTGGGCTTGAGTTTTCGGCATTTCTTCGCGCGCAAGGTCATGTTCGTGAAATTCGCCTCGGCCTACGTAGTGCTCCCTGGCGGCTTCGGAACCCTGGACGAGATGGCCGAGATTCTCACCCTGGTACAAACCGGAAAGACACGGCGCATCCCTATCGTTCTCGTTGACAGCAAGTTCTGGGATGGCCTTGTTCAATGGTTCCGTCAAACCCTGGTGACGGAAGGAACCATCGATCCAGACGACCTGAATCTGTTTCAATTGGTGGACAAGCCGGAGGAAGTAGTCGAAGCTATCTTTGCGTACTATGACAATCGTTGCTTCGAACCCTCGGCAGCGGAACGCGAGATACTCTTACATCTTTAAAGACTGTCGGGTTTTGCGAAAATCATCAGCCATCACGCTGGGAACCATCGTTGCGTGGATCGTGTGCGGATTCGCCGCTGCCGAGCCGGTACCGGTGGCCACCGGCGAGTCGCCGACCCTGCAGGCGGTACCCGAGCCCCCGGACATCCCGCCACGGGTAAAAAGCGGCGAAACCCTGGAGCCGGAAATCACCATCCGCAGGGATGATAAACAGACCATCACCGAATACCGCATCAACGGCCGGCTACAGTCCATCAAGGTGGAACCGGTCGTGGGCCCTACCTACTGGCTGGTGGACACCACCGGCGACGGCTTCACGGACACGCGGTTTAACAATTACAACCCACCGTTCGCGATCCCCGGCTGGGTGATATTCCGCTGGTAGATCGAGCCGAGCCCGCATTCCGACACTAGTTCACCAGAAACAACGCACCCAGACCGAGGAAGGTCACGAAACCCACCACGTCGGTGACGGTGGTGAGGACGACGCCACCGGCCAGCGCCGGGTCTATCATCAGTCTGCGCATGACCAATGGCAGCACGGTTCCAGCGATCGCGGCAATGACCAGGTTTACGATCAGGGCGATCGCCACGATACCCCCCAGCGCCGGCCACCCGAACCAGTAGGTGGCGACCAGCGCCACCACCAGGGCCCACAACAAGCTGTTGATGAAGCCCACCATCATTTCGCGGTTCAAGAGCCAACGGGCGTTACTCGGGCCCACCTGCCCGAGCGCCATGCCGCGAATGACGATGGTCAGCGTCTGGCTACCCGCGACGCCGCCCATGCTGGCGACCACCGGCATGAGGACGGCGAGCGCCACGACCTTTTCGATGGTGGCCTCGAACAGCCCTATCACCCAGGCGGCAAGAAGCGCCGTCGCCAGGTTGACGCCGAGCCATAGCATCCGGCGCCGCGACGTGATGAGTACGGGGGCGAATATGTCATCTTCCTCGTCGAGACCCGCCATACGCATCAAGGTTTGCTCGCCTTCGTCGCGGATGACGTCGACAACGTCATCGACGGTGATGCGTCCGATGAGCTTTCCAGCCTCGTCCACCACCGGCGCAGAAATGAGGTTTCGTTGCTCGAACAGCCGCGCCACTTCGTGGGACGCCATGGTCGCCAGTATCGGATCCCGCTCATCAATAATGTGTAACTCTACGGAATCATCCGGATCACTGATCAGAAGATCGGCGAGCCGCAGCATGCCCACGTACGCATTCTCCCGGTCGACGACGAAAAGCCGGTTGGTCCTCTCCGGGATCTCCCCTCGCCGTCGTAGATAGCGCAGCACCGTTTCAAGGGTCACGTCAGCCCGCACGGTGAGCACGTCCACGTTCATCAGACCGCCGGCAGTATCCTCGGGATAGGCGAGCACGGCCTCCAGACGCTCGCGATGCTGCTCGTCCATGGCCTGCAGCACTTCATCGGCGACCGGCTCGGGAAGGTCCTGGAGAATGTCGGCGGCATCGTCCGGATCGACCTCCTGGGCAACCGCGGCCAGTGCCTGTGGGGCCATGTGGCGCATGTGCGAGGCGCGTACCGCATCGTCCGCCTCAGCCAGCACCTCGGCGACGGAGAGCGGATCCAACTGCGACCAGACGATGTCCCGCTCCCCTTCGGGCAACGACTCCAGGAGAAGAGCTGCATCGGCTGGATGCAGCTCCCGAACCAGTGCGTACACCTCACTGATCGCCTCGCGTTCCAGCGCGTCGTTCAGTCGACGGAGATTTTCCTGGTGTCGGTCTTCATCGGCATGCTGAGTCATCGTCTAAGGCACCCAGAAATAGTCAGGTTCGATTCATCTCTTCGAGCAACGCGGTACGTGTGGTCGACTTGATGACCCGCATGACACGCTGCGTGAACTTTCGACTCTCCCCGACACGACTTTCGGTAATCACCTGCTTCACTTCCAGAAGCGCATTGGGATGCACGCTGAATTCTTTCAGTCCCATGCCCAACAGCAACCGCGTGTAACGGGCGTCGCCCGCCATCTCTCCGCACATTGCGACGGGAATTCCCATCTTCTGCCCGGCTCGTATCGTCGTTTGAATAAGGCGCAGCACTGCCGGGTGAAGCGGATCGTAAAGGTAGTTGACCTCGTCATCCACGCGATCGATGGCAATGGTGTATTGGATAAGATCGTTGGTGCCGATGGACAGAAAATCCAGCTCGCGGGCGAATATGTCGGCGCATATCGCTGCTGCCGGCACCTCGATCATGGCGCCGATGGGCATGGCCTTATCATAGAGCTGCCCCTCGTCATCGAGTTCCTGACGGCAGGACGCGACAAGATCCAGCACCTGCGCCAGCTCGCTCATGGTCGACAGCATCGGAATCATCATGCGCACGGGGCTGTGAGCGGAGGTGCGGAGAATTGCGCGTAGCTGCGGACGGAACAGCCCCGGCTCTTTCAGGCACAAGCGCACCGCGCGCAGCCCCAGGGCTGGATTGGAGGTCAAGGGCGCGCCGGGCCTGGAACCGTCCACCTGCTTGTCGGCGCCGAGATCCAGCGTGCGGATCGTCACCGGCGCGCCCTCCCCGGCGCGCACAACTTCGGCATATGCCTGATACTGCTCCTCCTCGTCCGGCGCCTGCTCGCGATTCATGAACAGGTACTCCGTCCGGTAGAGACCGATACCCTGGGCACCTACTTGGACGGCGGTATCCAGATCCGCGGGTAACTCGACGTTGGCCTGCAGAACGATGGATTCACCATCGGAGGTTACGGTGGGCGCGTACCGCAGCTTACGCCGCGCCACGTCTATGCGCACGATCTCACGTTGCAGCTTCTTATAGTGGCGAATCATCTGCTCGTCGGGGTCGACGAGCACGACGCCCTGACGGCCGTCGATGATGAGCGCGTCGTTCTCGCGCAAGTATGACCCGGCATTGTGCAGACCGACCACCGCCGGAATTCGCAGACTCCGGGCGAGAATCGCGGTATGCGAGTTCGGCCCGCCGAACTCGGTAACCAACGCGGCGACGCCCTGATGCTGCATGAGCACGGTGTCCGCGGGAGTCAGGTCGTCGGCGACTACGATCTTCCCGGCAAACGAGACGTCGGCGTGCAGCATGGGCTTGTCACTGTGCAACAGGCGCATTTGCACGGAGTTGACGACATGATCGATGTCGTCCTTGCGTGTGCGAAGGTAAGTGTCGTCCATGGCATCGAACACGCTGACCAGTGCATCGCGTTGCACCTTGAGAGCCCATTCGGCATTGCGTTGCTCTTCCCGAATGAGCTTAATAGGAGCCTTGGTGATGGCGGGATCGTCGAGCATCAACAGGTGCGTGTCGATGAAGGCCGCAATGTCGATGGCGGTATCGGGTGGTATCTGGTCCTTGATAGCGCCCAGGTCACTACGGGCGCCGGCAATCGCCTTTCTGAAGCGTCTGACTTCACTTTCGACCGCGGGCTTTTCGAGCGTGTACTCGGGCACCTCCAACAATCCGCGCGTGACGATGTGCGCCTTACCGATGGCAATGCCCTTGGAGGCGCCGATACCGTGAAGCGAAAAGGTCATCTGCCCGTATCCATTTACTCCGCCTCGCCGAAGCGGTTCTGCACCAACCGCGTGATCTCCGCGAGCGCCTCATCGGCATCGTTGCCGTCGACGCAGATTTCGATCATCACACCCTTGGCCGCTGCCAGCATCATGACACCCATGATGCTCTTCGCATTCACTTGCTGACCACCACGTTTGATAGTGATATCACTCTCGAAGCCCGATGCCAGGGTCACCAGCTTGGCGGCTGCCCGCGCGTGCAGTCCGAGCTTGTTGACTATGGTGAGTTCGCGGCTCGTCATTTTACTTTCCATCGGCCGGGTGAGCCGCGCGCCACCGATGCAGAGCCTCGAGCAGAGCCCCATCATCGGCGCCGGCGGCGATCACCGGTTTCTCCTTGATCCCCAGTGCGCGCGCATGGGCGGCCAACCGCTCACTGACTACCACGTAACCCGCCTCCTTCAACCAACCGGCGGCACCCTCCCCCAGCATGGCGAACAGATTCTCGATTCCAGCGACACTCGTTATGACGATCGTGTCGACACCGCCATTCCTGCCGCGAGACCCAAGCCCACCACCGTCAACCTCGGGGGCCGCGCGCCGGTACACCTCAGCATACGTCACCCGCGCGCCTCGCTTCGAGAGCGTATCCCCCAGCAGTCGCCGGCCGCCCTCGCCCCTGACGATGAGAATCCTGGACCCCACCACCGCTGTCTCGCCGAGCTCCGGGAGCGCCAGCAGCGCTTCGCTGCTGGAGCCCTCTGTGGGCCACAGCACTGCCGCTGCGCCGGCCTGCGCCAGAGCAGCGGCGGTGCTCTCGCCCACTGCCGCGAAAAGGGCGCGCGATTCCGGCACGCGCGCCGCATCCAGGACGGCGAGCCCGTGCTCGACGGCGTTCGGGCTTACGAATATCACCAGTGCGAAGTCATCGAGGGAATCGAGCACCGCGCGCGCGGTCCGAGGGTCCCGCGCCGGCAGGATTTCAATCACGGGAAAACGGATCGCGGTGCCGCCGTGCTGCTCGATGAGCGTCACCAGTCCGGCACTCTGATGCCGCGGTCGGGTGACGAGCACGCGCAGCCCGGCCAGCGAGCAGTCAGAGCCGCGAGCGCCGATATCAGCCATCGACCTCAGCCATTGGCGTAAACCTCGCCAAGAATGCGATCGGCACCCTGGGACAAGAGATCCTCGGCCACCGATCGCCCGACCTGCCGGCCCTGCTCGCGGAGCACGCGCCCCTCGGCGCGCAACACCGTGCGGCCATCGGGGCTTGCCACGAGCGCGCGAAGCCGGAGCTCCTCGCCATCGAGCTCGGCAAAGCCGGCGATGGGCACCTGACAGCCGCCCCCCAGTCTCTCGTTCATGGCGCGCTCGGCGATCACACGCGCCGCGGTGTCGGCATCGTCGAGCACTGCGATGAGCGTCTGTACACGCGAATCGCCGTCCCGGCACTCTATGCCGAGCACCCCCTGACCAACCGCCGGAAGGATCACATCGGGCTCCAGCACCTCGGCCACGCGTTCCGCCAGCCCCAGGCGCTGCAATCCGGCGACCGCGAGGATCAGGGCATCGAAGTCCCCGTCATCCAGCTTGGCGAGCCGCGTCGGTACGCCGCCGCGCAACGTGACCACGTCGAAATCGGGCCTGGCGGCCAGAAGCTGGCACTGCCGGCGCAGGCTCGAGGTTCCGATCCGTGCACCCCGGGGAAGCGCCGCGAGGCTATCGTGATGGTTGCAGACCAGGCCGTCGCGGGCATCGCCGCGGGCCAGGAATACCGGTAGCGCGAGACCGGCGGGAATTTCCACAGGCACATCCTTGAGCGAGTGAACGGCTATATCGGCGCTTCCGGCAAGCAGGGCGTGCTCCAGTTCCTTGATGAAGAGGCCCTTGCCGCCCACCTTGGCGAGGGGCGCATCCAGCAGCTTGTCGCCCTGGGTCGACATGGGCACCAGCTCGACATCCAGGCCGGGGTGAATTTCGCGCAACTGCCCGCCCACATGCTCCGCCTGCCACAGGGCAAGGGAACTATTGCGTGTTGCAATGCGAATTACACCCATCGTTTCCATTCTCACTGACGATCAGCGGGAATGCCAGCGCCCGCCGGACGGTGGGGCTCTCGAATTCCGGCCCTCCTCATCGCCGTGTATCATCTGACAACTGGTCTCGTCGCACGCGTACAGCCGGTCACACCTATTCAGTCTGCGGAGAACGCCATGACCGTCAAGCTCGGGGTCGTCATGGACCCGATTTCAGAAATCACCGTCAAGAAAGACAGCACGCTCGCGATGCTGCTTGCCGCCCAGGCGCGCGGTTGGCCGCTCGAATACATGGAGCTGAAGGATCTTTTTTTTCGCGATGGCGTCTGTTATGGGCGCATGCGGCCGCTGGTAGTACGGGACGACCGACAAGATTGGTTCGACCTGGGCGAGTCCGAAACCAGACCGCTGTCGCAGCTCGATGTGGTACTGATGCGCAAAGATCCGCCTTTCGATATGGAGTACATCTACGCCACCTACCTGCTCGAGCGCGCCGAGCAGACCGGTGTGCTGGTGGTCAACAAGCCGCAAAGCCTGCGCGATGCCAACGAGAAGATGTACACGGCCTGGTTCCCGCAATGCTGTCCGCCAACGCTGGTAACCCGTGAGCTGTCACGCCTCTACGAGTTTCTCAATGTCGAGAAGCAGATCATCGTCAAGCCACTGGATGGCATGGGAGGCGCGTCCATTTTTCGCGTCGACGAAGGCGAGCCCAATACCAACGTCATCTTCGAGACCATGACCCGTCACCAGAGTCGCTTCATCATGGCACAGCGCTTTCTGCCGGAAATCCGCGACGGAGATAAGCGCGTGCTGTTGATAAACGGTGAGCCTCTTCCCTACGCGCTGGCACGGGTGCCGGCCGAAGGTGACTCGCGGGGAAATCTCGCCGCAGGCGCCACCGGAGTCGGCGTCGAGCTGGGCGAGCGCGACCGTTGGATCGCGGCGCAAATCGGGCCGGCGGTCAGGGACAAGGGCCTCTTGTTCGTTGGCCTCGACGTGATCGGTGACCACGTCACGGAGATCAACGTGACCAGCC
This sequence comes from Salibacteraceae bacterium, assembly GCA_964194585.1. Lineage (GTDB taxonomy): Bacteria > Pseudomonadota > Gammaproteobacteria > HK1 > HK1 > JAABYT01. The sequence goes on along the minus strand of CAXMNG010000251.1, from coordinate 18,733 downwards.
CCACCTGCATCCGAGAGCTGGATGCCATCTACGGACTCGACATCGGTGCACAGCTGATGGATGCGATCGAAACACTGTTGGAGAAATGATGGGTCATCCCCGGAGACACAACTAACGACTATAATTCGAGGGGTTTTCAGCCTGGATTCCGTCTGAGTGCACGCCATCACGGCCCCGCCGACCGTAGAATCCGCCGATCGGCTGGGATTCACGCTCTTTATCGCCATCGCCGCCCACGCCATCGTGGTCCTGGGGGTCACTTTCGCGCCCCACGAGCGGGCCCGGGAGCTAATCAGCACCCTGGAAATCGTGCTCGTGCAGCGCAAAAGCGAGGATCAGCCCGATGAAGCGGACTATCTGGCCCAGGCCAACCAGGACGGCGGTGGCGAGAGCGAGGAAGCGGCGCGACCGGCCACACCGTTGCGAGCACCCTTCGTGGGTCCAATCCCCGACATCGCCATGGCATCACCGCCGATTCCCTTCCGCGAGGAGGTCCTGAGCGCCGAACTCGAGCCGGTGGCCACGAAGTCCGCCGCCGCCGAGGATCTCACGCCGAGCGCGCCACCGACCCCCGTACTCACCCAGACCCAAGTCGAGACGCCGGAAAAATTCATGAGCAAGCCGAGCGTCGAGCCCGCGCCCGAGCCCGACCCGCGCACCGTCGCCAAGGCCGACAAACGCCCGGAGCCACAGCCCGAGCCCCAGGCGCAACCGGAAACCCCGCCGCAGAAGACCCAGGCGCTGACGGCAGCGGCGCTCATCAATCGCAGTCTCGCGATGGCCAGCCTGAGCGCGGAAATCGACCGGCGGCTGCAGGCCTATGCCAAGCGACCCAAGCGCAAATGGATCACCGCCAGAACCAGGGAGCACAAGTACGCGGCTTACATGGAAGCCTGGCGCCAGAAGGTCGAGCGCGTGGGTAACCTCAATTATCCCGACGAAGCGCGCCGCGCGAATCTGTCGGGGAATCTGCTTCTCGACGTGGCACTGCGGCCGGACGGCAGCGTCGACGAAATCATTCTACGGCGCTCCTCGGGGAAAAAAGTTCTGGATGACGCCGCCATCCGTATCGTCAAACTGGCCTCGCCCTTCGCCAGATTTCCCAAAAGCATTGCCGAGGAAACGGACATCCTGCACGTGGAAAGAACCTGGCAGTTCCTGTCCGGAAACCGCTTTTCCAGCCGCTGAGTCGGGTCGGTGGCAGCCGGCCGAAATGACCGCGTCCATTCTGAATCTGGCGCTTGTGTAGCGAATCCCTAGTGCCGATAATTGCGGTCGATGGACCTCACGAATCAATTCCTGATCGCGATGCCGGCCCTTCGGGACCCGAATTTCCATCGCACCGTGACCTATTTGTGTGCCCACAACAACGAAGGGGCCATGGGCATCGTCATCAATCGGCCCCTGGATTTGAACCTCGGCGAGGTTCTGGACCACATGTCCATCGAGGTCGAAAACATCGAGGTCAAAGACATGATGGTGCTGCAGGGCGGTCCGATGCAACGCGACCGTGGATTCGTCATCCATGAGCCGGCCGGCCAGTGGGACGCGGTGCTGGCGGTGGGGGACGAGATCGGCGTCGCGACGTCGCGCGACATTCTGACTGCGGTGGCCCACGGCGACGGCCCGGAGCGCGCTGTGGTGGCACTCGGCTACGCCGGATGGGGCGCGGGGCAGCTCGAGCACGAGGTGCAGCAGAACGCCTGGTTGAGTGGTCCCGCCGACAGCAGCATCATCTTCGATCTGCCCTATGAGAAGCGCTACGAAAGCGCCGCGCGCCTGCTCGGAGTCGACCTGGATCGCCTCTCCGGCGAGGCTGGCCACGCGTGACGGAGCAGGCGGAGACCCTGCTTGCTTTCGATTACGGCGAAAAAAATATCGGTGTCGCGGTCGGCCAGACCCTGACCGGCACTGCCAATCCCCTGGAAACCATCCACGTCACCCGCAGCCACCCGGACTGGAACGCTATCTCACGCATCGTGACGACCTGGCAGCCTGACGCCCTGGTCGTCGGTCTGCCGCTCAACATGGACGGCACGGAGCAGAAGGTGACCCGGCGCGCGCGGCGATTTGGCGACCAGCTCCTGGGACGCTATCAATTGCCCGTGCATCTGGTCGACGAGCGGCTCACCACCCGCGAAGCACGCAATCGGCTGGCATCCGAGGGCCGGACCGGCAGCGACGACCACCCGGTGGCGGCACAGATTATCCTGGAAAGTTGGCTGAACGAACAAAGATCATCGGCATGAGCGACCCTGGCAACCCGGGCGACACCGACGCGCTGGTCGCCAAGCTCGGGGACGCGCTCCAGGAGCATCTCGCGCGCAATAACCGCGACGCACCGCTGATGGTGGGTGTGCACACCGGCGGCGTCTGGGTGGCCAGGAAGCTGCACCAACTGCTCGCTGTCGAAACACCCCTGGGGACGCTCAACATCAACTTCTACCGCGACGATTTCACCCGCATCGGCATGCATCCGATGGTGACGCCTTCGGATCTGTTCTCCGTCGACGACCGTCACGTGGTGCTCATCGACGACGTGCTGCACACGGGGCGCACGATCCGCGCAGCCCTGAATGAGATTTTCGACTATGGGCGTCCGGCAAGCGTGACCCTGGGGGTGCTGGTGGAACGCAGCGGCCGCGAAATACCCGTGCAAGCCGACGCCATCGGTCAACGATTGAGCCTCGCCAGCCACGAGTATGTGAAGCTCCGCGGACCCGAGCCCCTGTCTCTGGAAATCACCAGGAAAACCTGATCCGAAAACAGCGCATGACCAGCACCGGCAACACGCTCCAGGTCGACGCCCACGGCAGGCTCAAGCACTTTCTCACCATCGATGGGCTCGAACGCGAGCTGCTGGTCAAGATACTCGATACGGCCGAATCCTTCGCAGGCGTCGGAGAGCGAGCGGTAAAGAAGGTGCCGTTGCTGCGCGGCAAGACCATCGTCAACCTGTTCTTCGAGCCGAGCACGCGGACCCGCACGACCTTCGAGCTTGCTGCCAAGCGACTCTCTGCCGACGTGCTCAACATCAATGCCAGCACCTCGTCCACCACCAAGGGCGAAAGCCTGCTGGATACCCTGCGGACCCTCGAAGCGATGCACTGTGACATGTTCGTGGTGCGTCACGCCCAGAGCGGCGCTGCGCATTTCATTGCACGTCACGCCGCGCCCCACATCAGCGTCATCAACGGCGGGGACGGTCGTCACGCGCATCCCACCCAGGCGATGCTCGACATGTTCACCATTCGCCGCCACAAGGGTGACTTCGCGTCGCTCAAAGTCGCCATCGTCGGCGACGTGGCCCACTCGCGGGTAGCGCGCTCGCAGATACACGCCCTGACGATACTGGGCGCGGCCGAGGTGCGCATCGTCGCACCCCGCACCCTGGTGCCCCCCGGGGTGGAATCCCTGGGCGTTACCGTGCACCACCATCTTCGCGAAGGGCTTGCCGGTGCCGACGTCGTGATTCTGCTGAGGCTGCAGAATGAGCGCATGCAGGGCGCCCTGCTGCCGAGCTCCCACGAATACTTCCAATATTACGGCGTCACCGAAGAAAAGCTGGCGGTCGCCGATCCGGATGCCATCGTCATGCACCCGGGCCCGCTCAATCGCGGCGTCGAGATCGACTCGGACGTCGCCGACGGACCGCGCTCGGTGATCCTGCGCCAGGTGAGCTACGGCATCGCCATTCGCATGGCCGTGATGTCCATGGCCATCGGCAGCCACGCCGCCGCCGAGCGGGAGGTCGGCTGATGCGCATGCGGATCAGCGGCGCCCGCGTCGTCGACCCCGCCAACGGCGTGGACGGGGTCACCGATGTGACCATCTCCGACGGCCGCGTGCAGAGCGTCGGCAAGATACCCGACGGTTTCGACGCCGAGCGGGTGCTGGATGCATCCGGTCTGGTGCTGATCCCGGGCATCGTCGACCTGCGAGCGCGTCTACGCGAGCCCGGTGCCGAGCACAAGGCGACCATCGCCAGCGAATCCCGTGCCGCGGCCCGCGGCGGCATCACGACGTTGTGCTGCCCGCCGGATACCGATCCGATTATCGACACGCCGTCGGTGGCCGAGCTCATTCACCAGCGGGCAACCGCCAGTGGCCATGCCCGGGTCGAGGTGCTGGGCGCACTGACCCGCGATCTCGACGGCCGAAACATCGCCGAGATGGGCGCGCTCAAGGAAGCCGGATGTCTGGGCGTATCCAACGCCATGCAACCGGTGAGCGATACCGAGGTCATGCGCCGCGCCATGGAGTACGCCGCGACTTTCGGTCTCACGGTTTTCGTGAACGCCGAGGATCCGTGGCTTGCGAGGGACCGACTGGTCCACGACGGGGCGGTGGGCACGCGCCTCGGATTGCCCGGTATCCCGGAGATCGCCGAAAGCATCGGTGTCGCCCGCGAGCTGTTGCTGGTCGAGCAGACGGGTACACGCACGCATTTCTGTCACCTGTCCACGGGGCCTGCCGTGGACATGGTTCGCGACGCCCGCAGCCACGGACTGCCGGTAAGCGCCGACGTGGCCATCCATCAGCTGCTCCTGACCGAGGCGGACGTCGGCTCCTTCGACGGTTACTGCCACGTGCGCCCGCCCCTGCGAAGCCTCGATGATCGCGCCCGCCTGCGCGCCGGTGTACGCGCCGGCGTAATCGGCAGTATCTGCTCCGACCACCAGCCCCACGAGCGGGATGCCAAGCTCAAGCCTTTCTCCGAGACCGAGCCCGGCATTTCCGCCCTGGACAGTCTGCTGGCCCTGGTGCTGGGCCTGGTGGACGACGACGAGCTGACCCTTTCCGGAGCGGTGGCGGCGCTCACCAGCGGCCCGGCAGCGGCCCTGGGAATCCATCGGGGCACCCTGTCGGTGGGAGCCGCGGCCGATGTGTGCCTGTTCGACCCCGAGGAGCAGTGGGTGCTCGACGACGCGAGCATGCAGAGCCGCGGACACAACACCCCTTTCAAGGGCCACACGTGTAAGGGGCGCGTCCATTGCACACTGGTGGACGGGCGCGTGGTGTTCGAGTCGCCGCCCGCCTGAACCGCCCATGGGCCACCCATGAGCAAAGAAGACCGCAACAGCATCTTCGTGGAGAGCGCCGAGGTACTCGCCAACGATGCGTATCCCGGCGATCAGTTTGTGCTGCGGGTGCAAGCACCGAAGCTCGCCGCCGCGGCGCGGGCGGGTAGCTTCGCCCACCTGCGGTGCGATGATTTGCTGCCCATGCGCCGCCCGCTGTCGGTGATGCGCGTGGACGCGCGCCGCGGCTGGGCCGAGTTTCTGTACAAGGTGGTAGGTTCTGGAACCGCACTGCTGTCCGAAAAGCAGGCTGGCCAGGTGCTGAGTATCCTGGGACCCATCGGCGTGCCGTTTTCCGCACCGGATAGCCACCCGCTGCCATTGCTCATCGGCGGCGGCGTCGGCATTCCGCCGATGGTATTTCTTGCCGACGATCTCCGCGGCCGGGAACCGAAACTTCAGCCATTCGTGATCATGGGCTCCGAAGTACCCTTTCCCTTCGTCACCCGGCCCTCCCAGACGCTGGTGGCCGGAATGCCCCCCGGAGTCATCGCCTGTATGCCCCTGATGGAGGACTGGGGCATCGCCAGCCGGCTCGCGAGCCTGCAGGGCTACCCGGGCTGTTACGACGGCTACGTGACCGATCTGGCGCGCGCCTGGCTGGGCAGCCTGGATGAGGAACGCCGCCGCCAGGTGTACGTTTTTGCCTGCGGCCCCACGCCCATGCTGTCGGCCACCGCGGCACTGGCGCGGGCGTATTCCCTGCCGTGCCAGGTGTGCCTGGAGGAATACATGGCCTGCGCCGTGGGCGGCTGCGCCGGCTGCGCCGTACGCATCGACACCCCGCAGGGCCCGGCCATGAAACGCGTGTGCGTCGACGGGCCGGTCTTCGATGCCTACAGCGTCCACTGGCAGTGACCTTGTCCAAGGGGCATTCATGAGCGCACCCGGCCATGCACGCCCGCTGGACGGCATCCGGGTGCTCGAGATGGGCCAGCTCATCGCCGGTCCATTCGCCGGCTGCATGCTCGGTTACTTCGGCGCCGAGGTCATCAAGATCGAGCCTCCGGTCCGCGGTGACGCCCTGCGTAACTGGCGCGTGCTGAAGAACGGCACGTCCCTGTGGTGGCGGTCCATGGGGCGCAACAAGAAGTGCATTACCCTGGATCTGCGCAAAGAAGAAGGACGGGCCATCGCCGCCCGTCTGGCGGAGCACGCCGACGTGCTGATCGAGAATTTTCGGCCGGGCACGATGGAGAAATGGGATCTCTCACCCCAAGAGCTGAAAAAACGCAATCCTGGCCTGGTCTACGCCCGGGTTTCAGGATACGGACAAAGCGGTCCGCTCGCTTCGTGGCCGGGATTCGCGTCCGTGTGCGAAGGCTTCGGGGGATTTCGTCACGTCAACGGCTTTCCCGGCGAAGCGCCGGTGCGGCCGAATCTCAGTATGGGTGACACGCTGGCGGCTCTGCACGCCGTCATCGGTATTCTTCTGGCGCTCCAGCAACGCTCGAAAGCCGAGGGTTCCGGGCAGGTGGTGGACGTAGCCATCTACGAGTCGGTGTTCAACATGCTGGAATCGGTGGTGCCGGAGTACGACGGCGCCGATGTGGTGCGCGGCCCGTCGGGCTCGACGCTCACCGGCATCGTGCCCACCAACACCTACCCTTGCGCGGACGGCAAGTATGTGATCATCGGCGGCAACGCCGACTCGATATATCAGCGCCTGATGCGCGCCGCGGGCCGCGACGACCTGGCGGACGACGCCCGCCTTCGCGACAACGCCGGTCGCGTCGAGCATCAGGAAGAGGTCGACGGCGCCATCTCCCGGTGGACGGCGACGCTCGATTCCGGCGAGGTGCTCGAGCGTCTCGCCGCAGTCTCGGTGCCATCGGGTCCCATCTACAGCGTCGAGGACATGATGCGGGATCCGCAATTCAACGACCGCGGCATGTTCGAAACTGTTCAGGTCGACGGCGATCCGCTGAAAATCCCAGCGCTGGTTCCGCGACTGGAAGACACTCCAGGTGAAACCCTGTGGCCCGGCCCGGCGCTCGGTGAGCACAACGAGGAAATTCTGGGGGAACTCGGGCTTTCCCACGCCGACATCGAGCGACTGACCGCCGACGGCGTTATCTAGCCGAAATTAATCTTCGCTTCCAGATTCGTACGCGAATCGGCGTTGTTCAACGCCTCGTCGAGACTGATTCTTCCTTCCTTGTACAGGGCGAACAGGGCATCGTCGAAGGTCTGAATTCCCCGCGAGCCGCTCTCCTGCATGGCTTGCTTGATCTCGCCGATCTCGCCCTTGAGTATCAGCTCCGAGATATGCGGCGTGTTGATCAGAATTTCCACCGCCGCGCAGCGCTTGCCGTCGAGATCCGGTACCAGACGTTGCGAAATGATCGCGCACAGGTTCAACGACATATCCATGAACAGCTGCTTGTGCAGCACTTGAGGAAACATGTTGATGACCCGCTCCATGGCCTGGTTGGAGTTGTTGGCATGCATGGTGGATATCGCGAGATGTCCCGTGTTGCTGAGCTCGAGCCCCGCTTCCATGGTTTCACGATCACGTATCTCGCCAATCTGAATGACGTCCGGCGCCTCGCGCAGCGACGACCGAAGGGCCTTGGCGTAAGAGATGGTATCGACGCCTACTTCCCGCTGATTGACGATGGACTTCTTATTCGAATGATAAAACTCGATTGGGTCCTCGATGGTAAGAATGTGCCCCGGATGGGTTTCGTTTCGATGGTCTATCATGGCCGCCAGCGTAGTGGACTTTCCCGACCCCGTGGCGCCAACCATGAGAATGAGGCCGCGTTTGGTCATTACCAGCTCATTCAGAATATCGGGAAGCCCCAGCTCCGCGATGGTGGGAATAGTCATCGGGATGAGTCGGACTACCATCGCGATCTTGCCGCGCTGGCGGAACACATTGATACGAAAGCGCGCGCTTTCATCGGGAAGCGCGATAGCGAAATCACATTCCCATGTATCGGCGAACAACTGCCTGAGCCGGTCGTCCATAATGCCATTGACGGCGGCTTCGACCAGGTCCGGGGTGAGTGTGGTTTTGCCGACGGAGGTTACTCTTCCTTCCAACTTGAGCTTCACGGGCGAGTCGGCCGTGAAAAACAGGTCGGAGGCGTTCTTCTCAACCAGCAGCTTCAGGTAGGGTTGGATATCCATAGAGGTGCTAACAGATACAAGGATTCAAAATCTGGCGGGGCACCGCCACTAGCGCATGAGAGTGCCTTTGTCTTCCGAACCCTGGTCGAGTGACAGGTGGTCCAGTCCTTCGAGTGCGTCCTTGCCTTTCGCCGCCTTGCCCTCGAGCTTGATTCTCAGTCGCAACTCGTTCTGGGCGTCAGCGTACCGCAGCGCGTCGTCGTAGGTGACCTGATCGGATTCATATAGATCGAACAGCGCCTGATCGAAGGTCTGCATGCCAATTTCGCGCGACTTGGCCATGATCGGTTTGATTTCATGCAGTTCACCTTTGAGGATCAAATCCTTGATAAGTGGTGAATTGAGAAGAATCTCGATAGCTGCGACGCGACCTTCCCCGGATCGACTCTTGAGCAGGCGCTGGGAGATGATCCCCCGCAAATTCGCGGACAAGTCCATGAGCAGCTGCTGTTTACGGTCTTCGGAGAAGAAATTGATGATGCGATCCAACGCCTGGTTGGCATTGTTGGCGTGCAGCGTCGCGAGCGCCAGATGTCCGGTCTCCGCGAACTGGATGCCGAACTGCATGGTCTCGCGATCACGGATCTCACCGAGCAGGATGACATCAGGCGCCTGGCGCAGTGAGTTCTTGAGTGCGATGCCCCAGTCGTCGGTATCGACGCCGACCTCGCGCTGCATGATGATGCAGTTCTTGTGCGGGTGGACGTACTCGATGGGATCCTCAATGGTCACGATGTGACCGTGACTGTTCTGATTCCGATAATCAACCATCGCCGCGAGGCTGGTGCTCTTCCCGGTGCCGGTGCCGCCCACCATGATCACCAGTCCGTTCTTGGTCATACAGACGTCTTTGAGAACTTCCGGCAATCCAAGACTATCGAGAGTCGGAATCTCCGTGGTAATGGTACGCATGACCAGGCCGGGATGGCTTTGCTGTATGAAAGAGTTGCAGCGGAATCGGCCAACCCCCGGGGGGGCAATGGCGAAGTTACATTCTTTCGTCGATTCGTATTCCTTGAGCTGACGATCATTCATGATGCAGTAGGTCAACGCCTTGGCATTCTCGGGTGTCAGCGGTTGCTTCGACACGGGCGTGACCTTGCCGTCGATTTTCATCGCCGGTGGAAAACCAACTGTAATGAACAGGTCCGAGCCGTTCTTCTGCTTCAACAGCTTGAGAAGATCGAGCATGAACTTGATAGCTTGTTCTCTTTCCATTTCGCTGCTCCGACGGCGGGTGTCTTCCTCTTCGCACGCCCTGGATCAGGCGATCGAATCCTTGTTCGCCGCCTTGAGCTGCGCCTGCTGACGCGAAATAACTCCCTGTTGCACCATATGCTGCAGTGTCTGATCGAGCGTGACCATGCCGTACTGCTGTCCAGTCTGAATCGCGGAGTACATCTGCGCGACTTTGTTCTCACGAATGAGGTTACGAATCGCCGGCGTCCCTATCATGATCTCGTGAGCGGCGACGCGGCCGCCGCCGTTCTTTTTCAACAATGTCTGCGAGATGACCGACCGTAACGACTCGGAGAGCATCGCGCGTACCATATCCTTCTCCGCACCCGGAAACACGTCGATGACACGGTCGATGGTTTTCGCGGCAGAGCTAGTGTGGAGGGTGCCAAACACCAGATGGCCCGTCTCGGCGGCGGTGAGCGCCAGACGGATAGTCTCCAGATCGCGCATTTCGCCGACCAGTATGGTGTCTGGGTCCTCGCGTAGCGCCGAGCGCAGCGCCTCGTTGAATCCCAGCGTGTCGCGGTGTACCTCTCGCTGATTCACCAGGCACTTTTTGCTTTCGTGTACGAATTCGATGGGGTCCTCGACAGTAAGAATATGGCCATACTCACTGCTGTTCTTATGGTCCACCATTGCAGCCAGAGTGGTCGACTTTCCTGATCCGGTCGGCCCGGTAACCAGAACGATGCCGCGGGGGGTATCGGAAATATCCTTGAAAATATTCGGGCAGCTCAGCTCCTCGAGGGTCAGGATCTGCGAAGGAATCGTACGGAAAACAGCACCGGCACCGCGATGATGGTTGAAGGCGTTGACACGGAAACGCGCGAGCCCTGGGATCTCGAAGGAAAAGTCCGTCTCGAGAAACTCTTCGTAATCCTTCCGCTGCTTGTCATTCATGATGTCATAAACGAGATCATGAACCGTCTTGTGATCGATGGCAGGAACATTGATACGGCGCACGTCGCCGTCGACTCGAATCATGGGCGGCAAACCCGCCGACAGATGTAGATCCGATGCTCCGTTCTTGACGCCGAACGCAAGCAGCTCACCAATATCCATTCATGATCCCTCGTTTTGGCAGATAGACACTCGAGGCGTCGGCCCGGGTTGTCGCAGAACTAAAAAAGTATAGTCTAGCGAACCTGGCACGCCCAAAGCAGTTTGGGAGTCTTGCTACCCCACACGTCCCGGCTGCCGGGCGAACCCCCACCGGTCTGTTCCGGCCGGGTCGGCTGCCATTCGGCTCCCGCGCGCCGGTGGCAGATTCGATATTCTACGGAGCACGGCCACCGAGTCACCTGATCATGAGCAGTATTGCACAGTCACTGGAAGAAACTCTGAACCGGGTCACGGTCCTGGAGCGCCGCTATGACCGCCCAACCGGCGACGTGCGGGTGCTCGCCGTGAGCAAGAGCAAGCCCCCCGAGGCGGTGCGCGCCGCGGCCGAAGCCGGCCAGCGGGATTTCGGCGAGAACCATGCCCAGGATGCCCTCGTGAAGCTGGATGCGCTCGAGGCTCTCGACCTCGTCTGGCATTTTATTGGCCCTGTTCAGTCCAACAAGACGCGCGTGGTCGCCGCCCGTTTCGCCTGGGTGCACAGCATCGACAGGGCGAAGATCGCCGCCCGGCTGAATGCGCATCGGCCCGAGGATCTCCCCCCTCTGAACGTGTGCATTCAGGTCAACGTGAGCGGCGAGGACACCAAGTCCGGCGTTGATCCGGATCACGTGGAAGAGCTGGCCCAGGTCGTCTCGGAGTTGCCACGGCTGAGGCTTCGCGGCCTCATGACCCTGCCGCGCCCCTGTGACGACCTGGAGGCGCAGCGCCGGCCATTCGCGGCGCTGCGTCGCACACTGGAGACGCTCAACACCAGGGGCTTCGCCCTCGACACGCTCTCCATGGGCATGACCAACGACATGGAGGCTGCCATCGCCGAGGGCGCCACCATCGTTCGGATCGGCGCGGCGATTTTCGGCGCCAGAGGTCAACCTGGAATGGTCATGAATAATCCAGGTTGAAGGCTCAGCGGATCGCGGCCTTCTGGATGACGGCGATTTTCCGCACCCACGGTTGCGACCCCTGCAACCGGCCAGCGAGACTCTCCACCGCTGCCGTGGCCCGGGAGTAGCTCGCGTAATCACCAGTGACCACGGTATACCAGGTCTTGCCGTCGAGCTCGAAAGCGAAGTAACCCGCCTCGTCGTCGTTGAAATTCCCTTCCAGGTAGCGCCGCACCGACGCCTCGTCGGTATGGCTAAGCACCTGCAGCGTGTAGTGATCCGGATCCAGGCGCGCCAACCACAAGCTTGCCGAGCGCTGTCCGGCGCTCGATGCTCGATCCCCACCCGCCGGCTCGGCGGAAGACGGCGCCGATGAAGCCGCTGAGAGCGCCGCAGCCGGCGCGGACGGCAATTCGGCGGGCACAGACCCGGCGGACTTCCCCGGCTGCTCTCCAGCACCAGTCGTCGAAGACGACGCCGAAGGCTTCGACGCGAGGCTCGGATTGGCGGCCCGCAATGCGGCGAGTCGCGAAGCGGCCGGGTGATAACCACGCGCGGCCGCGCGTTCGTACCAGTGCATGGCGGTGGCGGCATCGGCATTGACGCCGCGCCCGAGATCGTAGAGCACACCGAGATTGTATGCGGCCTCGGGAACGTTCTGCAGGGCGGCGCGCTCGAACCAGGTCGCCGCCTGCTGCTCATCGCGGGGCACGCCGTCGCCCACGGCGTACTGAGCGCCCAGGTTGTACTGCGCGCCGGCGAGACCTTGCTCGGCTGCCTGCCGATACCAATCGGCGGCTTGCCCGCTGTCCTGGGCGACCCCACGGCCACCGGCATACATGATACCGAGATTGTATTGGGCCTCGGCAAGACCCTGCTCGGCGGCCCGGCGCAGCCAGCGGACGGCTTCCGCGTCGTCCCTGCTGCTATCACCCGGCTTCGCGTAGCGCATTCCGAGAATGAAGGCCGCGCGCGCGTCGCCGCTCTCCGCACGCCGCAGCAACGCTGTCACGTCGGTGGATTGCGCCAGCGCGCTGGCGGCGGGTCCACCGACGGCGATCACCGTCACGCTCAGTATCAGCACGAATCCGACAACGAACCTGGCGTAGGCGCTGGCGAGAACCGGCAGAGGCCGCGACAGCGACGTCTCCGATGATGCCACTTTCGCGCGTTTGTCCTGGCGTCGTGTCATGGCAGCAGTTTAGTCGACCATCGGCGACCGGAGGGAGAGTTTCCGTGATTGTCGGAATTGCCCATAATGGGCCAACGGCGGGCAACGGGACCGAACCAGGATGACGGACGGCATCATCAGCTTCATCGGCGGTGGCAACATGGCAACCAGCCTCATCGGTGGTCTGATCGCGGACGGTCGCGATCCGGCATCCATATACGTCAGTGATCCCGAAAGGGCCACACTCGAAGCCCTGGCGGAGGCCTTCCGTGTGCAGACCAGCACCGACAACGAGGAGGCTGTCAGCCATGGGAGCACCGTCGTGTTCGCAGTGAAGCCGCAGATCATGGCGCCGGTCGTAAAAGGCATCGCCGTGCCTGGCAAGGCCCATCGGCCACTGTTCATATCCGTCGCGGCCGGCGTCCGCGAACCCGACATTCTGCGCTGGCTGGGCTTCGATGCAGCCATCGTGCGCAGCATGCCGAACACACCAGCACTGGTCGGCAGCGGCGCCACGGCCCTGTACGCAAACTCTTTTGTCAGCGACGAGCAACGCAGCCTCGCCGAGTCGGTGTTGAGGGCCGTGGGACTGACGCTGTGGGTCGAGGACGAGAATCTTCTGGATGCCGTGACAGGGCTCTCGGGAAGCGGGCCCGCGTACTACTTCCTGCTCATGGAGTACATGGAGCGGACCGGAATCAGCATGGGTCTGAGCAAGGACGACGCGCGTATGCTGACCATCCAGACCGCCTTCGGGGCCGCCAAAATGGCGCTGGAGAGCAGCGATTCTCCGGCCACGCTTCGAGCCCGGGTCACTTCTCCCGGCGGCACCACGGAGCGCGCCCTGGACGCGCTCATGGCCGGCGGCATGGAGCATTTGATCCATGACGCACTGGAAGCATCCCGGGATCGTGCGGTGGAACTCGGCCATGAGTTCGGGCGGGACCCCAGGCCGGACGAGGGAAGTAACTGATGAGCGGTTCCTATGTCGGCAATGCTGCGACCTTCCTCATCGAAACCGTCTTCTTCCTGTACATCCTCCTCGTCATGCTGCGCTTCCTGCTGCAGTGGACGCGGGCGAACTTCTACAATCCGGTATCACAGTTTATCGTCAAAGCCACGCAGCCGCCGCTTCGCCCCCTGCGGAAAATCATCCCTGGATTCGGCGGGGTGGATCTGGCGGCAGCGGTGTTAATGTTCGCCCTGAAATTCACCGAGCTGTGGCTCGTAACCGGCCTGCTGGGGATCACGCCACAGGTCGGCGGCCTGGCGATTCTGACTATCGCCGAGTTGCTTGGCCTGCTCGTCAACGTGTTCATCGTTTCCATTCTGATCCAGGTAATCATCAGCTGGGTGAACCCGGGCATGTCCAACCCGGTTATGGGGCTGCTGCACAGCCTCAACGAACCGTTGCTTGCGCCTGCGCGGCGCGTGATTCCGCCCATTTCCGGATTCGATCTGTCGCCCATCGCCGTCTTCATCTTTTTGCAGCTCGTGTCCATACTGGCCGTGGCGCCCATTCGCGATCTCGCTCGCTCCATGCTGGTGTAGGGGGTTTAGACCTGACCCCCCCCTTTTTTCGTTGGGATGGGGAGACGCTGGTCCTGGAAGTTCGGCTGCAGCCCCGGTCGAGGGACAATTCCGTGGCCGGTGTAGCCAACGGACGGTTGCGAATACGGGTCACCGCGGCACCGGTGGACAACGCGGCAAATCGGCGAATGATAGCGATGCTCGCGAAAGAGCTCGGAGTGGCAAAATCCCGGGTGTATTTGCTGGCAGGTGCCAGTAAACGTGACAAGCGCGTCGCGGTCGAGGGCCCTCGGCGGCGGCCGGAATGGCTGCCGGGTAAACGGCGGTCTATTTGTCGGCGGACTTGCGCCGGAAAAGCGAACCCTTGAGTCGCTGCGTCACCGACGACTTTTGACCCCCGTCGATATGCAGCTCCGTGTTGCGCTGCTCGCGTTCCTTCTCCACGTTTTCGCGAAGGCGTTGCCGCAGCGTGTCGGACATCTTCTCACCATTCAGCTCGTCGAATCGATTCGGCCGGCGCAGAACGCATTTCGCAAGCTCGTCCATCAGCTCCACGTTGATCTTGTCCGGCGAATAGGTGTGATTGACGACGCCCAGCGCGCCGAGGTTCTTGAGCTTCAAGGAAATGACGTTCTTTACGGGGTCCGCTTCGAATTCGAACGACACGGGCACGTAAGCCTCTACCACCAACACCGCTCCGGCGCCCTTCTGAAGGTCGCGCTTGTTGAAGCGCAGGTTCAAGTTCCAGAGAGCTTCCCGGTGCTTCTCCGCGATAATCGGATTCGTGACCTTGAATTCCTGGCGCCCCGGGCCGGAGCAGGACCAATGGAAGGTAAACTTTTGTATCGACTTCGGATCATCCGTAGTGAGCTTGTAATCACCCTGCCGCAGATTGGTGAGTGTGCCCAATCCCTCCAGGAGATAGTCGCCCGATACGTCGGGACTCACTACGTTCAGGTGCTCGTTGAACTCCTTGAAGTAGTTGTAGAGGGCCTTCATTTTCGGCGCGAGCATGCGGCGCGCTTGTCCCGCGTCCGCATCGGGCTTCGCGTTCGCCTGGGTCGGGTCTTGCCCTTTGTCTTCCCTGACCTTTAGGTCCTTTACCTCCTGTTTGAGCTCATCGAGTAAACCCATGTCGTACACTCTCCGTCAGCCTGGCAGGGGGGGGCTCGGACACCGCCAAAATCCTGCCGATTCTCTTGTCGGTCGGCTTTTAATTCTAATACCGGTACCGGCCCCGGCGCACCGGGTACAGGTCACAATCTCGGTATTTTGGCGGTTTTGCGGGGTTCTTTAGGGTCGGAATGAGGCCCGTTCCAGCCTTCCCGCAGCCGCGGTCACCAATCCCTATCGTAGTCCATGATCAGGGGAGCATGGTCGGAAAAAGGCACGGCGGTGTAAATCTCCGCTTTCTCGACGCAGGATTCGAGCTTCGGACTCACCACCTGGTAGTCCAGACGCCAACCTACGTTCTTCGCCCGGGCCTGACCACGGTTCGACCACCAAGTGTATTGATCGGCTTCCTTGTTCAGGACCCGGAAGGCGTCGACAAATCCGGCCGATCCGAACAGCTGATCCATCCAAGCGCGTTCCTCGGGCAGAAATCCCGAGTTCTTCTGATTCGCGCGCCAGTTCTTGAGGTCGATCTCTTTGTGCGCGATATTCCAGTCACCGCAGATCACATACTCCCGCCGTTTGCGTCGTAATGCTTTAACGTGGGTCAGAAATCGGTCCAGAAAATCCATCTTCACCTGCTGGCGCTCGTCCTTCGACGAGCCCGAAGGGATGTAAACGGAGATCACGCTGAGTCCCGGATACCGGGCTTCCAAATAGCGTGCTTCCTGGTCCATATCCGCCCAACCGAGCCCCTCCACGACGGCGTCCGGCTGGCGTTGGCTTAGCAGTGCAACACCGCTGTAGCCCTTGCGCTCGGCGCACAGGTAATAGCAATGGTATCCGGGCAACTGAAAGGGGGCGTCCGATACCACTTCCGCGGGGGCGCGAACCTCCTGCAGGCAGACGACGTCGGCATGCTGTTGCGGTAACCAGTCGAACAGCCCTTTGCGAGCCGCCGCACGGATACCGTTGCAATTGAGCGTGATGATGCGCATGGGCGCCGACAATGGTAGTGCCTGACGGCAGCGGGGGAAACAGCCGGTGGCCGCTACCAATCGGCGGCGCTGCCCACTACCATCGAGCTGCGTCCACCACCCCGCGAGTGCAGGTTATTTTTCATGCCGACCTATCAGCAGGAGTTCATCCGGTTCGCGCTGCAACACGGGGTGCTGCGGTTCGGGGAGTTCGTCCTCAAGTCCGGTCGCACGAGCCCGTATTTTTTCAACAGCGGTCTGTTCAACAGCGGCGGCAGCTTGGCGCGCCTGGCACGCTTTTACGCAGCCGCGATAACCGCATCGGACCTGGATTTCGACATGCTCTATGGGCCGGCCTACAAGGGGATCCCCCTGGTCGCGGCGGTCGCCATGGCGCTCAACGACGAGCACGGGCTCGACCTTCCCTATTGCTTCAACCGCAAGGAGGCCAAGGATCACGGAGAGGGCGGGGTTACCGTGGGCGCAGCCCTCCACGGGCGTATTCTCATGGTCGACGACGTGATTTCGGCAGGCACCTCGACCCGCGAATCCGTCACGATCATCCGCGCGGCCGGCGCCGTCCCTGTGGCCGCCGCCATATCTCTGGATCGCCAGGAACGGGGAACCGGACGCCTCTCGGCAATCCAGGATATCGAGCAGGAGCTGGGTCTGAGGGTCATCAGCATAGTGTCCCTCGAGAATCTCGTCGAGTATTTGGAAAACGATGCCGATATGAAGGCTGAACTCCAGCGGCTGCGCGCCTACCGGGAATCCTACGGTGCCTGAGCAGGAGCTAAAAGTGTGAGTGGGGTCGCAAATTCCGGAGTGAACGCTCCGCTCGGAAATGGCGATCCCCTATAATCTGGCTATCGAGCCGAGTTACCGGCCCGTAGTGACCTAACCCCGCTAAGTCATGCGGCGGACTGATTATCGAGATCAGCAGGTGTGGTTTGATGAATGCTCCTAGAGTCTCGTTGTTGCCCTGCGCACTCGCTGTCCTGGCAGCTGCGCTGCTGCCACTTCCGGCATCGGCCGGTATCAAGTGCTGGACCAACGACGATGGCGTGCGCGAGTGCGGCAACACCGTACCGCCGAAGTACGCGCAGAAGGCTCATCGTGAATTGACCAAGGAGGGAATCACGGTAAGCACGACCAAGCGCGCCAAATCGAAGGAAGAGCTGCGCATTGAGCGCGCGGAAGCGGCGCGCACCGAGGCCATCCGTGCGGAAAAAGAGCGCAAGCTTCGCGAGCGCAAAACGAAGGACCGCGTTCTGCTCAGCACCTTCACTACCGAAAAGGAACTTTTGATGGTCCATGAGGGCCAGGTGGCGGCCATCGATATCCGCATTGGCCACACCAAAAGGATTCTCAAGCAAATCGAACAGTCGTTGAAGCAACTGCGATCCCAGGCAGCGAAGCTGGAACGCGGCGGGAAAGCAATTACCCCGGAGATCACCAACAAGATCGCCAACATGGAACAACAGTTAAAGGACCGCCAGAGCTTCATCGACAATCGCCGTTTGCAGAAAGCCGAGCTCGCCGCCCAGTTCACCAAAGATCTGGATCGCTACCGGGAGCTCAAGGGAACTAAATAGCCGAGCAGAAATCCTGCTTAGCAGCGGCTTCGCTGGAGCGCTGATTGTCTACACCCCCACCCTCGACCGCTGTTCCAGACGCGGTTCTACCTCCTCCATCCCTGGAGTCGTGTCCCTCCCCCTCGAGGCGAGGGGAAGGGGACCAAGCCTGATACGACTGTGAAGTCCTGTAGGAGCGAGCTTGCTCGCGAATCTTCTGGCGCCGAATTCGCGAGCAAGCTCGCTCCTACAGGGGGAAGACGTGAAAGTCGCTCTGCTGTAGCTGGAGTGGAGTGTATTTCTGCGCAGCTATTCAGATCCAGTCCGCTCAGTCGCGCCGCTCTCTACAAAGCCAGATTTCCCTGCATGGATTCCAGTCGGTCTTCGCGTTGCGCGTAGTCCGGAAACACGCTCTCCACCAACGCCCAGAATCTGGCCGAGTGGTCCAGGTGCCGCAAGTGGCAGAGCTCGTGGACCAGAATATAGTCGCACAGATCCGAGGGCAGCAACATCAGGCGCCAGTTCAAACAAACGGTGCCCTGGGACGAGCAACTTCCCCAACGTGTGCGTTGCGCACGAATGCTGATGCGTTTTGGTTCCACTCCGAGTATTCGCCCGTAGGGCATCATGCGCGCCGACAGACATCGGTTGGCCTCGCGTCGATACCAGGCCTCCACCAGGGAGCGCGGCGCGCTGTCGGTAAGAGACAGGGATACCACTTGAAGCACGCCGCCCCGGCGTGCGATCCAACCGTCCCGGCTGCCGAGGGCATCGCGCACTTTGCGGGTGATGCGGCCCCGATCAGTCGATGTGAGTAGATCCATCTGCGCGGCGACCCGCAAATCCAGGCGCAGTTCCTCGTCGAGCAGTGGCAAGCGTGTCCCGGAAACCAGCGGCACACGCTTGACGC
>CAXMNG010000250.1:0-2364 GCA_964194585.1 Salibacteraceae bacterium | reverse complement strand
CAGGCCATACAGGCCTGTCGCAAGGCCGACAAGTACGTGGGGATCTGCGGCCAGGGCCCGTCGGATCACCCGGATCTGGCCCGCTGGCTCATGGACGAGGGCATCACCAGCGTGTCCTTGAATCCCGACTCGGTGGTGGAGACCTGGTTATTTCTGGGCGGCCGGAAGGTCTGACGCCCGCCCCGGCGTGCGGCCCACTACTTCCTGCCGGCGTCAATACACTGCGTTGACGAAAATAATTGGACCTGTGCCGGCTCCCGTGATTTGATAATGTTCGTACTGCGCTCCGGGCGCCAGGGGAACTCCTCGAGCAAGCCACCAGCGCCATGAGGGGCAAAAACCCACAGGCAGGGCCTGATGCGTCGTCCCTGGGACGCCGTAGGCCGCGGGAGGGCACGATTCATGAAGATCTGCGTTGTCGGCGCCGGTTCCATCGGTGGATTGCTGGGCGTGAAGCTGGCTCTGGCCGGCGAGAATGTCACCCTCATCGCCCGCGGCAGGCACCTCGAGGCAATTCGGGAAAGCGGTCTGCGCGTCTCCTATCAGGATCGCAGCTCCGAGGTAGCCAGCGACGTAGAGGCGACCAGCGACATGCGCGCCTGCGGCCCCCAGGAACTGGTCATCCTCGGCCTCAAGGCCCACCAGATCGAGCTGGTGGTGAACGACATCCGGACGCTGTTCGGCCCCGACACCATGGTGCTCACCATCCAGAACGGTCTGCCCTGGTGGTATTTTCAGCGCCATGGCGGCGAGTTCGATGGTTACCGCATCGAGACCCTGGATCCCGACGGCCGGCTCACCGACGGCATCGAGGCGCGACGCATCATCGGCTGTATCGCCTACCCGGCGGCGACCATCGCCCGCCCCGGCCTGATTCGCCACATCGAGGGCACGCGCTTTCCCGTAGGCGAGTTGGACGGGTCGGAATCGGAACGCGTGCAGCGGGTCTCCGAGACCCTGATAAGAGCCGGCTTCAAATCCCCGGTGCTTACCGACATCCGCTCAGAAATCTGGCTCAAGGCATGGGGAAACTTGAGCTTCAATCCCATCAGCGCGCTCTGCCACGCGACGCTCGCGGATATCTGTCAGTTCGGACCGACCCGGGAGCTGGCCGCCAACATGATGACCGAGGCTCAAACCATCGCCGGGAAGCTGGGGGTGACCTTCCGGGTACCGCTGGAGAAGCGCATCGCCGGCGCCGAGAAAGTGGGCAAGCACAAGACCTCCATGCTCCAGGACGTGGAGGCCGGCAAGGCGCTGGAGACGGAGGCCTTGATCGGCGCGGTGCTGGAGCTGGGCAGGCTCACCGACACGCCGACCCCCTACATCGGCGCCATCTACGCGGCGGTCAAGCTGCTCGGCAGAACCATCGAGGTCGAAAGCGTGTTTGTGAAGGCCCAGGCACTGACTCCGCCAGTGCTCACTGCGGTACCCGTGGAGGAACCGCCCTCGTAGGCACCGCGGCCGGCTGACGCGCGCCGCCTGCCGGTTCCTGTAGGAGCGAGCCCCGCAAGGGGCTCGCTCCTACCCGGCTATCTACTGTCCGATCTTCAACTTCCCAGCCGATCTCCAACCTCTACCGCCGCATCCGCGAGGTATTCGGCGACAGTCATCTTCTTCGCCCCCTGTGGTCGCAGGCGGTGGATCTGGATCTGACCATCGGCGCAGGCGACGCTGATGCCATCGTCGCCGACGGCGGTTATCTGGCCGGGGGTGGCACCGTCGGCGGCTTTTTGCTTGGCGCAATCGAATATCTTCACGGTGGTATCGCCATGGCGCGTCCAGGCGCCAGGCTGCGGGTTGGAACCGCGTATCAGATTCCAGACCTCCTGGGTCGACCTGTTCCAGTCGATCGCCACGTCCTCGTCGCGGCACCAGCTTTCGTAGGTCGCCTTGGATTCGTCCTGGACAACCTTCGGCGCCTTGCCGTCGCGCACCAGGTCGACGCTTTCCAGGATCGCTTCGACGCCGATGGGGAACAGATGATTGAAGTACAAGCTGCCCAGGGTGTCGTCGTCCTTGATGGTGACTTCTTTCTGCATCAGGATTGGACCGGTATCGAGTCCGTTGTCCGGCCAGAAGATGCTCAATCCCGTTTCTTTTCTGCCCTGAATAATCGGCCAGTTGATGGAACTCGGGCCACGGTGCAGCGGTAGAAGTGACGGGTGGTATTGAATGGTGCCCAGGGTCGGAACGTTGAGCGCTTCTTCCGGAACGAACAATGTGACGTAGGCCATGACGCACAGGTCGGCCTCGAGGGATGCCATCTGCTCCCAGACTTCGGGCTTTTTGAAGGATTTCGGTTGAAACAAGGGCAGATCGTGTTCCAACGCGGCCTCTTTGATGGGATCGATCCTTTCGCCC
>CAXMNG010000249.1:0-6936 GCA_964194585.1 Salibacteraceae bacterium | reverse complement strand
ACCGGGCGATCGCTGTTCGATCTGTTGTTCGTCAAGCAGACGGGCGACGGACCCGTCTACGATCTGCCGTTTCCCTTCACGCGTCTGTTGGAGCGCATCGAAGCACCATTGCGAGGCGAAGGCAGCCGCCAGCCGATTCTCAAAACGGCCCTCATCCCCTACGGCCGCTCACTGCAGCGCCACACGGCGGCGCCAGAGTATTTCAAGTATCCACGCATGGTGGTGGCGGTGGACACCGAGCCGCTCACCTACAGTGACGCGCAACCACCGATCATGATGAAAGATCGCCTGTTCCTCGGTTACCAGGAAAAAAGCGGTGTCATCGAGATCATCAGCTACAACGAGCGCGCGGCGCGTTTCGAATTTCAGGTGGTGACGGACTACCGGGCCAATAGAACACCGCGGGTGACCTACGCGCAACGCGCCATCTGCACCAGCTGCCACCAGAACGGCGCGCCACTGTTCGCCGAGGCCGGCTGGGACGAAACCAACACCAATCCCCGGATCGCTGAAGCGCTGGCCGAAGAGCGCGAATTTTTCTACGGCATAATGGTGGATCGCTGCTGTGCCGTATCGCCGGTTGCGATCGACAACGCCACCGATCGTGCCAATCTTTTTTCCGCCTATCAGCTACTCTGGCACGACGGTTGCCGCGATCCGGAATCCGCGTCATTTTCCGCCCGTTGCCGCGGCGCTGCATTCACTGCCATGCTGCAACATCGGCTCAGCGCCTATTCACATTTCGATACCAGCGCGGACTCGTACCGAGAATATTTTCGTCCGCTGTTCACCCGCAACTGGCGCCGCAACTGGCCCGGTGGTCTGAACATACCCAACCCCAACATCCCGAATCGCAAGCCGTTGCTCAGTCCGCGCCCGACGTATATATCGGCCGAGCTCGATCCATTGAAGCACCGTTCGCCACTCGCCGTGTGGCAGGTGCGCGAAACGCGTGATCGGCAACGCATGATCACCGGATTTGCCGAGTTCCTGCCCGCCGTCGACATCAAACGCCTGGATACCTACATTTACGACCGGGCCGTGCGCGAAGACGCTGAAAGGCGACGGCTTACGAGAGTCTGCCCGGTCACCCGTCAGGATCTGCTCGGCGGCGCCGAGCTGCTGGTGGTGCGCTGTGAAGATGAACCAGCCACAGCTGCCGGCCCCTTCGAGCTACTGGCGGATCTGGTGACCGACGGCGACGGCGGCATGCGCGGCAGTCTCGTTCGCCTGGAGCTCGCGCACGGCGAATTATTTACGAATTTACAGCTGGCCGGGACAAGGGTTCTGCGGCGTGGACAAACCAAGCGGGCCCGCCTGGATGTGCTGCAGCGGCGCTACCAGACTCGCGTGCGCACGGCCGACGGCAATGCCATCGCGGTATTCGATCTGCATTGGCCCGATGCCGCCGGCGAGCGGAAGCTGGATGCCCGTGTGACCCTGGAGATCATCGGCGACTTCGCGCCGGTGCACGCCGCCATCGCCCGGCTGGCGGATGACGACGATTCGATGCTGTCGTCCACGGAACCCTTTCACGGCACGCGCGCCATGCAGGAACTGCTCACTACCCTCGGCCTCGCGCCGACACCGTGGTGTTGCGACGAGCTTCCGGCGATGCCACCCGTCAGGATCGCCGACGACGGCGAGTTCACGACGCATCCGAGCTTACAAAGCTCGGCGGACACGGGCGTGCCGGCGGGATTCTACGATCGTTGCGGATCCTGCCATGGTGGCGATACGGTCATGCCGCCGGGGTTCATGCACGGTACGCCGCGAACAGTCGCCGCCAATCTGTCCCAGTGTGCGGAACGTATCTACGTGCGCCTGGGAATGTGGCAGGTGCGGGAAGACGCGCGCGCCAAGTCGCCCATGCCGCCGGTGCTGAGCGTCGCATCGGCGAGCGGCCTGTGGCAGGTTGGCGAAGAATATCATCGAATGCTGGACTACCTGGGCGGCGTGCTGAAAGCACGGCGGGGGGCGCGGCCGAGCCTCGACGATCTGGTGGCCCGGGGCTACGAAAACCTGCGGGACTGCCTGCCCGAACCTACAACCACGGGGGCAGCCCTCCGTCCTCGGTAAAGACAATGCTGCCGCCCAGCGCCGGCGACGCCGGCACGATTAACCCCCGGTGGTCACGATCACGATAGTCGATGCCACTGGCGCGCAACACCGCTCGCGTGCTGGCCAGATTTTCACAGGCTAGAGCATAGGCCGCCATGAACGGCACGCACGGAATGCCGACCCCGGGAAGCGCCGCGCAAACCCGCTCGACATCGAGCAACGCGAGTCGGCCGCGATCCATCTGCAGCACATAGCCGCCGTGGACGGCTTCGGCCGTTCGGCCGAGATAGCGTTCATAGCGTCGGCTCGCTTCGCGAATGTCGGCCACACAGAAGAGCACGTCGGTGAGCGCACGGGCCGTGTTCGGATGCTCGAGCCAGCGGGGTTGCCACAACTCATCCGGTGTGTGGTGGGTCAAGAACTGCACCCGGCCTTCCGGCAGGCAACCCACCTCGGGACGCACAACCGTGAACCGCAGGGTGCAGGAACCACCGTCAGCCGTGGAGCTTTCCCGGGCAAGATTCACGCAGGGCCGTTGTGGAAATCCTGCCGACACCAGGCGCTCGCGATGCCCGGCGGCATCGGCGGCGCAAAATGCCGTGAGGTGCAGTCCGGTGTAACGGCCGAGTGCCGCGCGCACCTCGCGGGCGATAGGCGTTTCGCCGATGGCTGTGAGCACCTCCAGATAACCGGCCTCGAGCATGACGCACTGATTGGCACTGCCAGCGGGCACGGATGCTTCGCCACCGATGGCAGCGTGCGCATGCTCGGCATAGGGCGTGACCAGGAAGCCCAGGCGGTCGAGGAGTGCCGACGCCGCGTGTATGTCCGGTACCCAGTGGGCGAGATGATCCAGAAAAACGGCGTCCCCCCGCGGCAGCTCGACGTCGGACGCCACCTCAGACAAGCCGCACGCTGACCAGGTTGGTCCCGTCAGTCTTCATCGTAGGGCCGCCCGTCATTGTGGCGGTACACGCCACCCTCGGAACGGCGAGTCAGCACCATGTCGATGTCCGGGTAGCGCACCTCGTCGTCGTCACTACGATCGCCGACTTCCAGGTAGACCGCCGTCTGCTCACTTTCGTTGACGAGATGGTGGCCGTCGGCTGTGCCCGCGGGAAAGCCGGCGACCGTGCCGGCACTCAGCACCTGCCGGCCGGCATCAGTGATCAATGTGAGCTCGCCGGACACCACGACCATGAACTCGTCCTCCGCGCTGTGCCAGTGACGCTGGGAAGACCAGGCGCCGGGTTCCAGCTCGACGAGATTGACCCCGTAGTGAGTGAGCCCGAGAGCGTCACCGAGCGCGCGTTTGCTGCGCCTTTCCACCTGTTCCCGATGCTCCTTCGGGTAGCTGGTGCCGGTGCGCGGGGCGATGGATGCGGGATCCATGGCCGGGGACCAGAGTCGATTAGACATGGACGATTCTCCCGATGCTGATGCCGGCGCAGGCGCCGGCCGCTGACACTGACGAACTTCGGCCCGCCGCATCGATTGACAAAGCGCATGGGCGGCGAGACCCTGACGCAACCACGAGCCCATGTTAACGGACCGGAGGAAACCTTGCGCCCATGGAGCTGAAGCTGCACACCGGTATGACCACGACCGAGCATATCCGCGTCGACAACGACCGCAGCATTGCATTCATGGGCGAGGCGGCACGGATCTACAGCACGCCGTCCATGGTGAGTGACGTGGAATACGCGTGCCTGCGGCTCATCCAGAAGCATCTGGCCGAAGAGCAGAGCTCGGTGGGAATGCACGTGCGCATCGATCACCTGGCGCCGACACCGGTGGGCTGCGAGGTGGCGGTAAGCGTGACGGTATCCGCGGTGGATGGGCGCAAAATCACTCTGGATGCCCGGGTACGCGACGCCGTGGAGTTGGTCGGCAGCGGTGTTCACGTGCGCTATGTGGTCGACGTGCCGCGCCAAACGCGCCGCATCGAAGAGAAAAAGCAGTTGATTGAGAGCGGCGTCTGAGCCGGGGCGCCCGCCAGGATGACGCAGCCTCCCCCGGTCGAGACCGTCCCCGCCACTGCCGGCGAGCTCCTGCACCGGGTTTTCGGTTTTTCGGGCTTTCGCGCCCAACAGGAGGACATCATCGCGCACCTGCTGGAGGGCGGCGACGCCCTGGTGTTGATGCCGACAGGCGGGGGAAAGTCTCTCTGCTACCAAATTCCCGCGATGCTGCGCGACGGAACCGGAGTGGTGGTTTCACCTTTGATCGCGCTCATGCAGGATCAGGTCAATGCGCTGCTGCAAAACGGCGTGCGTGCCGCCGCGCTGAACTCCACGCTTTCCCCAGGCGAGTCCCGGCGCGTGGAAGACGCGATCCGCACCGGTGCCCTCGACCTGCTGTACCTGGCACCCGAACGCCTGCTGCAGCCACGCACGATGGAGCTTCTGGCCGAATCCAGAATTGCCCTGTTTGCCATCGACGAAGCCCACTGTGTATCCCAGTGGGGGCACGATTTCCGCCCCGAGTACCTGGGTCTTGCCGAGCTTGCCGCGTGTTTCCCGCATGTGCCGCGGGTTGCGCTGACCGCCACCGCCGACGCACCCACGCGCCGCGAGATTCGCGCGCGCCTGGCCCTGGAAGACGCAAGGGTTTTCATCGGCGGATTCGATCGCCCCAATATCCGCTACCAGATAAGAGCGAAGGATAACCCGCGCCAGCAGCTGCTCGCCTTCCTCGAAGGTGAACATCGCGGTCACGCCGGCATCGTCTACTGCTTATCGCGGCGAAGCGTGGATGAAACCGCGATCTGGCTGCGGGAGCGCGGCTGGCCGGCGCTCCCCTATCACGCCGGCTTACCCGATGCCGATCGTCACCGGCATCAGGAGCGCTTTATCAGCGAGGAAGGCGTCATCATCGTGGCGACCATCGCCTTCGGAATGGGTATCGACAAACCCAACGTACGATTCGTCGCCCATATGGATTTGCCCAAGAGCATCGAGGCCTACTACCAGGAAACGGGGCGTGCCGGACGCGACGGGCTTCCCGCCGATGCCTGGATGGTCTACGGCCTGACCGACGTCATCCGTCTCAGGCAGATGCTCGAAGCTTCCGAGGCCGACGAGCAGCACAAGCGGGTCGAACGAAGCAAGCTGGAGGCGGTGTTCGGTTACTGCGAGGTGACCGGCTGCCGGCGCCAGGTTCTGCTCTCCTACTTCGACGAGGTGATGGAGTCACCCTGCGGCAACTGCGACACCTGCCTGCAGCCCATCGACGCGTGGGACGGAACCGAGGCTGCCCGCAAGGCGCTCTCCTGCGTGTACCGTACCGGTCAGCGCTTCGGGGTGAACTATCTCATCGATGTTCTGCTGGGCAAGAGCAACGAGCGCATGCGGCGATTTCGCCACGACACCGTCAGTACCTTCGGCATTGGCGCAGAGTTGGACAATCGCCAGTGGCGATCGGTGTTCCGCCAGCTGGTTGCCCGGGGCTTTCTCGGCGTGGACATGGATGGCCACGGTGGTCTGCACCTGACGCCGGCCAGCCGCGGGGTTTTACGCGGAGAAGCGATGCTGCTTCTACGAAAGGATCTCGCGCCGGAGAAACGCCGGCGCGCCAAAGCCGAGCGTGCACCGCCGATCACGGTCGAGGATGACGCGTCCCTGTGGGAAGCCCTGCGCGCGCACCGCCTGGAGCTCGCGAAAACACAGGGGGTGCCGCCCTACGTGATCTTCCACGACAGCGCCCTGCTGGAAATGACGCGAACGGTACCGACGAGTCTCGAGGCCCTGGCGTCCATCAGCGGCGTCGGCCAGGTCAAGCTGGAACGCTATGGCGATTCATTTCTCGGCGTGTTGCGTGGCCACGCAAGCGCTGGTCTGTCCTCCGGCGAGGACGGCGGGTAGATAGCGGCCACGCCAGCTCGGTTCAGGATCCCCGGCTTGTCCCGCTTTCCCAGACCAGATGCCGCGTGGGAAACTCGCGCATGCCGATGAGCGTTGCCGGGCTTCCCTTGTCGAGGTGCAACAGGTGCACGGGCACGGACTCCGGCAACTCGTAGCTTTCATGCACGAGCACCGGTGACCCCACGCCACACAACGCCTTGAACCCGGCGTACAGTGAGTAGTACTCCTGCAAACGATTCGCACTGCGAAACGCCTCGTCGTAGACGTGCACGGTCGGGGAGTTCCACTTGACGTGGGACTGCAGGACCGGCAGGACATTGACGACTCCCGTTTGCGCCCGATAGTGGCCATCCTCGTCCCGCGCCAGACAGCGCTCGAACGCGGTCACGTCGGCGTCACCGGAGACGAATTTGGAGAAACCCGACAGCTGGTCGTTACAGGTCATCATGCCCAGGTGATTGGTGGTCGGGTTGAGCCACAAACATTTCACCAGGTAATCCTCCACCATACCGCGCCGCAGCTCTCGGCTCAGCGTTGCCAGCTTGTACTCTAGCCGCGCCTGCTTGTTTCCCTCCGGATTGGCGTTGGCGGCAAAGATGTCCATCACCGCGTCACGCAGAGCTTTGGCGAGATTCGGGCGGAGTTCCAGGAAGCGGATGCGGATCGATATCGGTGACTGGTTGCGGCGGCTCATCATCACCGCTTTTTGCAGCTCACCGAAATGAATAACGGGGAATTTCTGTGAAGCGATGGCGTTGCCGATGACCTCCGAAGATTCCTGAAACACCTTGACCGTTTTCTTGGCCGGCCCGGCTTTTATATCCATGAGGAAATAGGCATGGGCGTGCTGAGTGGGATGCAACACCAGGTTGATATTGGATTCCGTCATGCCCGCGAACAGCGGATAGGCCACATGGAAATTCGCCGATGCGACCTGGGGAAGAATCTTGCTGAAATCCCTGTTGGCGATGAAGCGGTTGAGCGCGAACAGTTGCCCCTTCGGGCTCCAAAA
>CAXMNG010000248.1:0-7387 GCA_964194585.1 Salibacteraceae bacterium | reverse complement strand
GTCGAAAGATCTCCTCGGTCATGCTTCGCCCTCCTCGCTGGACGCTTCCTTCAATACCGTCTCCGCAGCGCGATAAAGTGTCTCCGCCGGCACGGCGCCGGCCACCATGTAGCGGCCGAACAGAAATGCCGGCACTCCCTGAACACCAATTTGAGCGGCCCGCCAGGATTGATCGCGCAATCGCTGCTCGTAGACGGGATCATTCCATGCCTGCTCCGTGACATCCTCGGCTATTCCACATTCGGTTGCGATTTTTTGCAGCACATCCCGGTCACCGATGTTCTGACTCTCCGCGAAGTAGGCCTCGAACAGTCGCTTGTGCAAGCCGTCGAAGGCTTCCGGTGCCAATCGTCGCGTGGCCTCCGCCAGTAACAGCGCGCTGTGGGAGTTCGTGGTAAAGGTCCTGGTTGCCAGCGGAAGACCGTCGTCCCTGGCCATCTGCTCGAGATTCGCCATCATGCGCTGCCACTGCTCCGGCGGGTATCCCAGCTCTTCAACCGGCTTGCCCTCGGCGGGGTTGTCCGGGTGGATCTCGAAAAAGCACCAATCCACGTCCAACTCGTAGCCGTCGCGTAGCTTGTCCAGGCGCGCATCGCCAACGTAGCAGAACGGACAGATATAGTCGCTGAATACGGTGACGCTCAGACGTGGCTTCGCGCCGTTCCCGGTGGGGTGTTCTTGCGCCTCTGGCATCGCCGATCAGACTCCGTCCCAAGTGCTGAGGGGGATTCAACAAGGTTGAACACTGTGCATAAAAAACCCCCGTGAGTCGACCCCACAGGGGTTCAGTCGATGCCGGGCAGCGGGCATCGGGCGCCGCGAAAGTCATCGCGGCGCATCGCGGCAGCGCGCTAGGCGTGCTCCCGCCGATATTCTTCGATCATGGCCGCCATTCTGTCCTTGGCGAGAAGCTTTTCCCTTTTCATGGTTCCGAGGGTAACGCCATCCAATGGCAGGACACCGAGCTCGGCGTCTTTTACTTTTTCCTTGAGTTTGTGATGTTGGTTGTACAGTTCCTGGAAGCGTTGGTTGTCGTGCAGTAGTGTGTCAACGATTGCCTGGTCGTACTCGAACATTGAAAGCCCGCCTACCGGTTAGTGATTTGTGATCATGAGGGCGCGACCGGCCAAATAGGCGGTCGCTGTCTATACACTAGCGGAATTCCCCAGCAGGGACAACCGCGAGAGCGAGCTTCGGAATTCCCGCGCCCAGCTCCAAATATTCTAAATAACGTCTAGTAATCAATGAATTACAGCGACAACTTAAATTCGTGCGGGATGCCATGGGGGCCTTCGCGGTGCCGTGGACGATGAAAGCCCTGTGGCTCTCCGGCGGGCGTCTGCGACTTCGAGAAGACCTGACGCTGCCCGCGACTGCTCCGGGAGAAGCGCGCGTGCGCGTGCTCAGCGCAGGCGTCTGCGGTACCGATCTGGCATTGGTGGACGCCCTGTATCCCTTCGAGGGTGTGCCCGGCCACGAGTTTGTCGGCGTCGTCGAAGAGGGGCCGGAATCCTTCGAGGGCAGACGCGTCGTCGGCGAGATCAACGCCGTCTGCGGCCGTTGCCCGGAATGTCTGGCAGGAGTCGAGAAGCATTGCCGGGCACGCACCGCCCTCGGAATTCGTGGGCGCAATGGCGCCTTTGCCGAATACCTGCAGCTGCCTGTAGCGAATCTGCACCCGGTTCCCGACAGTGTCTCCACCGACGCCGCCGTCTTCACCGAGCCGCTGGCGGCTGCGCTCGACATCGTCGAAAGGCTTGCGCCGAATCCCGGCGATCCCGTTCTGGTGGTAGGGGCCGGCCGGCTGGGTCAGCTCGTTTGCCGGGTACTCGGCGCCAGCGGCTCCCCGGTAGTCGCGGTCAGCCGCAGCCCGGACAAGTTGGCTCGGCTCGAAGGCATCGTAGCCGGCACGCTGCCTGCCGAGGATGTCGAGCCGCGCTCCTTTTCCATGGCGGTGGAGTGCACGGGCGACCCGTCGGGATTGCCCATCGCCTTGGGCGCCCTGAGACCTCAGGGCACGTTGGTGTTGAAAAGCACCTATCCGGAACCCTTGAAGCTCGACATGGCGCCGCTGGTGGTGGACGAGTTGCGCCTGGTGGGCTCGCGCTGCGGCCCTTTCCATGCGGCCTTGCGCCTGCTGGAAGAGCAGAGGGTAGAGGTGGAGTCGCTCATCGACGCGCGATATCCCCTGACCGGTGGTGTCGAGGCCTTTGCGCACAGCCGCAAGCCCGGGGTGCTCAAAGTGCTGCTGGAGATGGACGTGCGTTAGTCGATGGTAGCATCGCGGCCGGTTCCCGGCACCGAGCGTACCGGGAACCGGCCATTGACAGTCACCGCTGCGCCATGTCATAGAAGTCGCGAAAGCCATGAAAGACACAACCATCAAGGGCTATCATGCCCACGTGTACTTCGATGAGGCCAGCGTAGAGCAGGCACGCGCCTTGCGGGAGCGCGTCAGTGAGGACTTCGATTACGCAGTCGGCCGATTCCACGAAAAAAATGTCGGACCGCACCCGCGCTGGAGCTTTCAGATCGCCTTCAAGGCCGAAGAGTTCGGCACAATCGTGCCGTGGCTGACCCTGAACCGGAAGGGCTTGACGGTGTTCGTGCACGGTTTGAGCGGCCAGGACATATACGACCACACGGAGCTCGTGATGTGGCTGGGCGACTCGGTAGCGCTCGATCTGAACGCTCTCTAGGCCGACTTCTCAGCAATCAACTCCACCGGTGCCAGGCGGTTCTCTGAGATATTCTCGATCATATTCTTGACCTTCATGGGTGCCGTCTCGCCCATGAGAATGTGGAGCCCCAACGGTGGCGGACCTTTCGCGGCGATTGTGCTTGCTTGCAGGCGAGCGAAGAAATCCAGTGCGAAATCACGACGATTCCGCTCGGCTGTGATCTGAAATCCAGCCGCCCTCAGCGCCGTCTTGTACTCCTCGGGCGATGCAACAACGCTTGCCTCGGCGGTAGCTGCCCAAGGGACTGGAAAAGTCAGATCACCATCGCCTGCGCGCATCACGTCGTAGATCCCGAGATAGCCGCCGGGCCTCAGAACCCGGTGCAGCTCCGATGCGAGGAGCTGCTTGTCGGCAATATTCATTCCGACGTGCATCATATAGGCTTTGTCGAACGTGCCATCCGGGTACGACATGGCCGTCGCAGTGCCCTGATCAAGTGCAATACGATGCTCGAGCCCGACCCAGGAACACAGGACCCGCCCGGTCTCGATGTACTCTTGGGTGAGGTCGATTCCTGTGACCCGACTACCGTATTGCTGCGCGACAAATCGGCTGGCGCCTCCAAGCCCACAACCGACGTCGAGAACGTGATGGCCGGATGACAGGTCGAGCTGGTCGAGAAAGCTCTCCGTTGCCGCGCGGCCACCAATGTGAAATTCTTCGACGGGTCCCAAGTCGTGGACACTGACAGTATCCGGCGACTTACCGAGAGCTTCGACGCCAGCCCGGATCGCATCGAGCAAGCTCCCATGCGTGTAGTGATTCGAGACTATGTCGACATCGGACATCTCCACCTCCCCGGAAAGCTCAGGCGGTTTTCGGCCGGATGTTCTGGTTGAGGCGGAAGAAGTTCTCCGGATCGTACTTCGTCTTCACATCGACCAGCCGTTCGTAGTTGCCATCGCCGTAGGCGGCGCGCAGCATCGCTTCGTTGTCCTCGTCGTCGCTGAGAAAGTTCAGGTAGATGCTACCTCGTGTACCCTGCCGCATCTCGTCCCAGAATTCGCGCGTCCAGGCGATCGCCCGATCGCTGTCGCCGGCGTCGATCCACGCCGTATCGATGCTCAGCATGAAGAGGGCGTCACGACCACCCAACGCCGTGGCATCCGCCGGCACACGCGCCGCAGCACCGCCCATATGTCGGATCGAAATCAAAGTCCACGGATTCGGCCGGTCGAGTCCACGGGCGACAATACGATCGATCGCATCATCCTCGAGAGCATTGAGGTAAAGCGATTTCCAGTAGTTCATTCGCTCGCGCTTGATGGTGAAGAAGGGGTCGAAAGCCTGCTGCACGGCGACGTATGGGATCGGCCCGCTGAGGTCGAGCAAAGGTTCGCCCAGCTCGCGCAGGGGCTGGATGAACCGCGCGCCCTCTGCGACCGGTCCACAATGCACGCCCGCCGCAATGACGACCGGCCGGCCGTGCAGTTCCGCGGGGAAATTTTCGTGTGGCGGAACGCTCCAGAAAACGAACTGGGTTGTGAACTCGTCCGGCGCGTCAACCACGACGTCGCGCCAGCGGCGAAATATCCGCGCGGCGTCCTCCATCGGATAGAAGGGTGCACAGAATGTCACCTCGGGGCCGATTGGGTGGGCCTCGAACTCGAACGACGTCACGATGCCAAAATTTCCGCCGCCGCCACGCACCGCCCAGAAAAGATCGGCGTTCTCGGCTTCGCTGGCGGTCAGGTAGCGCCCGTCGGCGGTCACCACATCAACCGAGACCAGGTTGTCACAGGCGAAGCCGTGCTTGCGCGCAAGCCAGCTGTGGCCGCCACAAAGCGTCAGGCCGGCGATGCCGGTTTGCGACACCACGCCGAGCGGCACGGCCAGGCCGAACGCCTGGGCCTCGCGGTCCACGGCACCGATGGTGGCGCCTCCGCCGGCGCGCACCCGCCGTGCGGCGACGTCGACGCGCACCGCGTTCATGGCCCCGAGGTCGATGACGATGCCGCCGTCGCACACGGAATTGCCGGCGACGTTGTGTCCGCCGCCGCGCACGGCGACCAGCAGGTCGTTGGCGCGGGCGAAATTGACGGCATCGATGACATCGGCGACGCCGCAGCACCGGGCAATGATTGCCGGATGCTTGTCAATGCTGCCGTTCCAGACGATGCGTGCGTCGTCGTAGCCGGCGTCACTCGGCGTGAAACAGGCGCCGCGCATTCCAGTGGCGAACCCAGCGACCGCCTCGTCGCCTATCGCCCCCTCGATGGGTTGAGTTTCTGACATTATCGTCTCCCGATGAAAGGGTCGTCCGGTCGCCCCTCCCTGGACGATGCCGAGAGCATCGCGTCTCCGGGGCTCGCGCTCAAGTACAAAATCTGTACTGGCTGGAACAGCACGAGACCGGTAGGCTTGGCGGCAGCATGAAAAGCCATGGCCAATACTGTCCGGTCGCGCGGGCCGCCGAGATCCTGACGCAGCGTTGGACGCTGCTGTTATTGAGGGACCTGCTGGGCGGCATACGGCGCTTCAACGATCTTCGCCGTGGTGTGCCGCTGATGTCGCCGTCGTTGCTGTCGCACCGCCTCAAGCACCTCGAGAAGTATGGCCTGGTGGTGCGCGTCTCCCAGGCCGGTTCCGTCGAATACCACACGACTCCCGCGGCCCGTGAGCTGCGGCCGATCATCGATCTGCTCGGCGCCTGGGGGCAGCGCTGGGTGCGCAACCAACTCATCGACGATGAGCTCGACGTCAATCTGCTCATGTGGGACGTGAGCCTGCGCATCGATCCCAAACGGTTCGGTCCCGGGCGAACCGTCGTCGGCTTCGAGTACACCGACCGGCCGAGGCTGAAGAAAGCCGATTGGCGGACCGACAAGTGGTGGCTCGTCATGACGGACGGCGAGAGCGACCTGTGCGTCCGGGATCCCGGGTTTGATGTCGACCTCTACGTCGTCACCGACTTACGGACGATGACGAGGGTATGGATGGGCGACATCCTGGTGCGCGAGTCGCTGCGCTCGGGGGCCATCAAGCTACACGGCTCGCGGGCGCTCGCGGACAGCTTCGAGCGCTGGCTGCCGCTGTCGTACCACGCCCGGCACGAGCTCCCCCCTGCATCGCTGAACCTCGAGCGTATACTCGCCACTGCCCGGGCGGATGCCGCTGAATAGTTCGGCCATTCTCTGGTGCGTTTCTCAGCCGGCGTCTTATTGCAAGAGCTCCGCGTATTTCGAGACAGAGATTAATGGGCAAAGCAGATAAAGTCCCACCGATTATCCGGCAGAAAGCCTACGAGCAATCTTCCGTGTTCATACCGGAAAACCTTTTGAGAGAGGCAAAACGCCAAAGCGCCATCCCGGCTGGGAAAGTCCCATCGATCTGCGTGCTGGATCCCGATGGAGACATTGTTGAGAACTTGTTGGCTCGAAATCAGGCTCGACCCAACGAGTTTTGGGCCTGCTATCACACGAAAATGCATGACTTTGAGCTCGATGAAATGGCGTTGGGTATTATCGGCTACACCGTGGGCGCTCCATTTGCCGTACTGGTTGCCGAAGAGCTGTTTGCATCCGGGTGTCAGTTACTCATCAATATCACATCTTCAGGGCAGATCGTCCCAAAAGAAAAGCCCCCGTTTTTCGTGCTGATAGAGAAAGCGCTTCGGGACGAGGGCACCAGCTACCACTACGTTCCCCCCTCGGATTTTTCGGCGATTGACGATGAGCTACTGGGCGTCCTTGATGGCGCCTTCTCCGATCTTCCCGAGCCAGTGTACCAAGGGGCGACGTGGACCACGGATGCGCCATTCCGGGAAACCGAGCACGCCATAAATCAAGCGAAACAGCTCGACATTCTTGCCGTGGAAATGGAGGCCGCAGCCCTTTACGCTTTCGCCCGTGCCCGCTCCCGATCAGTTATCTGCTTTGCCCACGTTACGAATCAAATGGGAAACGTCGAAGGGGACTTCGAGAAGGGCGAAGAAGATGGCAGTCGAACTGCACTGCAGCTCATAGCGGCGACAGCGAAAGCCTGGCGATCCGGAAACAAAACTGCCCGATGTGATTTTTGAGCGTCGTACAATGAAAAAAGCCCCCGACGCGAAAAGCATGGAGGGCTTCGAATAAGAACCTGGCGGTGTCCTACTTTCACATGGGGAAACCCCACACTATCATCGGCGCAGAGCGTATTCACTACCGAGTTCGGAATGGTTTCGGGTGGTTCCCACTCGCTATGGCCGCCAGGTAAACCGGTAAACAATCTGGAAGTTGTAATTTTAGACGCTGGGATGTTGCCTTCGCGCACCCGGGTTCGTAAACCGCTTGGGTGTTATATGGTCAAGCCTCACGGTCAATTAGTACTGGTTAGCTGCACGCATTACTGCGCTTCCACACCCAGCCTATCAACGTCGTAGTCTTCAACGGACCTTCAGGGGCCTCGCGGACCCAGGGAGATCTCATCTCGAGGGGGGCTTCCCGCTTAGATGCTTTCAGCGGTTATCCCTTCCGTACATAGCTACCCGGCAATGCCACTGGCGTGACAACCGGAACACCAGAGGTACGTCCACTCCGGTCCTCTCGTACTAGGAGCAGCTCCCTTCAAGTTTCCAACGCCCACGGCAGATAGGGACCGAACTGTCTCACGACGTTCTAAACCCAGCTCGCGTACCACTTTAAATGGCGAACAGCCATACCCTT
>CAXMNG010000247.1:0-1729 GCA_964194585.1 Salibacteraceae bacterium | reverse complement strand
CACCGAGACCCTGAATATCTGGGTGAAACGGTTGCGTGAAGATGCACGGGCCGGAGCCAAGCTCGCCACCATCGGGTGGTGCTTCGGTGGCGGATGGTCTCTAAACGCGTCATTGGCTATTTCGGTCGATGCCACAGTCGTTTATTACGGCCGGGCCAACAAGACGGCTGAGGAACTTTCGGCGCTCAATGGGCCGGTTCTCGGTCACTTCGCCACGCAGGACAAGTGGATCAACAAGCAGATGGTTTCAGATTTCGAGTCCGCCATGGATGCGGCCGGAAAGTCCTACACGAGCTACTGGTACGATGCGCAGCACGCGTTTGCGAACCCGACGAGTGCTCGCTACGATGCAGGGGATGCAGCACTGGCGTGGCAGCGCACGCTCGAATTTCTGAAACGACATCTGGCTAGTTAGAGCGGGCGAAGGCACAAATGCAGGCCCACCCGTTGGGTATCATCTCCATGTCCAGTGTTATTCCCTTTCGTCGCGATTTCGAATTCGAATACGGCCGTATGGAGCAGGTGGCGCCCATGCTTCGCCGCATCGTGGCGCGCAACCCGAGTCCCTTTACGTGGCACGGAACCGGAACCTATGTCATTGGCGAGGGCAATGTCGCCGTGGTGGATCCAGGACCGGATCTCCCGGCCCACGTTGATGCTTTGCTGGCCGCGCTCGATGGCGAAAGCATCACACATTTGCTCGTTACCCATACGCATCGTGATCACTCACCCGCCTGCCGCCCCGTCCAGGCCGCAACCGGAGCGCGGACTTACGGTTTCGGAAGACACGGCAGCGGCAGAATCGATGCCGGTGTGCAGGTAGAGGAGGGTGCCGACAAAGACTTCATTCCGGACGTCCGAGTAAGCCATGGCGACGTCGTCAGTGGTGACGGCTGGTCGGTGGAGTGCGTGCACACGCCGGGGCACACGTCCAATCATCTGTGTTATCAGCTACGCGAGCACAAGGCGCTTTTCTCTGGCGATCACGTGATGGGCTGGTCGACCACCATAATCTCGCCGCCGGATGGCGACCTCGCTTCCTATCTCGATAGCCTGGAGTTGCTTCTGGAGCGGGACGACACGTGCTACTGGCCCACCCATGGCCCCTGCGTTCGCAATCCCAAGCCTCTGGTGCGGGCATTGATCGCCCACCGGCTAGAGCGCGCCGACGAGATCCGTGGGTGCTTGACCGACAGTGTGGACAGAATCACCGACATGGTGCCGCGCATGTATTCGGCGCTTCCCGAGGCCATGTATCCAGCTGCCGCGCGTTCGGTGTTCGCGACGCTGATTTATCTCATGGAGCGGGGAGAGGTGACTTGTGAGGGCGACTTGGACGCGTCGGCACGTTTCGACCTGAAATCGTAGGTTGGGCTGGGCTTGCGAAGCCCAACAGGGGACGGCGTGTTGGGCTTCGCAAGCTCAGCCCAACCTACAAGCGCGGATTGAAGTAACGAATGTGGCGTTGTCCGGCGCGTTGTGTGAAAAGAGGTGTGCCGGTTGTCTTGGAGTCGTTGCCCGTCAGCGTGGCGATGGCGTGGGCGAGCATGAATGACTGGACCTCGATGGTGGGCAGGCGTGCCAGCTCGTTCACAGAGCACCAGTGAAGGTCTTCGAGCTCGCTGTCGCCGCCCAGGGCTCCCGTTGTGTATTGCGCGTCGGCGACGAAAAAGCGCGCGTGGAATCGAATCGGGCTCGGTACGGGCGTGATTGCCCGCCCGACGTAAGC
>CAXMNG010000246.1:0-2818 GCA_964194585.1 Salibacteraceae bacterium | reverse complement strand
CATCTCGGGCGTCATGTCGATGCCGATGGATTTCCCGGCGCTCCCGACTTTCTGTGCGGCGAGGAAGACGTCGAGCCCTCCTCCGCTTCCCAGATCCACGACCACCTCGCCTGGAAGTAAACTCGCCATGGCGGTGGGATTGCCGCAGGAGACACCCAGGTTTGCCTCCTCGGGAATACTGTCGAGCTCCCCGTCCGAATAGCCGAACGCGTGGGCCAGCGCGGACTCGTCATCGGAGGGCTTGTTCGAGCGTTTATTCGCGATGGATGCGTACTTGTCCCTTACCGCATCCTTGACGTCGACTTCCATGCTCACTCCACGGTCACGGACTTGGCGAGGTTGCGAGGCTGGTCGATATCCGTGCCTTTCAGCACCGCGGCATGGTAGGCGAGAAGCTGCAGCGGAATCGTGTAAACAATAGGCGTGATGTGCTCACCCATGGACGGAACTTCCATCACGTGCACGCTCGAGCTCGGATGAACACCGGCATGCTGGTCGGCGAAAACGTAGAGCTCACCGCCTCTGGCCCGCACTTCCTCGAGATTGGATTTGAGCTTCTCCAGGAGCGCGTCGTTCGGCGCGACTACCACCACCGGCATGTCGGCGTCCACCAGCGCCAACGGGCCGTGCTTGAGTTCCCCCGCAGGATAGGCCTCGGCGTGTATATAGGAGATCTCTTTCAGCTTCAACGCCCCTTCCATGGCCACCGGATACTGCACACCGCGGCCCAGGAACAGCGCATGATGCTTGTCGGCGAATCGGCCGGCCAGGCTGTTTACGTGATCATCCAGGGCCAGCACGCGCTCGCACAATCCCGGCAGGGAACGCAGTTGTTCGACGATGCGTGCTTCCGCTTTCGCGTCCAACGCGTGACGTCGCCCCAGTACAACGACGAGCAGTAACAACGCGGTAAGCTGTGTCGTAAACGCCTTCGTGGACGCAACACCGATCTCTGGACCGGCTCGCGTCATGAGCACGAGATCGGATTCTCGAACGAGCGAACTCTCCGGAGAGTTGACAATACTCAATACCGGCCCGAATCCGATTTCGCGCGCGCCGCGCACGGCCGCGAGCGTGTCTGCCGTCTCACCCGATTGCGAGATCGCCACCACCAGCGCGTCAGCGCTGGGAATCGGGTGTCGATAGCGAAACTCGCTTGCAACCTCCACGTTGCATGGAATACCGGCGAGTCCTTCGAACCAATTCCGGGCGACCAAGCCGGCATGATAGCTGGTGCCGCAGGCGACGATCTGCACGCTTCGCACGCCATCGAAGATGGCCTTCGCTTCGGGGCCAAAAGCGGCCTCGAGGACGCGGTTACCGTAAAGACGTCCCTCCAGAGTGTTGGCAATAGCCTCGGGCTGCTCGAAAATTTCTTTCAGCATATAGTGGCGGAACTTACCACGCTCGACGGCGTCCGCATTCAATTCGCTCAAGGATTCTTCGCGTTCGACAACTTGACCCGAACGGTCATACACCGTGACCCCGTCACGTTGCAGCTCGGCGACGTCGCCATCCTCCAGAATGAGGAATCGTTGGGTGACGGGAATCAGGGCAGCGACATCGGAAGTGAGAAAGTGCTCGCCGTCGCCTAGTCCAACCAGTAACGGGGGGCCCATGCGAGCACCCACCACGCGATCCGGTTGACGAGCATTGAGGACACCGATCGCGTACGCGCCCTCGAGTTCACTGGTGGTGCTGCGTACCGCGTCTACGAGCGTGGCGCCTTGGCTCAGGTAATGATGAATGCGCGTGGCGATGACTTCCGTATCGGTGTCGGAATGGAACTCGTAGCCGAGACGCTCCTGCTCGGCCCGGATTTCCGTATAGTTCTCGATGATGCCGTTGTGGACCACGGCGATCTCGTCGCGGCACACGTGTGGGTGGGCATTGGCCTCGTTGGGCACGCCGTGGGTCGCCCAGCGCGTATGAGCGATGCCAATCGAGCCCTGCACCGAATCGTTTTCCAATAACTCATCGAGGGCAGCGACCTTTCCGGGAGTGCGTACCCGGGTGAGGGTGTCCGAGCCATTGATGACCGCAAGGCCCGCTGAGTCGTAGCCCCGGTATTCCAGGCGTCTGAGGCCTTCGACGAGTATTGGTACGATATTACGTTCCGATACTGCCCCGACGATTCCGCACATGTTTGTTGGTCTCTATGAATTTTGTAATAAAGACCAGTCTATCCGAACAGGCGGGTCTTTTCAGAAACGCAGGTTGGGCTTTGCAAGCTCAGCCCGACCGACGTTTCTCTTACCCCTTCAGATGGGACAAAAAAGTCTATTTTGACCCCTTCTTTTTCTTCGTGGGTCTGGCCCAATTCTCGATGGTGGTCTGGCGGCCGCGATTGACGGACAGCACCCCCGACGCCACGTCCTTGGTCACGGTGGCTCCGGCTCCGATAGTGGCACCGGCGTGCACGGTGATCGGCGCCACCAACTCCACTCCCGAGCCCACGAACACGCCGTCTTCGATGACGGTAGTGTGCTTCTCGGCGCCATCGTAGTTACAGGTGATAGTGCCCGCGCCAACGTTCACGTCCTTCCCCACCTGGGAGTCTCCCAGATAGGTGAGATGATTGGCTTTGGATCTCCGGCCCACGCGGGTGTTCTTGACCTCGACGAAATTGCCGATGTGCACATCCTCGGCCAGGGTCGTGCCCGGGCGCAGCCTCGCGTAGGGCCCGATCCGACAGCCCGCGCCGACCGTGGCCTGCTCGATGACGGTGTTGGCGTGAATCTCGCTGTCCGGTCCGATCTCGGCGTCCTTGATCACGCAGTTCGGACCGATACTGGCGCCTTCGGCGATGACCACCTTG
>CAXMNG010000245.1:0-11544 GCA_964194585.1 Salibacteraceae bacterium | reverse complement strand
TCCGGCCGATAGGTCAGCACGTTCATCATCGAAACCGTCGGCGATTGCTCGAGATAGATCGCCAACAGCTCCAAAGTCGTCGGATCCGCCCAATGCAGATCCTCAAACACATTGAGCACGGGTGTCTTCTCCGCCGTCTCGAGCATCCATCCGGCGATCGCATCGAGAGTCGCCTCACGCTTTTGCTTCGGATCGAGAATCGAGGGCTCGTAGCGCCCCTCCGGTAGTGGCAATGACAGCAACTCCGCATACAGTGGAATCACCTCGACGAGGGGCAGACTCTGACTGGCCAGGCCCGCTTCGAGCTTGTCGAGTTTCTCTGCTGATCCATCCTCGGGTTTCCAGCCAAGCACACGCTTCAAATGCTCGATGATGGGATAAAGCGTGCTGTTGGCGTGATAGGGCGAGCAGCGATGAGCGACCCAGACATATTTCTGCCCGGCTACCTGCTCGCGCAACGCTTCGACCAGTCGCGACTTACCGATGCCTGCCTCACCCTGGATGAGGATCGCCTGCCCGTGCCCCTCTTTGCTCGCTTCCCAGGACCGCAGCAACAGACCCAGCTCTTCCTGGCGCCCGACCAGGGGCGATCCACCGCCGAGACGCCTGGCTTCAGAGCGGCTGTGGATATCGCGTTCGCGCAGGGCCCGCCAAACCTGTACCGGTTGTGCGATTCCCTTCAAGTCGTGCACGCCCAGATCCTCGTACTCGAACGAGGCCTCCAGCAATTGGTGCGTCGCCGATGCCACCACGATCTGATTCGGCTCGGCGACGGCCTGCAGCCTCGCCGCCAGGTTCGGTGTCTCGCCGACTACCGCCGCTTCCTCGGCAGCGCCTTCACCCACGATGTCGCCGACAACTACCGGCCCGGTGGCGACACCGACTCGAACTGCCAGTATCGCTGCGTACCGTTTTCCAATCCCGGCGTTCAGCTCGGTCATCGCATCCACGATGGCGAGGCCCGCCCTGACGGCGCGTTCGGCATCGTCCTCGTGTGCCTGTGGATATCCGAAGTAAATGAGTATCCCGTCACCCATGTAGCGGGCAATGAAGCCCTCGTAGTGTTGGATGGCATTTCGACAGGCATTCTGGAAGGACGATATGATTTCGCGCATATCCTCCGGATCGAGCTTCGAGGAGAGTGCGGTGGAGCCGACGAGATCGCAGAACATGACCGTCAATTGGCGGCGCTCGGCTTCGCCGGTGGACAGCGCTGAGCCGGCTGTCTGCTCGGTTGGGGCGGGGGCTTGCGCGGTGGTGGCGTCCGTGGCGTCGAGGGCGTCCAGTGCCTTCAGCAGACGCAGGCGGTCACCCAGTGAGACACCCAGGTCCTTGAGGTGCTCCTCGGTGAGCTGAGGCAGAACATCGAAGCCGACATCGTTTTCGACGAAAACCTCCGTGTACTTGCCGAGACCGTGCAGCTCCAGCCACTGTCCAAGGTCGCTCATGCCGGATGTTCCAGACCGACGGAATCCGTTGCGGGAGGCAGACTATAGCAGACGAAAAAGCTGTAGGTTGGGCTGAGCGAAGCGAAGCCCAACATGCGGCCTGGAATGTTGGGCTTCGCTTCGCTCAGCCCAACCTACACATTAATTGAGGAATGTCCCCAATTAGCTAGACGGTCAGTTGAGGTCGAAGTCCACCTTCGCCAGGGACTCCAGAAGCTCCGCTCCCTGTCGCTCGTCGAGATCCAGCAGCGGCGGGCGGACGCGGCGCCAGGCGGCGTCGTTGCGATGGCGGGCGAGCAGGTATTTCTGGGCGGGAATGACGGGATAGGCTTCGATGACGGTGCGAACGGCGATCAGGTGCTCGTTGCGCGCGTCCAATTCCTCGGAGTCGTCGCTCCAGGCGTCCCAGACGGCCCGGGCGCCGGCGGCGTTGACGTTGGCGGTGGCGGTGATGCATCCGGCGCCGCCGTGATCGAGGCCCTGGCGCAGAAAGCGCTCCGAGCCCGGGAAAATGGCCATGTCCGGAAAGCGCTCGATCAGATCCGCGGTATTCGACCAGTCGCCGGAGCTGTCCTTGAGGCCGGCGATGATGCCGGGATAGTCGGCGAGCAACAGTTCGATCAGCCCTACGGTGACGGGAACGCCGGAAAGCTTCGGGAAGTGATAGAACAGCACCCGCAGCCCATCGTCGGCGACCCGCTCGATGACCTCGGCATAGCTTCGGTAGAGTCCGGCGTCGCTGACGCCCTTGTAATAGAAGGGCGGCAGCATGAGCACTTTGTTGCAGCCGTTGTCGACGGCGTGCCGGGTGAGGCGCACGGAATCCGGGAGCGCGCAGCAACCGGTGCCGACCATGATCTGCTGCGGGTCGATGCCGGCTTCCAGTGCCGCTTCCAGGAGCTCCATGCGTTCTCCCAGGGAGAAGGAGTTGGCCTCGCTGGTGGTGCCGAAGAGCGCGAGACCGTGGCAACCCTGGTCCAGCAGCCAGCGGGCGTGGGCCAGAAAACGCTCGACGTCCATGGAGAAGTCGTCGTGCACGGGCACCAGCACCGGTGACCAGACGCCGTGTATGGGGCGGTTCCTGGCGCTGATTTGCGGCGAATCGTCGGTCTTTCGTTTTGCTTGGATCATTGGCTTCATCCAGGGGGGGTGGGGTCAGGCCGTGAGCTTGTCGGGATCGGTGGCGGATTGCTGGAAGTAGTTCTCCAGGTACTCGGCGAAGGTCAGCTCGTCGGTCGCTTCCATGTCCCGTTGCGCCGCAAACGATCGGCTTACCTCGGCCTCGAATTGTTCGCGCCGTGTGTCGGTGAGGCGCGCGCTGGCGAAGAAATCCCGGTGCTCCCGTGACAGGCGCATGGCGTACTGGAAGAATGATTCATCGCAGGCCGCCATTTCCGCCAGCATGCGGGCGGACGGCAGGTGCTCGGGATCGAGGACGCCTTCGCGCTGGCGTTCCAGCGCCTGGGAGTAGGGCCCATCGGTATTCCCACCGTCCAGCAGCGTGCAGATCCCCTGCATCCCGGCGCAGATTTCCTCCGCCCACTCGCGCAGCCCCACATCCCGTCCGCGGCGCCTGAGGGCGAGACCCGGTTGACGGCCGCGGGTGGCCACCGCCTCCTGGTTGTGGGCGATGTCGAGACGGTCCTGGTCGCTGATGGGATCGCTCGCACGCAGCACGCAGAAAATCAGAAAGACCTCCAGAAAACGCATTTGCTCTTCGTTGATGCCGCACGGCTCGAGTGCGCTGACGTCCAGGGCGCGCACTTCGACGTATTCGACGCCCCGTTCCGCGAGCGCCACCGTGGGCTTTTCGCCGGAATGCGCGACGCGCTTCGGCCTGATGAAGCTGTAGTACTCGTTCTCGATCTGAAGAATGTTCGCGTTGAGTTGCCGGTACTCGCCGTCCACCTCCACACCGATGGCCTGGTACTCCGCACTGGGTGTCTCGATGGCGCGCGTCAGACTCTCGATGTAGGCATCGACGCCGTCGTACGAGATGCGCAAGCCCGCCTGGCTGTTGTTCTTGTAACCGATGTCGCTCATGCGCAACGTGGTCGCATAGGGTTGGTACCAGCTGCCGCCGTCGAGATCCTGGAAACCGCCGGGATGCTGGCCGAGAAAGCTCTTGCACACGACCGGCGAGCTTCCGAACAGATAGGGGACCAGCCAGCCCTGGCGCTGGAAGTTGCGAATGAGCGCGAAATAGTTGTCGGACACGAAACGCTTCAATGGTTCCTTGTTGCCCAGCAGCGTCTGCAGAACGGGCCACAGCTCCTGGGGAAAGGAGTAGTTGAAGTGCACGCCGGAGATGGCCTGCATCAATCGTCCGTAACGATGACTGAGACCCCGGCGGTACACGTTCTTCATGGTGCCGACGTTGGAGCTGCCGTACTCGGCCAGCGGCACGCTGGCGTCACCGGCGACCTTGCACGGCATGCTCGCGGCCCACAGCAGCTCGTCGCGGTCGAGATTGGCGTACACGAAGCGATGGATGTCGTTCATGCAGTTCATCGCGTCGCCCATGTCGACGTAGGGCGGCGTGATGAATTCCAGCAGCGCCTCGGAGAAGTCGGTGGTGATGAAGCGGTGGGTGAGGGCGGAACCCAGGGCCGGGGGGTGGGGCGTTTGCACGATATCGCCGTCACCGGTGACGCGCAGGCTTTCCTTCTCGATGCCGATGAGGCTGCCCCTGGTGAATATGTCCGGGGTTCCCTCCAGAAGCTTTTGCAGCCGTTCCTCGGCTATCCGGTAATTACTCATGGGTCCGTTGCCTGGCGCGCATCGAGGGGCGGATTCTGCGGCATTTCGTTGCGGAATTCATCCACCATTCGATCACGCCGGGGATCACTGGCGCTTGCTGAACAACGGTATCCGGCGGTGCTTGAAGACCGGTATGAGCGCGGCGCCGGCGGCGAATCCACCCAGGTGGGCGGCAAAGGCCACGCCGCCACCTCCCGCGGGTGTCATGGCCGTCATCACCACCTGAAACACGAAATAAAAGCCGAGCACGGCGGCGGCCGGCAGGTAAAGGGTCTTCATGATGAGCCCGAGGGGAATCACCACCAGCACCCGCGCCCGGGGAAACAGCAGCAGGTAGGCGCCGAGCACGCCGGAGATGGCGCCGCTGGCGCCGATCATGGGGACCTGTGAGGCCACGTCGGGCAACGCCTGGGCGAGCACCGCGGCAACGCCGCAGAGCAGATAGAAAACGATGAAGCGCAGGCTCCCCATGCTGTCCTCGACGTTGTCGGCGAAGATCCACATGTAGAGCATGTTGCCGATGAGATGCATCCAACCACCGTGCATGAACATGGAGGT
The DNA here is from genome assembly GCA_964194585.1 of Salibacteraceae bacterium. Lineage (GTDB taxonomy): Bacteria > Pseudomonadota > Gammaproteobacteria > HK1 > HK1 > JAABYT01. The sequence continues at coordinate 6,778 of CAXMNG010000245.1, read as the reverse complement.
GAACACGGTGGCCAGCGGTGGCACCATGGCGATGTCCGCCGGCAAGCGGGCGTCACCGAATATGACCGCGGGAATGGCGCCCAGCGCATAGACTGCTTCCTGGCCGCCGGCGCTGCCGAGGCTGAGCTGCCACAGAAACACCAGCACACAGGCGCCGACCACCGCGTAGGTGACATAGGGGATGCGCGAGGTGGCGATATGGTCTCTGAGGGGTATCACTGACGTCGGGCGCGCTCTGTTTCAATGGGGTCAGACTCGATTGATCCGCGCTGCGAATCAATCGAGTCTGACCCCATTGAAACAGAGCGCGCGACGGATGCCTCGAGCTCGCGGCGCACGATGACCGCCTGGGACGAATCGTCCACCTCCACGTCGCTCCAGCGCACGCACTGATTGGCGGCCACCGGGCGATTGAGGGTTACGCCGCTGGCGAGGCCGATGGGCAGACCGCCGATCTCCACCGAGTCGCCAGCCGGCATGAGCTTTCCCCAGATGGTGTAGCCGCCCTCGCCGTCGAGCTGCTCGCCGGCGGCGAGATCGCGCTTGGCGGTAGCGACCACGTCGGCGTCGAAGGCCAGCGGCGCACCGGTGGGTTCGCCGCGCAGGGCTGCGCTGGCGACACTCACGCCGAGCTCCAGGCCGATCAGGTGGCTGGGGCGGTAGAGGGAGGCATAACGGCCGCTCTGGTCGGTGCTGACGCCGTATTGGGCAAAGCAGGCGGCAGCGTAGTCCGTGGGTGCCTCGAAGGTGACGTAGACGCCCCAGCGCAAATCGTTCTCCACCGGGCTGCCATCGCGGCGCAGCGATGAGATTACCTCCACCACGCCTGAGCCTTCCAGGAGGCCGCCGTCACTCTTCGGCTTGAGTGTCTGCGCCAGCTCGTGGGTGCCGCAGGGGGGAAAGGAAAGCCCCGCCGAGGGCGCCCGCAGCCCGGTGGCGTTGGCCACCGCGGCCATCTCTATGGCGGATTTGGTGCCGTCGAGAAAAGAATTGAACATCTTCGAGTTCATCCCCGCATCCTGTGCCTGCCGCGGGCTGAGTCCGTAGTAGTCCCACACGGTATCCGGCGTCGAGCGGTGGTACTCGGGCAGGTACTTGGTGCCTTTGCCGGCGCACACCACGGGAAAACCGGCGGTGCGCGCCCAGTCCACCTGCTCGGCGATGAGCGCCGGCTGGTCGCCGTAGGCGAGGCTGTAGACGGTGCCGGCGTCGCGGGCGCGTGCCGCCAGCAGAGGACCCGCGAGTACGTCGGCTTCCACGTTGACCATGATCATGTGAAGCCCGTTCGCGCTGGCGGCGAGGGCGTGGCGCACACCCGCCGCCGGATCGCCGGTGGCGTCGATCACGACTTCCAGCGCGCCGCTTTCGATGACCGCCATGGCATCGTCGCTGATGCAGGTGGTGCCGGCCTTGCGCGCTTCATCGATGCTCTTTGCCGCGAAGCCATCGCTGTTCCAGCCGGTAGCCACGAGTGACTGCCGGGCGCGGGCCATGTCGAGATCGCACACCGCTACGACGTGCAGTCCCGGCGTCGTACCCACCTGGGTGAAGAACATGCTGGCGAATTTTCCGGCGCCGATGACGCCGATGCGGATGGGTTTTCCCTCGGCCGCGCGCTCGCTGAGCATTTTGTGAAGATTCATGGCGGATTTCCGCTGGCAGGTGGCTCTCGAATGTATCGCGATGTCGTAGGTTGGGCTGAGCGCAGCGAAGCCCAACATGCTGACGGTTGTTGGGCTTCGCTGCGCTCAGCCCAACCTACGATACTACGATTCGTCTCTTTCTAGCAGTGCATGCAGGCGCGCGCGCTCGTCGTCGCTGAGGGGCGTGGGCGTCGCGCGTTCGGCGGCCCGGCGGCGCAGATGCATGAGCAGCAGCACGAGAGCGCCGAGGCCGAGCACGAACGGGCCGCTCCACAGTAACACGGTCTTGGCTTTCAACGGCGGCCGGTAGAGGATGAAGTCACCGTAGCGCGACACCATGAAATCGGTGACGTCCTGGTTGCTCTTGCCTTCGAGGATCATGCGGTGCACCTCGCGGCGCAGATCCCCCGCCAGCTCCGCATTCGAGTCCGCCAGGTTCTGGTTCTGACACACCAGGCAGCGTAGCTCGTAGATAAGCTGCTTGTAGCGTTCGAGCTGCTCGGCATCGTCGAATTCATACTGCCCGAAGACGATGGCGTCGACGTTGGCAGCGAGGGCCAACATCACGCTGATGACGATGGCACGCAGTGCGTTCAACTGCTGCCGCTCTGGAGGCGCGCGATGATGGGAACGAACTCGCTTTCCCATATTTCCCTGCTGATGGCGCCGATGTGCTTGTGAACGATCATGCCCTGCTCGTCGACGAGAAAGGTCTCGGGCAATCCGTAGACGCCCAGATCGATGCCGACACGGCCGTCGCCGTCGAACGCGCTGGCGGTGTAAGGATCGCCTAGGCGCTGCAGCCATTGCAGGGCCTCGGGGCGTTGGTCCTTGTAGTTGAGACCGTAGACGGGGATGTTCCCCTCGCCGGCGATGGCCAGCAGCACCGGATGCTCGCGCCGGCATTCCACGCACCAGGTGGCCCAGGCGTTGAGGAGACTCAGCTTGCCGGTGAGATCGGTGCGGGACAGGAACTGCTCCGGGTCACGAAGCCGTGGGAGTGTGAATTCGGGCAGCGGTTTGCCCACCAGCGGTGATGGCACTTCGCGGGGATTGAGACCCAGGCCGACGCCCAGCAACAGCACCAGCGCGATGAACGCACCGAGCGGTAAGAGATAACGGATCATCCGCCGGGCGACGCCTCGGCGCCGAGGGCCGCGCCGGGCTCCGGCTCGGGAAGCGCGCGGCCTGCTTCGCGTTTGCGGCGGTAACGGCGGTCGCTGGCGGCCAGCAGCCCGCCAAGGGCCATGAAAATCGGGCCCAACCAGATCCAGCGTATGAGGGGTTTGTAGTAGAGGCGCACGGTCCAGCTGCCGTCGTCGAGCTCCTCGCCCAGGGCCACGTAAAGATCCCGGGTGAAGCCGACGTCGATGGCGGCTTCCGTCATGGGCTGGGCCTGGATTGGGTAAAGACGCTTCTCGGGTAACAAGGTGGCGACCAGCTTGTCTCCCCGGAACACGCGTACCTGGCCGCGTTCGGCGCTGTAATTCGGGCCGGCAAGGGCGCGCACGCCATCGAACTGGAAGCGATAGCCGGCGAGCTCTTCGGAATCACCCGGCCCCAGGCGCACGTCGCGCTCGCTGCTGAAGGAGCTGGTGACAGCGACCCCGATGATGAATATGCCGACGCCCATGTGGGCGAGGCTCATGCCGACGAAGCTGCGCGGCAGGGCGCGCAGCCCCTGCCAGACATCGGGCTTGGTGCGCACACGGATGAGCAGTCCCTGGGCGGTACTCGCCAGGGTCCAGATGGCCATCGTCAGGGCCGCCAGCAACAGCGCAGAGTATCCCGCCGTCACCAGCACGATGGTGAGCGCGACGATCAGGCTCACGATGAAAGCAACGCGCAGCAGTGACACTAAGCGCCGTGCGCTGTCGCCCTTCCAGCGGGTCAGGTGACCGATGCCGAGGACGAACACCAGCGGCAGCATGAGCGGTGCGAACACGGCGTCGAAGTAAGGCGGTCCCACGGAGATCTTGCCGAGCCCCAGGGCGTCGATGATGAGCGGATACATGGTGCCCAGGAGCACCGTGGCGCAGGCGACCACCAGCAGCACGTTATTGATGAGCAACAGCGTCTCCCGGGACATGAGCCGGAAGCTGCCACCGCCGCTGATGGCGTTGGCGCGCCAGGCATAGAGCGCCAGCGCGCCACCGATCACCAGGGACAGAAAGGCGAGGATGAAAATCCCGCGCCCGGGATCCGTCGCGAAGGCGTGCACCGACACCAGCACGCCCGAGCGCACCAGGAAGGTGCCCAGCAGGCTGAGCGAGAAGCCGAAGATGGCCAGCAGCACCGTCCAGGCTTTGAAAGCGCCGCGCTGCTCACTGACCGCCAGCGAGTGCATCAACGCCGTCGCCACCAGCCACGGCATGAAGGAGGCGTTCTCCACCGGATCCCAGAACCACCAGCCGCCCCAGCCGAGCTCGTTGTAGGCCCACCAGCTGCCCAGCGCGATGCCGGCGGTGAGAAATACCCACGCAACCGTGGTCCAGGGCCGCGTCCAGCGGGTCCAGGCGGCGTCCAGACGGCCGCCCAGCAGCGCCGCCAGGGCGAAGGCGAAGGGCACCGCCAAGCCCACGTATCCCATGTAGAGCATGGGCGGGTGGATGACCATGCCCGGGTCCTGCAGCAGCGGATTGAGATCCCGGCCAGCGAGGGGCGCCGGCAACAGGCGCGCGAAGGGATTCGAGGTCATGAGCATGAACAACAGGAAACCGAGGCTCACCAGCCCCATGATGGCCAGCACCCGGGCTCGGAAGACCTGGGGCAGGGCGCGGCTCGCCAGGCTGACCGCCACCGACCAGCCCGCCAGAACCAGCGCCCAGAGCAGAATCGAGCCTTCGTGGGCGCCCCACACGGCGGAGATGCGGTAAAAGAGCGGCAGCTCGGCGTTGGCGTTCTGGGTCACGTAGGCGACCGAGAAATCTTTGGCGACGAAGGCGTAGGTGAGACAGGCATAAGCCAGCAGCACGAACAGGAACTGGGCGCGGGCCGCCGGCACGGCGATTGCCATCCATTCCGGGACGCCCCGCCAGGCGCCCAGCAGGGGCACGAAGCCCTGGACGATGGTGACGGCGAGTGCGGTGATGAGGGCGAAGTGGCCGAGCTCGGGGATCATGGCTTGCGCGCTGCGTCCTCCTCGTGGGGGTTCGGAATGCTGCCGCCCTCGGCGGCCAGCTTGAGGGCCTCAGCCACTTCCGGCGGCATGTAATTCTCGTCGTGCTTGGCGAGCACCTCGCGGGCTCGAAAGACGCCGTCGTCGCCGATCTTTCCCAGCGCCACGATACCCTGATCTTCACGGAACAGATCCGGGAGGATGCCGGTGTATGTTACCCGCACGGTGGCCGCGGTATCGGTGACATCGAAGCGCACGTCGAGGCCGTTGGCCTGGCGCTCGATGCTGCCCGCCACCACCAGGCCGCCGACGCGCACGTCCACGTTGCCGGGCGCCTCACCGGCGGCGATCTGGGACGGGCTGTAGAAATACAGCATGTTCTCACCGATGGCGGTGAGCGCCAGCGCCGTGGCGACGGCGACGCCGGCCAGCACCACGCCGACGAAGATCATGCGTTGGCGGCGCGGTCTCATGCTCGGCGCTCCATGCGCGCCTGGCGCGCGAGGCGCGTGCGCAGCTCCCGCGCGCGCAGGAGGGGCACGATGACATTGGCGACGAGGACGACGAAGGCCACGCCGTAGGCACTCCAGACGTAAAAGCCGTAACCACCCATATGCAGGAATTCGCGCATTGCGTCCATGTTCTCGATCAATTCCCGGTTCGGGCCGTGCTTATTGAGAGCGCTGGCGCGGCCATTATGTTCCCCGCGCCAGCTCCTGCACCCAGGCGCTGGTGCGCTCGCGCTCCAGCACTTCGCTGCGCGCGCGCATCAGCAGCACGGTGACATAGTAGAGCTTGAAAGCCAGTGCCATGGTGAGCAGCGGCACCAGCATGCTGAGGTGGATGGACGGCGCATCGATCTTGGTGACCGTGGGGCCCTGGTGCAGGGTGCTCCACCATTCCACCGAGTAGTGGATGATGGGAATGTTCACCGCGCCCACCAGGGCGAGCACCGCCGCCGCGCGGCTGGCGGTGCGCTTGTCGTCGATGGCCGCGTGCAGGCCCATGACGCCCAAATACAGGAACAGCAGCACCAGCTCCGAGGTCAGGCGCGCATCCCAGACCCAGTAGGTACCCCACATGGGCTTGCCCCACAGAGATCCGGTCACCAGCGCCAGGAAGGTGAAGCTCGCTCCCAGCGGTGCGCTGGCGGCGGCCATCACGTCGGCGAGCTTGATGTGCCAGATGAGCCCCACGGCGCCCGCCGCCGCCATGACCATGTAGACGAACAGCGACATCCAGGCGCTGGGCACGTGGATGAAGATGATGCGGTAGCTCTCGCCCTGCTGATAATCCGGCGGCGCGACCACCAATCCGCCGTAGAGACCCGCGGCCATCAACAGCACGGTGATCCAGGCGAACCACGGCAGCAGGCGTCCGGAGGTGCGGTAAAAATGCCGGGGCGAGCCGAGCTTGTGCAGGAAGGTCCACATGATGGATGGTCGCGCGTCCTCAGTCGATACTGATGCGCAGGGCCGCCGCCGTCGCTACCGGTGCGAGGCTCAGGGCCAGGACCAGTAAGGCGCTCAACATATAGAGCTGGCCGGTTACCGGCAGTCCGGCGGCGGAGGCCCCGACCGCGTTGGCGCCGAAGATTAACACGGGAACGTAGAGCGGCAGCACCAGCAGCGACAGCAGCGCGCCGCCGCGCCGCAGTCCCACCGTGAGCGCCACGCCGATGGCACCCACCAGGCTCAATACCGGCGTGCCCAGGGCGAGGGTCAGCCACAGGGTTGCGCGGGCGTCGTCGGGCACCGCCATGAGCACCGCCAGCAGGGGCGTGGCCAGGAGCAGGGGCAAGCCCGTCACCAGCCAGTGAGCCACCACCTTGGCGAGCACCAGCAAGGTGCTCGGATACGGGCTCAGCATGATCAATTCCAGGGATCCATCGTCGAAGTCGGAGCGAAACAGGTTGTCCAGGGACAGCAGGGTCGCCAGCAGCGCGGCAATCCAGAGCACCCCCGCCGCCATGGTCGCCAGGGTCTCGGGATCGGAGGTCACGCCCAGGGGGAACAGG
>CAXMNG010000244.1:0-1428 GCA_964194585.1 Salibacteraceae bacterium | reverse complement strand
CACTGGCCCCTGGCGCTGTTCATCCTGTTCATGAATCCGGTGGTGGTATACCTCACCGTCGTCATGGGCAAACACGTGAAAGAGCTGAAGCGCCGCGAGAACGCTGCCTTCGAGGTCTTCCAGGAAAGCTTGACGGAGACTCTCGAAGTCATTCAGACCATCCGCGCGGCCAATCGCGAGAAGCACTACCTGGGTGGCGTGGCCGGTCACGCCCGGGACGTGCGCGACCACGGCGTGGCATTCGCCTGGAAGAGCGAAGCCGCCAATCGCTTGTCGTTCATGGTGTTTCTTATCGGCTTCGACATCTTTCGCGCCGTCAGCATGCTGCTGGTGGTGTTCTCCGATCTCACCATCGGGCAGATGATGGCGGTGTTCGGCTATCTGTGGTTCATGATGAGCCCGGTTCAGGAGGTGCTGAACATCCAGTTCGCCTGGTACGGCGCCAAAGCCGCGCTATCCCGCATTAACCGGCTGTGGCTACTCCGCGCCGAGCCCGAATATCCCCATGAAGTGAATCCCTTCGAGGGCAGGAAAACCGTCTCGGTAGGCGTGCATGACCTCTGCTTCGCCTACGGACACGGGCCGCTGGTGCTCGATCACCTGTCGCTGGATATCGCTGCCGGCGAGAAGGTGGCCCTGGTGGGCGCCAGCGGCGGCGGCAAATCCACACTGGTGCAGGTCCTGCTGGGCCTCTATCCGCCCATCTCCGGCGAGCTGCGCTTCGATGGTGTGCCTGTCACGCGCATCGGGCTGGATGTGGTCAGGGAGCACGTCGCCGTCGTGCTCCAGCATCCGGCGATGCTCAACGATACGGTGCGCACCAATCTTACCCTGGGCCGTGAACTGGACGAGGACGGTCTGTGGACGGCCCTGGCGGTAGCTCAGATCGACGAGGATATCGCGGCATTGCCCCGCGGCCTCGATGCCATGATCGGCCGCCAGGGCATACGGCTGTCCGGCGGTCAACGCCAACGCCTGGCCATCGCGCGCATGATGTTGTCGGATCCGAAGATGGTCATCCTCGACGAGGCGACCTCGGCTCTGGACACCGAAACAGAAGCCCGTCTGCACGACGCCCTGGGGGAATTTCTCAGCGGGCGCACGACCCTCATCATCGCCCACCGCCTGAGCGCGGTGAAACAGGCGAACAGGGTTTATGTGTTCGATGCCGGACGCATTATCGAAACCGGCGCCCACGACGCGCTGATGGCAGCCGGCGGACTGTACGCAAAGCTCTACGGGAATTATCAGACAGCGTAGGTTGGAGTTAAATGGGGGTTTAAATGGGGACAGATCTATTTTTCCGCTGGACGGAATCCGTCCAGCGGAAAAATAGATTTGTCCGCATTTAAACCCCCATTTAACTCCAACCTACGCTGTCTGATAATTCCCGTAGAGCTTTTCGTACAGTCCGCCGGCTGCCATCAG
>CAXMNG010000243.1:0-2319 GCA_964194585.1 Salibacteraceae bacterium | reverse complement strand
CGATGGCAATCGTGGACGCAGCTTAACCTAGCACGCGAGGGGGGTCAGGCGGCGGCTTTTCCTGTTTCCAGGGTGGTCTTCTTGCCACTCGCGTCCAGGGTATGCATCGTTACGGGCCGCCGCCAGACGCGGTGGATGTAGTCGATGACCTTTTGGCCACGCTCCGTATCGAGACCGCGTCCGTCGATTCCGTGCTCGTGGGAAAGCTCCAGCGCGCCGTCGATGCCCACCTCCGTAACACATACCCTCGGCGCACCGAAATTGAATTTCGGGCTCAGAATGGCTTCGTGCAGATGATGAATCTCGTTGTCCGTAACTTTGATCTCACCATTTTTCTTGGCGTCGTAAACGAAAATATTGAGCTTATCGGCGAGATCGGCGTCCAAATGGTTGCGCACGAAGCCGAAGTCGTCTTCTGATTGCATGATTGATCTGGCTTGCTCGATGCCGTGGGCCTCGATGAAGCGATCCCAGATCGAGAACCCCAGATGGTAGGGATTGATATTGAGGGCGATCTGCTTGTCGCCCGCGGTGGGACGAACGACATCGGAATGCGTCTTCATGGCGTCCAGGTAAAGGTCGTGGGGCAGAAAAGACGCCTCGCGCAGCAGCCGGGCATGCCAGTACGAAGCCCATCCTTCGTTCATGATCTGGCACGCGAAGACCGGATAAAAATAAAATGACTCCTCACGAACGGCGAGGAAGATATCCCGCTCCCAGTCTTCCATGTCCGGCGCGTACTGTGCGATGAACCACAGCAGATCCTGTTCCGGGCGGGGCGGTATCGGAATACTCGGCGGTTCCTCTTCTTCTGGTTCATCAGTGTCGCCGGTGCCGGGCAAGGTATGGAATCGCCTTACGAATGTATTGGCCAGCGGGTCTTCGCCGTCCTGATCCATCTCGCTGTAGCGGGGGCGGCTCAGCGACTGATTGATGTCGATGTGTTGCTCGAGCGACAGCGCTGCGTCCAGCACCCGCTCCACATGTTCCTGGCCGTGGCGCTCGATGGCCTGCTCGATGCGCCGCGCGTGATTGGCAGCCATGTCCACGATGCGCGCACCTACCTGCTTGTGGACGCGGCGAAACAGCTCGTTGTTTTTCGAAAAATCAGCGTGGCCGAGCACGTGGGCGCACACCAGCGTGTTGTCCATGTCGGAATTGTTGTTAGCCAGAAACGCATGACCGGGGTTGCCGGGGTAAACCACCTCGAAGATGCGCGAGTGCCCCATCTCGTGTTGCACGAGTTGGTGAATGTAGCGAACGCCGAACGACCAGTGAGGCATTCGTACCGGAAGTCCGTACACCGCCACCTCGGTCATGAAGCTGGGCGGCACGACCTCGAACTCTACGGGATAGAAATCGAACCCGAAGCTGTGGGCGAGCTCCTCCATCTCGACTCGGTAGAAACGACTGTCGCCGGCCATGGCCTCAGTCCTTTTGCGTGGCTTGCTGTGTGAAAAAGCGCCGAATCGCCTCCCAGATGTCTTCCTGAGCGCCCAGGGCATAGCTGTCCGCCGGAGTTTCGCCTTCGGCAAGCTCCTTGAACAGGCGGCCCATCTCGGTATTCAGGCGGTCACTGGCGCGTCGCGTGGTCTCCACATAACCCATGAAATTGCTGATGGTCGAGAGTTCCTTCAGCCGTTCCCGGGAAGCTGCCCTGTCGGCGGCGAAGTTGTCGCCGTCAGAGGCATAAAAAACGTAGACGTTGTACTGGGCCGGGTCGAATCGTGCGCGGATGACGTCGAGGGAAAGGGCGAACGCTCCAGATGCTTCGGTGCCACCGGTGGCGCGCACCGCGAAAAATTCCTCTTCCGAGAATTCCCACGCGTTTACCGTGTGACCGATGAAGGCGGTTTCGATTCGCGCGTGCTGGCGGCGAATACCCTGCAGTGCCCAGAAAAAGAACGACTTGGCGAGCTGACGCGAGGCGTCATCCATGCTGGAGGAGACGTCGAGGATGAATATAATCGCCGCCTGAGTGAGCGGTTGCGGCCGACGCGCCAGTTGACGAAAGCGCAGATCCTCGTTGGTAAAGGGGATCGGATTCGTCTGAATTGCGCGGCGCTTCACCGCCTCCTTGACCGTTCTGCGGCGATCCAGCCTTGCGCGTGGACCACGGCGATCGATGCCTTCGCGCACGTACTCCGATTGCTCTATGCCGCCGGCAGTTTTTGGCTCGAGATTGGGGAGTTCCAGCTCTTCCCACAGCCAGTCGAGGATTTCATCGACTTTGAACTCCAGGACGAATTCGACACCGCCTTCTCCGGTACCCGCACCGCCGTCGCCACGGCCGCCGGGGGCGGCGGGTCGCAGCACGTC
>CAXMNG010000242.1:0-8661 GCA_964194585.1 Salibacteraceae bacterium | reverse complement strand
GGCTGACCCCCAGGCGCCAAAATGTTGTCCCTGGTCACGTTTCACATTAACGAGTGTGACAGAATTGGCACCATCTAATGCGCCTCTGGCACTCAAGTGCTAGACTCGCCGAGGCCGCGAAGGGTGCGCGGTCAACAATCCTTTGGGAAAAATCATGCTGACCGGGCTACTCGAGCTACCCATCTGGGGATACATCGCGATTATCTTGGTGGCGACCCACATTACCATCGCCGGCGTGACCCTATATCTGCACCGCGCGATGGCCCATCGGGCCGTGGACCTGCACCCCGTCGTCTCGCATTTTTTCCGCCTGTGGTTGTGGCTCACCACCGGACAGGTGACCCGGGAGTGGATTACCGTGCACCGAAAGCATCATGCCAAGGTGGAGACCGCAGAAGATCCCCATAGCCCCCAGATTCACGGAATCGCCAAGCTTTTGCTCCAGGGAACAGAGCTCTATCGTATCGGTGTGCGGGATCGGGAGGCGCTGGAGCGTTACGGTCACGGCGCGCCGGACGATTGGCTGGAGCGCAATGTCTACACGCGTCATTCCGGCACGGGCTACTACCTGACCATGGTGCTCAATGTGATTCTCTTCGGGCCTATCGGCCTCACCATGTGGGCGGTGCAAATGTTGTGGATCCCGGTGACCGCGGCCGGCGTCATCAACGGCGTTGGTCACTGGTGGGGTTATCGCAACTACGAGACCCCCGATGCCTCCACCAATATCGTGCCTATCGGCATCATCATCGGTGGTGAGGAGCTGCACAACAATCACCACGCGTTCGCGAGCTCCGCGAAGTTTTCCAGCAAGTGGTGGGAGTTCGATATCGGTTGGTTCTATATCCGGTTGTTGGAAATGCTGGGTCTCGCCAGGGTCAAGAAAACTGCTCCCAGACCGGTCATCGTACCGGGAAAGGCGCGTGTCGATCTGGATTCTGTCAAAGGCGTCATCAGCAACCGCATGCAAGTCATGTCCCAGTACGCGAAGAACGTGCTCGGTAAGGTCTACGAAGAAGAGCTGGGCCGGGCGGACCATGCCGAGCGGCCGTTACTGCGGCGTGTGAAGAGCCTGCTGGTTCGCGAGGAGTCGCGTTTGAGCATCGATGCCCGCGCGCGACTCGACGCGGCGTTGAAGCACAGCCACGCTCTGCAGACGGTCTATCTGTACAAGGGAAGATTGCAGGCGATCTGGCAGGAACGTACGGCGAGCCACGAGCGGCTCCGGCAGTCATTGCAGGAATGGTGCCGGGAGGCCGAGGAGAGCGGAATCCGCGCATTGCAGGAGTTCGCGAAGACCCTGCCCATGTATTCGGTGAAGCCTGCCTGACCGGGATCGGGCACAAATTGGCAGGCCAAAAAAGACCGCCTTCCGGCGGTCTTTTTTTATTTGATTTTCGCTTCCTTGTAGATGACGTGCTTGCGCACGACCGGATCGAATTTCTTCATCTCCAGCTTGTCGGGAGTCGTGCGCTTATTCTTGTCGGTGGTGTAGTAGTGCCCGGTGCCGGCACTGGAAACCATTTTGATTTTGTCGCGCATGATTCAGACCCCTCCCTTAAAAACGCTCGCCCCGCGCCCGCATTTCGGCAACAACGGTTTCGATGCCCTTCTTGTCGATGATCCGCATGCCCTTGGCGGACACCCGAAGCTTCACGAAGCGCTTCTCACTGGGCACCCAGAACCGGTGGGTGTGCAGATTCGGCAGGAAGCGCCGGCGCGTCCTGTTCCTGGCATGGGAAACGTTGTTACCCGAGACGGGACGTTTGCCGGTGACTTGACAGACTTTGGACATCGGGGCAAGTGATCATTGACTCGGGGAAACGAGCTTTATACCAGTGCCCGCGAGCCGTTTCAAGATGGCCGGGGAGTGCCGGGCCCGGTACCACGACGTTTCCGGGCCGCGGTGGTCAGATCCAGCCCCGTTCGGCGAAGGACACGATCTCGCCGTCACCGACCACGAAGTGATCCATGAGGCGCACGTCGATGAGCGCCATGGCGTCGCGGATGCGACCGGTGATGGCGCGGTCCGCCTGACTCGGCTCCGCCACCCCCGAGGGGTGATTGTGGGCGATGATGATCGCTGCGGCATTGTGGTGCAGGGCGCGCTTGGCGATCTCCCGGGGGTGCACGCTGGCGCCGTTGACGGTGCCGCGAAACAGTTCCTCGAAGCAGATGAGCCGGTGGCGGTTGTCCAGGAACAGGCACGCGAAGACCTCGTGCTCGTGGCGCCGCAGACGGGCGGTCAGGAAGCGGCGAGTGTCGGTGGGGCAGCCCAGCGCCGTGCCACGGCGCAACTGGCACTCGAGATAGCGGCGCCCGATCTCCAGGGCTGCCTGTAGCAAGGCGTAACGGGCGTCGCCCGCCCCGGGAGCACGGCAGAATTCCTCGCGCCCGGCATCGAGCAACCCGCGCAAGTCCCCAAAACGTGTCAGCAGCGCCCGCGACAGGTCGAGGGCCGTATGGCCGGCGATGCCGCTGCCCACGAATATTGCCAGCAGCTCGGCATCGGACAGCGCCTGTGGACCGTGGGCCAGGAGCTTTTCCCGGGGGCGCTCCGCCGCCGGCCAGTCCTTGATTCCCATGCCGACCTCCGTGGCGGATTAGCAGGCTACTGATACACTGTAAGATTACAGTCGTAACGGGCCAGGCAATATGTCTAACCAGACCAATAAACATGTGCTGCTGGGCGTCTCCGGGGGCATAGCCGCCTACAAGAGCCCGGACCTGGTGCGGCGCCTACGTGAACGCGGCCACGAGGTGCGCGTGGTCATGACCCGTGCGGCCCGGGATTTCATCACTCCCTTGAGCTTGCAGGCGGTGTCGGGTCAGGCGGTGCACACGACGCTTCTCGACCAGGGGGCAGAAGCCGCCATGGGGCACATCGAGCTGGCGCGCTGGGCGGACGTGGTTCTCATCGCGCCGGCCAGCGCTGACATCATCGCCCGTCTGGCCCACGGCCTGGCCGATGATCTGCTGAGCACGCTGTGTCTGGCCACAGACGCATCCATCGTAGTTGCCCCTGCCATGAATCGCCGAATGTGGGCCGCGGCCGCCACCCAGGCCAATGTCAATACTCTGAGGGCCCGCGGCGTTCGTCTGCTGGGTCCCGGCTCGGGGGATCAGGCCTGCGGCGAGACGGGTGAAGGACGCATGCTGGAGCCGGCAGAGCTGGCGGCGGACCTGGACGCAGTCGTTCCCCCGGACGGCCGGGAAACGGGTCTTGCAGGACTCGGTGTGCTGATTACCGCGGGCCCCACCCGCGAGGCCATTGATCCGGTGCGTTACATCAGCAACCACAGTTCGGGAAAGATGGGCTACGCGGTGGCCGCCGCCGCACGGGCCGCCGGGGCCTCGGTGATCCTCGTGAGCGGCCCCAGCGATTTGCCGGCGCCACCCGGCGTCGAGCGCGTCCAGGTGGAGAGTGCCGCCGAGATGCACGGCGCGGTGCTGTCCAGGGTCGAGGGCTGCGACATCTTCATGGCCGCCGCGGCGGTGGCGGACTATCGGCCCGCCGAGATATCCGAGCACAAAATCAAGAAGAAAGACAGGGCCATGGAGATCGCCCTGGTGCGCAACGTCGACATCCTCGCCGAGGTCGCCGGACGGGATCATTCTCCTTTCACCGTCGGCTTCGCCGCCGAGACCGAGAGGCTCGAGAGTCACGCTCGCGAGAAACTCACGCGCAAATGTCTGGACATGATTGCCGCCAATCCCGTGGGCGGGGCGAGTCCGGGTTTCGGCGTCGACACCAATCGGCTCCGCGTATTCTGGAAAGGCGGTGAAGCGGATCTCGGCGAGGCGTCGAAGACCGAGCTCGCCCAACGGCTCGTGGCACTGGTGACCGAGAGGTTTCGTGAAAAGCATCCAGCTTAAGATCCTGGATGCGCGCGTCGGCAGCAAATACCCGTTGCCCGAATACGCCACCGACGGCTCCGCCGGCATCGACCTCCGGGCATGCCTCGATGAGCCGCTGGAAGTGCAGCCCGGCGATACCCATTTGCTGCCGACGGGCATCGCCATACACATCGATGACCCGGGGCTGGCGGCGGTGCTGCTGCCCCGATCCGGTCTGGGACACAAGCACGGCATCGTACTGGGTAACCTGGTAGGTCTCATCGACGCCGACTACCAGGGCCAGGTGTTGGTATCCTGCTGGAATCGAAGTCGCCAGTCATTTACCATCCAGCCGGGCGAACGCATCGCTCAAATGGTATTCATACCGATAGTGCGCGCTCACTTCGAAGTGGTCGAATCGTTTCAGGAAAGCACTCGTGGGGCCGGTGGCTTCGGCCACTCCGGCCGTGCTTGAGGCTTTTTAGCATTGGCAAAACCCAAACCGAAAGCCGCGGCCACGCCCAAGCCCGCAGTTGCGCCTAAAGCCAGGAAGACGGGGTCCGGCGACGGGTTGGCGGGGGCCTGGCGGCGCTGGCGCTGGGCGCTCGTTCTGGTGCTGCTGATAGGCGGGGGGACTGCCGGCGGACTGGTCGCCTACCAGAATTACACCGCATCGGCCGAGCAGGAACGCCAGGAAGCCGTTCATGCCGCCGCCAGGTCGGCGGCCGCCAACGTTTCCCGGGAGGTGAGCCGCGAAACCCAGGCTCTGGCGAATCTTTTCCATGAGGATCGGCTGGCAGCGCTGCTGCTCGGCGACGATCGCGCGGCCCGTGCCGCCAGGGAACAGGAGATCGCCGCCAGCCACGACGCCGTGATACTGGCACGGCTGGTGGACGCGGGAACACGGACACCCGACCTCAGCTCGAAACCGCCGCTCGGTTATGCGGCCATCCAGATGTTGGGTGAATCTGAAAAGTCAGGAAAGACGCCGCCGCCGGAGGCGCTGCTGTTCGAAAGCGACGATCAGCACATCTTGACACTCTGGCGTATCAACGAGGGCGGCACGCTGGCGGGTCATCTGGTGCTGGCTCTTGACGTGTCTCTACTGCCCGAACTCGTATCCAGGGTGAGCATCCCCGACGGCTACGCGGAGCTCACCCAGAGCAGTGGCGGCGGAAAGCCGCTGGTGCTCGCCCGGGGCGGCGACCCGGGTGTGCGTCAGGGGCCCGCGGCGGTGCGCGTCAAGGTCGGGGGCACACCGTGGCGCGTGGCCTTCTGGCCGGGCGGTCGCCTGTCGCCGCCGGAGCCGTTGATCGATCTCCCCGATTGGGTGATTCCCGGGGTCGCCGGCGCTCTGGTGGTGATCATCGTGCTGGTAGTGGGGTTGCGACAGCGCGCTCGGGCCCGCGTCGGAGCGGCCGCGGAGGAGGCGGATCGTCAGAAGAAGCTGGAGGCTGCCGCCAAGCAGGCCGCCGCCAAGGCAGCTGCCCAAGCCGCCGCCGGAGGCGCGGGGGCGGAATCGGCCCAAGGCGTCGAAGCCGCCTATGTGGCTCCCGACGAGTCAGCCGCCGAGGGCGGTATTGTCGTCGAAGAAGAGGCCGGCGCCATGAAGATGCCGGCGGAAATCTTCCGCGCCTACGATGTGCGCGGCATCGTCGAGGAAGGACTCAGCGCCGACATCGTGCGCCAGATTGGACGTGCCATCGGTGCGGAAGCCTACGAGCGCGGCCAGCAGACCATCGTGGTCGGGCGCGACGGCCGCAACTCCGGCCCCGAGCTGCAGGAGGCGTTGATCGAAGGCCTGCAGGCCACAGGGCGCGACGTCATCGATGTGGGCCGTGTGCCCACGCCGGTTCTCTATTTCGCCACCCACTATCTGAACACCGGCAGCGGCGTCATGGTCACCGGCAGCCACAATCCCCCCGAGTACAACGGTCTCAAGATCATGCTCGGCGGTGACACGCTCTTCGGTGACGACATCCAGGACCTCAGAAAGCGCGCCGAGGGCGGCGACTTCCCCAGCGGGAAAGGCAACCTTCAAAGCATGGAGGTCGTCGACGAGTATGTGCGCCGCGTTTGTGAGGATGTGCCGGTGGCGCTCGGCAACTCCTTTCGCGTGGTCGTCGACTGCGGCAACGGGGTCGCGGGAGAGGTCGCGCCAAAGCTGCTGCGCGCCCTGGGCCACGACGTGGTGGAGCTCTTTTGCGAGGTCGACGGAAACTTTCCCAACCACCATCCGGATCCGTCCGATCCCGCCAACTTGACCCACCTGATCGGCACCGTGAAGCAGGAGAACGCGGATCTCGGTTTCGCCTTCGACGGCGATGGGGATCGGTTGGGCGTTGTCGACGCGGACGGCAGGATCATCTGGGCAGATATGCAGATGATGCTTTTTGCCAAGGACGTGCTCGGCAGAAATCCGGGCGCCGACATCGTGTTCGACGTCAAGTGCTCCAGCCGGCTTGCAAAAGTCATCAAGCAACTCGGCGGAAAGCCCGTCATGTGGCGTACCGGCCACTCCTATATAAAGAACAAACTCAAGGAGAGTGGCGCGCCGCTGGCTGGCGAGATGAGCGGTCACATATTTTTTCAGGATCGGTGGTACGGTTTTGATGACGCGATTTACAGCGCCGCCCGTATGCTGGAAATCCTCATGGCTTTCAAGAAGTCCCCAGGGGAGGTTTTCGCCAGGTTGCCGGCGGGGGAGAGCACACCGGAATTGCGCGTCGATATGAAAGAGGGCGAGCAGGTGCCTTTCGTCGAAAAACTGGTCGCCGCCGAAGGCTTTGCCAATGGAAAACGCACGACAATCGACGGACTGCGGGTGGACTTCTCCGATGGATGGGGACTCGTTCGTGCGTCCAACACCACTCCAAGCCTGGTAATGCGATTCGAGGGAGACGATAAGATCGCATTGGCGCGCATTCAGGAGGAGTTCAGAAAAGCGCTGGCCGAGATCGACCCGAATCTGGTGTTGCCGTTTTAGTTGGGTGCAGACAGGGGCGACAATGTCGGCTTCTACCGCGGAGCGCGACGATTGTGTTCATATCATTGACGGCCGGATTCGAGAAATGTCGCTGAATCCAAGCACTGCAGAAGAAACGGCGCGCGTGCTCGCCGATGCGCTGCCCTATATCCAACGATTCTATGGCAAGACCATCGTGTTGAAATACGGTGGCGCGGCCATGGTGGGTAATTCGCTGCAAAGCAGTTTCGCCAAGGACGTGGTGCTCATGAAGCTGGTGGGCATGAACCCGGTGGTGGTGCATGGCGGTGGGCCACAAATCGGTGATGTGCTGGCGCGCATCGGCAAGAAATCGGAGTTCGTCGATGGCATGCGGGTAACCGACCGCGAGACCATGGATGTGGTTGAAATGGTCCTCGGGGGATTGGTCAACAAGCAAATAGTCAATCTCATCGGCAGCCACGGTGGCCGCGCCGTGGGGCTCACCGGCAAGGATGGCAATCTCATTCGGGCCAAGAAACTGACCCTGCGCCGTGACAGTCCGGAGTTGAAGGCAGCGGAGATCATCGACATCGGGCACGTCGGCGAAGTCACGCACATCGACGCCAGTGTGGTCGACATGCTGATGCAAGGAGATTTTATTCCCGTGATCGCACCCATCGGAATGGGCGAGGACGGACAGTCTTACAACATCAATGCCGATCTGGTTGCCGGTAAAGTTGCCGAGACCCTGAATGCGGAAAAGCTCATCCTTCTGACCAACACGCCGGGCGTACTCGACGGTGAGGGAGAACTGCTCACGAATCTCGATGTCGACGACGTGAAAAAGTATATCGCCGACGACGTTATCAAGGGCGGCATGTTGCCCAAAGTGCGTTGCGCTTTGGACGCGGTGAACAATGGTGTCCGATCCGCAACTATCTCCGATGGGAGGGTACAACATGCCGTGCTGTTGGAGACTTTTACTCGCGAAGGCGTCGGCACGATGATCAGTCGTGAACGCGCGTAGGCGCCATGCCTGAGACACCCAAACCGTCTCGCCGTCAGCAAATTCTCGAGGCCCTCGCTCAGGAGTTGGAAAGCCGGCCCGGCACACGCATCACGACGGCGCGTCTCGCCGAGGTCGTGGGTGTATCCGAGGCGGCTCTATACCGTCACTTTGCGAGCAAGGCGAAGATGTTCGAGGCTCTTATCGAGTTCGCCGAGGAATCTGTATTCGGACTGGCTACCCGCATTCTCAGTGAAGAGCCTGACGCTGCTCGGCGTTGCGAGCGCATGCTCACCATGCTCCTGACCTTTTCCGATCGCAACCCGGGGATCACGCGGGTCTTGCTCGGAGAGGCTCTGGTAGGCGAGCATGAGCGATTGCGCGCACGCGTGTCGCAATTTTTCGATCGCCTCGAGACCCAGATGAAGCAAATTCTGCGTGAGGGCGAGCAAGTCGCCGCTATGCGGTCGCCGGCGAGCGTGGCGGCTATCGCCAATTTGCTGATGGCGGTGGTGGAAGGGCGTATGACGCAATTCAGCCGCAGCGGTTTCGCGCATAGGCCCTTGGAATTCTGGGAGCAGCAATGGCAGGCATTGCGGACCGGTTTGTTTGCCGGGAGCGGCCGGTGACGATCATGCAAGGAAGATTTTGATGGCCGGCCGGAGCATCACCAGCACCCGGGAACTGAATATCGATGGCGATACGGTCGGATATACCTTGCATCGTGTCGTCGGCCGTAAGCATGTCCACCTGGTCGTGGATGAAGAAGCCAAGCTTCAGGTAAGGGCGCCGTGGCGCTTCTCTCACGAGAGCGCGGCCGAACTCGTCATCGAGAATCTGCTCTGGGTGCGGGACGCTCTGGATCGGGCCA
>CAXMNG010000241.1:0-3906 GCA_964194585.1 Salibacteraceae bacterium | reverse complement strand
CGCCAGGTCGTGGAGCTGGTGGATTCCGGGCAGGCGTCTTTCAAGCCGCTTTATCCCGACGACATGAGTCTTTGGGACAAAGTGAAGACCATCGCCACGGAAATCTACGGGGCTGCCGATGTCAGCGCCGAGCAGGCGGTGCGCAATCGCTTCGCGCAGCTCCAGGAGAGTTACGGGCATTTCCCCGTGTGCATGGCGAAAACCCAGTACAGCTTCAGCACCGACCCAAGCGCCAAGGGCGCGCCGGAAGGCCACGTCATCCCCATCCGGGAGCTGCGCCTGTCCGCTGGTGCCGAGTTCGTGGTGGCGCTGTGCGGAGAAATGATGACCATGCCGGGATTGCCGCGGGTTCCAGCCGCGGAAGCGATCCACGTCAACGAGAAAGGCGAGATCGACGGACTATTTTGACAGGGGACAGATTTCAAATCTGTCCCCCCCCGCTGCCCGCTTTCTGCAGCTCCCTGATGCCCCGGTCGAGTCCCGCCAGCGTCAGCGGGAACATACGCTCGTTCATGATCTCCCGCGTGATATCGATGGAGGGTGTGTACCCCCAACGCCGAACCGGCTCCGGATTGAGCCAGATGGCATTGGGGTAGGTGTGCAGCAGTCTGCCCATCCACACGGCGCCAGGCTCCTCGTTCCAATGCTCGACGCTGCCACCCGGGTGAATGATCTCGTAGGGGCTCATGGATGCGTCGCCGATGAATATCAGCTTGTGATCGCTGCCATAGGTATGCATCAGGTCATAGGTGGGAACCCGCTCGCGTAAGCGCCGGCTATTGTCCTTCCAAACGGATTCGTAGACGAAGTTGTGAAAGTAGTAATACTCCAGATGCTTGAACTCTGAGCGTGCGGCGGAGAAAAGTTCCTGACACAAATTGACGTGCTCCTCCATCGAGCCGCCGACGTCGAGAAACAACAATACCTTCACGTGGTTGTGGCGTTCCGGCAATAGCTTCAGATCGAGCAACCCGGCGTTGCGCGCGGTGGAGCGAATCGTGTCATCGAGGTCCAGCTCTTCGGCGGCGCCCTGGCGGGCGAATTGACGCAAACGTCGTAATGCGATCTTGATGTTACGTGTGCCGATTTCCACGCTGTCGTCCAGATTCCTGAACTCGCGGGCGTCCCAGACTTTCACGGCACGGCGGTTTCGAGAGCCATCCTGGCCCATGCGAATGCCCTCCGGGTTGTAGCCGTAGGCGCCGAAGGGCGAGGTGCCGCCGGTGCCGATCCACTTCGAACCGCCCTGGTGGCGTCCGCTTTGCTCGGCGAGGCGCTCGCGAAGCGTCTCCATGAGCTTCTCCCATCCACCCAGCGCTTCGATCTGCTGCTTCTCTGCTTCGCTCAAATGGCGCATGCCCTCGACGCGCAGCCATTCCTCGGGGATTTCTCCGACGATTTCGTCGAACAGCTCCTGTAAGCCCGCGAAGTGCGCCCCGAATACGCGATCGAAGCGATCGAAGCGACGTTCGTCCTTTACGAGGCTTGCGCGCGCCAGGTAATAGAAGTCATCGACGCTGCAACGCGCGACGCGCCGGGAAAGCGCGTCGAGCAATGTCAGAAACTCGGTCACCGAGACCGGAAGCCCGGCACTTCTCAGTAAGAAAAAAAAGTCGACGAGCATCGCCCGAATCAGTTTCGTCTGCGGTTCAGGAATACCAAACGTTCGAACAGATGAACGTCCTGCTCGTTCTTCAGCAATGCGCCGTAGAGGGTCGGAATTATCTTACCGTTATCCTTTTCGCGCAGGGCCTGTGCCGGTATGTCCTCGGCGACCAGCAACTTGATCCAGTCGAGCAGCTCCGCTGTCGATGGCTTCTTTTTCAACCCGGGCACCTCGCGCAGGTCGAAGAACGACTCCAGCGACTCCCTCAGGATGTCCTTTTTCAGGTCCGGGAAGTGGACGCGTACGATTCTCGCCATTATTTCTTTGTCGGGAAAGCGGATGTAGTGAAAGAAACATCGTCTCAAGAAGGCATCGGGGAGCTCTTTCTCGTTGTTGCTGGTGATGAAAATAATCGGGCGTTGTTTCGCCTTGACCAGCTTCTTCGTTTCGTAAACGTGGAACTCCATGCGGTCGAGCTCCAACAGAAGGTCATTGGGAAACTCGATATCGGCTTTGTCTATTTCATCGATGAGCAGGACCGGTTGCACCTCGCTTTCGAAGGCTTCCCACAGCTTTCCCTTGACGATGTAGTTGGCGATGTCGTGCACGCGCTCCTCACCGAGCTGGGAATCGCGCAGTCTCGCCACGGCATCGTATTCGTACAGCCCCTGCTGTGCTTTGCTGGTGGATTTGATATGCCAGGCGATGAGCGGGCGGCCCAGGGCCGTCGCCACTTCCTCGGCGAGGCGTGTCTTGCCGGTGCCGGGTTCGCCTTTGACGAGCAGCGGCCTGCCCACGGTGATGGCGGCGTTGACCGCCATCATCAAGTCGTCGGTGGCCACGTAAGATGCGGTGCCCTGGAATCTCGAATCATTCATGGGGCGCATTGTAATGTATGCAGTGCAATTTTCATGCTGCCCCTCTAACATCCAGGACCATGAGCAGTTACGAAAATTACACCGCCACCTCCGCCCACTACGATTCGACCCGGGAGCCCATCGGCATCGAGATCATTCTGGGCTGCCTGGCCCGGAGTGGCCGGCCCTTGGCGGAACAGATTCTGGTCGACGCCGGTTGCGGGACCGGCAGCTACTCCCTGGCGCTGGTGGATCACGTGGCCCGAATCGAAGCCGTCGACATGAACGAAGGCATGTTGGGGGTCGCCAGGACGAAGCTCGCGGACGCCGAGGCGGCGGGACGGATCAGCTTTCACCACGCCGCCATCGACGGCCTGCCCCTGGGCGACACGAGCGTGGACGCGGTCATGATCAACCAGGTACTGCACCATCTGCCGGACGATGCTGCCGAAGCGTGGCCTCTGACCCGAAAAGTCATCGGTGAGTTCGCCCGGGTGCTGCGTCCCGGCGGTGTTCTCGTGGTGAATTTCTGCAGCCACGAGCAACTGCGCCGTGGTTGGTGGTTTTTCCCGCTCATCGAGCCCATCGCGGAACGCATGATCGAGCGCCACGTGCCGCTGGTCGAGCTGGAGAGCTTGATCGCCGACTGCGGATTCGATCCGTGCGGGCGCTTCGTGCCCAGCGACGCGATCTTGCAGGGAAGCAGCTACTTCGATCCGCGGGGACCTCTGGATGCGACATGGCGCGCCGGGGACTCTATCTGGGCGATGCTGACCCCCGAAGAGCTCGACCGGGTAGAGAAACTCGTGCGTGGCATGGACGATCGCGGCGAGTTGAAAGACTTCGTCGCCGAACACGATGCCGAACGCGTGCATGTGGGGCAGGCGACGTTCCTGTACGCAACGCGCCGTTAGAGTTTTCCCGCGAGATTCGAAGCGCAATCGTGGCTATCAAGGGGATCCTGTTCGACAAGGACGGCACGCTGTTGGATTTCCATGCCACCTGGATGCCCGCCTATCGAAGCGCGGCGGAGATCGTGAGTCGCGACGCCGGCCAACCGGAGCTCGCCGATCGACTACTGGCCATGGGCGGATACGATCATCGGAGCGGGCGGTGCAAGTCCGGGCTGGCGCTGGCATCCGGCACCAATGCCGCTATCGCCCGCCTGTGGGCGGAGGAGTGCGGCCTCGGCGATGCAATGCAGCTGGTGACGCGGATGGAGGAAATATTTGCCCGCGAAGCGGCTGCCCGGGCGGTGCCGGTGGGCGATCTGGCGTCTTTGTTCGCACGGTTGACCGAGCGCGGATTGCATCTCGGTATTGCCACCATGGACAGCGAGGCGCTGGCCCATGCCACCATGTCGCTTTTTCAGATCGGCGCTTTTCTCAGTTTCGTCTGCGGTTATGACAGCGGCTTCGGTGAAAAGCCCGGCCCGGGGATGGT
>CAXMNG010000240.1:0-17291 GCA_964194585.1 Salibacteraceae bacterium | reverse complement strand
TCGAGCACGTTGCTCTTGTCCACCGAACACAGCTTGCGCCCGCGCTTCATGGCCAGATCGAAGGCCACCCGGCAGATGCGCTCGATCTCGGACTCCGAATAGACCATCGTATTGAAGCCCTGGCGCTGACCGTCGTCCAGGGTCCGAATGCCCCGCGGTTGACCGAAGTAAATGCCACCGGTGAGCTCGCGCACGATCATCAGGTCCAGGCCCGAGACCACGTGCGCCTCCAGCGTGGACGCTGCGGCCAGCTGTGGATAGGTGCACGCCGGGCGCAGGTTCGCGAATACGCCCAGTGCCGCCCGCAGATTGAGCAGCCCCTGCTCGGGACGGAGGTGGCGCTCCACCGAATCCCACTTGCGCCCACCGACGGCACCGAGCAGGACGGCATCGGCGTCACGGGCAAGCGCCAGCGTCTGTTCGGGAAGCGGTGACCGACACGCGTCCAGGCCGGCGCCGCCGACATCGGCGTGCTCCAGCTCGACTGCCAGATCCCCCGACTGCTTCAATGCATCGAGCACCTTGACGGCCTCTGCGACGATTTCCGGCCCGATGCCGTCGCCGGGCAATATCAGAATCTTGTGGCTCATGGGGCGATCCGGTCAGGCGGGCGTCAGTCCGCGAACAGCCACGGCGCTTCTTTCCTGCGCCGCTTCTCGTAGTCGCGGATGTCGTGCACGTGCTGCATGGTAAGCCCGATCTCGTCGAGCCCGTTGAGCAGGCTGTATTTCTTGAAGGCGTCCACTTCGAAACCGTAGGCCTGCCCGCCAGGCGTCGTCACCGTTTGAGCTTCCAGGTCCACGCGCAGGCGAAAGCCCGGATTCTCCTCCACCTGGCGAAACAATTCGTCCATGATGCCCTCGTCCAGGACCACTGGCAGAACACCGTTCATGAAACAGTTATTGGAGAAGATCTCGGCGAAGCTCGGCGCGATGATCGCGCGGATGCCATACTCGAGCAGCGCCCAGGGGGCATGCTCGCGGCTGGACCCGCAGCCGAAATTGCGTCTGGCGATGAGTATCTCCGCCCCCTGGTAGCGTTCGTGGTTGAGCACGAAATCGGGGTTCAACGGGCGTTTGCCGTGGTCCATCCCCGGCGCGCCGCGATCCAGGTAGCGCCAGGCGTCGAACAGGTTCGGGCCGAAACCCGTGCGCTTGATGGAGACCAGAAACTGCTTCGGGATGATGACATCGGTGTCCACGTTGGCGCGGTCCAGAGGGAGCACCAACCCGTCTAATGTGGTGAACGCTTGCATGATGGATGGGCTCGAGCCATGAGTCTGGGGAACGAAGCAGCGTAGAATAGCGAATCCTGCCCCCGAAATCATCCGAGGCCCCCTGTCATGCCGGCAAGTGTCGTGGACGCAAGAGCGCTGGCCAGGGATATCAAAGCCTGGGCGGTGGAGCTCGGCTTTCAACAGGCGGGCATCGCCGACCCGGACCTGGGCGCCGACGAGATCCGCCTGCTCGCCTGGTTGGATGCGGGCCGCCACGGCGAGATGCACTATATGCAGCGCCACGGCCTCAAACGCAGCCGCGCCGCGTTGCTGCACCCCGGCACCCTGCGGGTGATCTCCGTGCGCATGGATTATCTGCCCCGGGACGCGGCGCCGATTTCAGCTGTGCTCCAGGATCCCGCCCTGGCCTTCGTCTCCCGCTACGCCCTGGGCCGCGATTACCACAAGCTCATGCGCAAGCGACTGCAGAAGCTCGCGGACAGAATCGAAGGCGCCATCGGCGACTTCAGCTACCGGGTGTTCACCGACAGCGCCCCGGTGCTGGAGAAGCCCCTGGCACGCGCTGCCGGCCTCGGCTGGATCGGCAAGCACACCAACCTGCTCAATCGGGAGGCCGGATCCTGGTTTTTTCTCGGCGAGATTTACACCGATCTCGCGCTGCCCCCGGACCAACCCGGTAGCGACCACTGCGGCACCTGCCTGGCGTGCCTGGAAGCCTGCCCCACGGGCGCCATCGTTGCCCCCTATGAGCTGGACGCGAGGCTCTGCATCTCCTACCTGACCATCGAGCTGCGCGGGCCAATCCCTGAGGATCTGCGCTCTCTCATCGGCAATCGTATCTTCGGGTGCGACGATTGCCAGCTGGTATGCCCCTGGAATCGCTTCGCCACGACCACCAGCGAGCAGGATTTCTCACCGCGCCACGGGCTCGACTCGGCATCCCTGGTGACATTGTTTCGATGGAGCGAGGAAGAGTTTCTGCGCTACACCGAAGGCACGGCGATTCGACGCATCGGACACCTCTGCTGGTTGCGCAACATCGCCGTCGCACTGGGCAACGGACCGGGCGGCAAAGCGGTAGTCGATGCGCTCCTGGCGCGCCGCGCCCACCCGTCGGACCTGGTCCGGGAACACGTCGACTGGGCTCTCCAGCAACACGGTGTATAGTTGCTGCCCTCTGAAATGTAAGGAACGACGCCGATGGCCGATCTCGCCGCACGCCTGGAGCAGGCATTCGAGGGGCGCACACAGCTCACGCCGAAGAATGTGGACGAAAAGCTTCGCGCCGACGTGGACGAGGCCATCGCCATGCTCGATTCCGGCGAGGCGCGGGTGGCGGAGAAAATCGACGGCCAGTGGATAGTCCACGAGTGGCTCAAAAAGGCCGTTTTGCTGTCTTTTCGCATCTACGACAGTGAGGTCGTAGAAGGAGCATTTACCCGCTATTTCGACAAGGTGCCGTCGAAATTCGTGCACTACAGCGAGGAGCAGTTCCGCAGCGGGAATTTTCGCGCGGTACCGCCGGCGGTGGCCCGGCGGGGCAGCTTCATCGGCTCGGGCGTTGTGCTGATGCCGAGCTACGTCAACATCGGCGCCTACGTGGACAGCGGCACCATGGTGGACACCTGGGCCACGGTGGGATCCTGCGCGCAGATCGGCAAGAACGTGCATCTATCGGGTGGAGTCGGCATCGGCGGAGTGCTGGAGCCCGTTCAGGCGTCCCCGACCATCATCGAGGACAACTGCTTCATCGGCGCGCGATCGGAGGTCGTGGAAGGGGTCGTCGTCGAAGAAGGGTCGGTGATTTCCATGGGCGTGTACCTGGGCCAGAGCACGCGGATCTATGACCGGGGAACCGGCCAGGTGAGCTACGGCCGTATTCCTGCCCGGTCGGTGGTCGTCTCGGGCAACCTGCCGTCCGAGGATGGCCGCTACAGCCTGTACTGCGCGGTCATCGTCAAGCAGGTCGACGAGGGCACCCGCGGCAAGGTCGGCATCAACGAGCTGCTGCGGCAGATCTGAGGGAGGGGGGGGACAGATTTCAAATCTGTCCCCTTACAAATGTCCCCAAAAAAAAGCCCCGGCACCATCGGCAACGGGGCTTTTGCACGAGCGCTGGCTCGCGGCAAACTCGCGACTTCGCCGTCGAGTTATACGACCATTTCCTTCAAACCCTTTAGTGGCGTTACCTTGACCACCGTGCGGGCAGGCTTTGCCTTGAAAATCGTCTCTTCGCCGGTGAAGGGATTGATTCCCGGCCTGGCCTTGGTGGCGGGTTTCCTGATGGTCTTGATCTTCATCAAACCGGGAAGCGTGCAATTACCGGCGCCACCACGCTTTTTCAACTGGCGGTGTATTACCGAGGACAGCTCGTCCAGCACGGCCGCCACTTCCTTCTTCGTCATTCCACACCCTTCAGAAATGGTGGTGAGCAGCTGTGACTTGTTGAGGGGATCTTTGATCGCGGCTGTAGCCATGTACGGTCTCCATGAAAAATTTTCAAAAAAAATGGTTTCGCACTCGCGCGCGCAGGCAAATGATAGTCAGGGGAACGGAAAAATACCAGAAAAACAGGGGTTTTTCGTCCTGGCAAGCGAACAAGAACAGGTGGCGGAGAGGGTGGGATTCGAACCCACGTGGGGCGGTTATGCCCCCAACCGATTTCGAGTCGGTGCCGTTATAGCCACTTCGGTACCTCTCCGGGCCCCCTATTATACGACAGTGAGGGGCAAGGAGAGCGTCAACCGAAGTCGACGTGAGCGGTGAACTTGTAGCCCACTCCACGGATAGTCTTTATCAGTGTGGGCGACTTGGGATCGGATTCGATCTTTTTGCGTAGCTTGCCGACCAGCACGTCGATACTGCGATCCAACGGTGACCAGTTGCGTCCCGACACGAGGCTCAGCATTTCCTCGCGACTCATGACGCGATTGGGTCGGGCCACCAGAGACGCCAGTAACTGGAACTGGCTGCTGGTGAGGTGAACATGGTTTCCGCCGGGAGATGTCAGCTCGTGGGCGACAAAGTCGAGATTCCAGCCAGCAAACTGTGCGATGGATTCCTCACCGCTGTGCTCGGAGTCTGCTCCCTTTGCGGTGCGGCGAAGCACGGTGCGCATGCGGGCCAGCAACTCCCGCTCGTCGAAAGGCTTGGTGATGTAGTCGTCGGCACCGAGCTCGAGCCCGACGATTTTATCGATGGTGTCGGTCTTGCCGGTGAGCATGATGATGGCGATATCCGACTCGGCCCGCAGGTCCCGCGCCAGGCTCAGACCATCTTCGTCCGGGAGAATCAGATCGAGAAGAATCAGATCGGCGGGACCCTCCGCCAGCCTGGCCCGCATCTCGTCGCCGTTCGCCGCCTCGCGGACGCTGTAGCCCTCCCGGGTGAAATACCTGGAAAGCACGCGACACAACCTCTCGTCGTCATCAACAATGAGAACTCTCGCCCCGGTGAGCATGATCCGAATCACCTCGTCGCGCACACGTGTAACCCATTAATTATAGACACAGCTTGGCAACCTGCCATTTGGTCGGGAATATTGCCCAGGTTGGGTCTGGTCGCCACCTGTCAACTCAGGGTCGGCAATTGAGTGGTAATCTTGTTCACACAACTGTCATTCGGCATCGAGGCATATGAAGGAACGAGCATCCCCCACCGCCACCGCAACCGGCAGTTCGCCGCTACTCGAACCCGGGAACGCGACTTTCGTCGACTTTGCCAGTCGACTGGGCCACGACTTGAACAACCTTCTCAGCACCGTCATCGGCAGTCTGGGACTCATTCGCGAGGAGAACATCGCGAATGAGGACCATGAAGGACATCAGCTCGTCGACGACGCGCTTTCCGCGAGCCGCGACTGCGCGGATATCGTGGACCGGCTCATGGCTGCCGCCGGCAAGCAGCTTCTGCATCCACAACGGGTGGCCGCCAACAGCGTTCTTCGCCGCCTCACGCCACTGTTGACACAGACGCTGCCCGATAACATCGACCTGCAAGTGGCACTGGATCCGGAGCTTCCGGATTTGGACGTGGATCCCGACCGGCTCGAAGCGGCTATTATTGACTTGGTTGTGAATGCCAGAGAGGCGATGCCTTCCGGGGGCGAGCTGATCATCAGCAGCGGCGTCGGCAAAGCGTCGGCTCCGGGGGTGGCGCTCGAATCGGACCGGCTCTATGTGCAGATCGTCGTGAGCGACGTTGGAGGAGGAATTCCCGAGGAATTGCGCGACCGCGTTCTGGAACCGCTTTTTACGACCAAACCGAGCCCCGCGGGCCGAGGCATGGGTTTGAGCATGGTCAATGGCTTCGTGTATCAATCGCACGGCGTGTTGAGCATCGACTCCGAGCCCGGCCGGGGCACTCGCGTCACCCTGCACTTTCCGCCGGCCGACTGATGCGCGATATGCTCGAAGCTTACATGAGTTACGAAAGTTCACATGATAGCCATGAAGCGACATTCTGCGATTACAGCGCGGTGTTAAGCTCGCTACAGCGGTATGAAGGTTCGGGCTCACACTGCCTTGTGACCGCGCCCCGTGGAACCAAATCGCTCATTTGGTCCCGACGAAATTCGTACCGCTCTCCAACACCGTCCCGCGGCGGCCGGAACGGCAGCACCGACCGCCGCGGCGACGGCTTTTTTTCATCGTGAAAAAAACCGGCCAACCACGCCCGAAAACACTGCTTCAGACAGGCATCGCGTGGCTGCGCGATCGCCTGGGGAAATGCCCGGATACTGAGCCCGAGCAGGCCATCATCCGCGTCGCCATCGTCACGCTGGTGGTGGCATATCTGTACTGGGCGGGTGTTTTCGAGGGCGAAGCCACCAACCTTCGCATATTGCTCCACCGGGTCATGGGCGGATCGGTGTTGGTGGTGTCCTGGGGAATCTTACTCGCAATATTGATCAGCCCGGAAAAATCGGTCCTGCGTCGCCTCGTGGGAATGTTGAGCGACATGGGCTACACATCTTACGCGCTGTATGGCGGCGGCGCAGTCGGCTCACCGCTTTTCATCGTCTACTTCTGGGTCATCTTCGGCAACGGCTTCCGGTACGGAAACCGATATCTATTCGCCGCAATGGCGCTCAGCGTTATCGGATTCAGCATCGTACTGGTAAGCAGCGAATTCTGGATTCAATACCGCGGTCTGGGGCTGGGTGTCGCTCTCGGACTCATCGTGTTGACAGTTTATGTCTCATCGCTCATCAGGCGGTTGAACGACGCCATCGAGCACGCAGAAAACGCAAACCAGGCGAAGAGTCGTTTTCTTGCCAACATGAGCCATGAAATCCGTACACCACTGAACGGTGTCATCGGCATGAGCAGCTTGCTCGTGACGACCGATCTCGATCGTGAGCAACGCGACTTTGTCCAGACGATCAATGCATCCGCACAGACATTGCTGTCCTTGGTTGACGACATTCTCGACATCTCCAAGATCGAGGCCGGCAAGATCAACATCGAAGAGATGGACTGTGATCTCCACCTGCTGGTGAACACGACGGCGAAGATGCTCGCTCCACAAGCCCACGAGAAGAAACTGCTTCTGAACGTATTTGTGGATCCAAGTGTACCTTTCTTAGTACGGGGCGATCCTCAGCACCTGCGTCAGGTGCTAATCAATCTGATCGGCAATGCCATCAAGTTCACGGAAACAGGAAGCATCGAGGTGCGGCTCACGAGAATTGCGACAATCGAAGATGCCGTCACCGTGCGATTCGAAGTAATCGATACCGGCGTCGGCATCACGCATGAGGCGCAAAGCAGGATTTTCGACCGCTTTACCCAGGCCGACCAATCTACGACGAGGCGATTCGGTGGTACCGGACTCGGGACGACGATCAGTCAACAACTGGTCGAGCTGATGGGCGGCACCATTGGCTTGCAGAGCTCTCCCGGACAAGGTAGTCGATTCTGGTTCAGTCTTGAATTCGGCCTGCAGAGCTCGACGCCATCCTCTATCTCCCCTCAACTCGTTCATTTTGACGATACCAGAGTACTGATCATACTCGACCCGGAAAAAGATCACGTGGGTCTGCGCGGCACCGTGGCCGGATGGGTGGATTCTGTCGAGTGCGTGCCGAATGGTGCCAGAGCTTTCGCGCGACTGATATCCGCAGCGCAAACCGGGCGCGGCTTCCACGTCATTCTCGTCGCCAAAAATTCTCTCGCCATGGATGCCATCGAGTTCGCCTCTGCCGTTCGCAACGATTCATCGCTCCAGGATGTTTCCCTGATCTACGTGGGCTCTGCTCTGGATGGTCATGGCGACGAGGAACTCGCGAGTGCCGGATATACATCCCGCCTGCACGTTCCGGTCGACAAGATTCTTCTTTTCAATGCACTGCACGCAGCCAGTGCGCAACCGGCGCCAATCCCGACGGCGCGGGTAACGAGGCTAATCGACCATTACCCGAGAGACGGCAAAGCCAGCGACGAAATTCTGCTGGCGGACGACAACACGATTAATCAGAAAGTCATTTCGGTGATTTTGAGTCGCGAGGGCTACCGCGTCACAAGCGTGCGAACCGGTCGGCAAGCGCTTGCCCTGCTGGAAGAGAACGAGTACGCCGTAGCCATCGTCGATATGCACATGCCGGAAATGGGCGGGATCGAAGCAGCAAAGCTGTTTCGTCTCGCGCGTATGGATCGATCGGACATGCCGTTCATCGTTCTAACGGCGAACGCCACGGTAGACGCACTGAAGGAGTGCGAAGAGGCGGGTATGGACGCCTACCTGACCAAACCCGTCGAGGCGGAGCAATTGATTCGAACGGTCTCTGCCGTGCTCGCCCGGCGCAAGCGCGCCGATGAAATGGATGGCGAAAGCATCGACCAGGGTGGCTCGGAGAACCCACGGCTGTCCCCTGCCCTTCGTCCCAGCGGTCCGGCTCTGGACCGCCACAAGCTCATGGCGCTGGAGGGGCTGGGGGGCGGACACGAGCTCGTTCAAGAGTTGGCCAGTAACTTCATCAGCGAGGCACAGAAAGTCGTAGACCACATGAGTCTCGCCTGGCAGAGAGACGATCGCGTCGACCTCAAGAGTCAGGCCATGGCCCTCAGAGACGGCGCCGGCACTATCGGTGCAAATCCATTGCGAGATCTCGCAAGCGATCTCGTGGCCTCTGCCGAGAATATCGCCTCACAGCGGACCGGCGACGTGGCGCGAATTCGATCCGAGCTGGCTCGTGTGCAGGCCGAGTTGGACAGCTATCTGAGAAAAAAGGGGCAAAGTGCAAGCTAGACAAAGCGCTTCAGCACCAGCCCGGCGTTGTGGCCGCCGAAGGCAAACGATTGCGTCAATGCGGCATCCATGGGAATCGACGTTGCTTCGCGGGCGAAGTTCAAGTCCGTGAGCGGTTCGTCGAGATTGATGCAGGCATGGGTTCTCTGCTCCTTCAGGCTCATGACCGTCACGAGTGCTTCGATGGCGCCACTTGCGCCGATTGTGTGACCGATCAGCGACTTAGTGGAATTGACGAGCACGTCACGGCCGAACACGCGACCGATAATGTCGGTCTCGATGGCGTCATTGGCCTGCGTACCGGTGCCGTGGGCATTTATATATTGTATGTCGGAGTGTGACATGCCGGCGTCGAGCAACGCAGCACTCATCATGCGCTCGATCTGCACCCCATCTGGAGCGATACTCATGACGCTGTACGCGTCGAAAGTTTCGGCGTAACCGGCGACCTCCGCCAGGATGGGTGCGGCTCGCCCCATGGCAGTATCGAGATCCTCGAGCATCAGAACGGCGGCACCGCCCTGAGAGTACAGAAAGCCGGATCGATTGACGTCGAACGGCCGGTTGGCGGCATGCATGTCATCACAATTCCTCACCAGTGCCCTGGCTATGTCGAAGCCGTGAAATATTCCGCCGTAGTAATCGTCCAGATACTCGCTGCCACCCGAGATGGCAAAGTCCACGGTACCGTCGCGCACCGCACGAAATGCGTGGCCAATGGCGGCGGTGCCGGATGCGCAGGCGACACAGTAGCTGAGATTGGGCCCGTTGATGGAATACTTGAGACCGATGTGAGCTGAAATCGCGTTCGGCATCAACATCGATACGACGAAAGGATTGAATCGGCGTCCATGCTGCAACGATTCGAGTACGGTGCCAGCGGCCTCACGCGCCTCGCCGTCTTCGGGCAACGTCGACAGGATCTCGCCAAGCTTTGCCTTCTGCGCGCCCAGCATCTGGACCGTATAGTTGTCGAGAAAACTGTTGGCTCCACCAATCCCCGTCCCCATGAAAACGCCGATCCGGTGCGCATCCACGCCGGCGAGACGATAAGAATTGGAGCGCTTGTTGATGAGCTCGGGTTGCAGGCCCGCGTTTGTCAGCGCTTGGCGCGCCGCGTAACCCGCGATCAGAGAGGCAGGGTCGTTCTGTGCGACTTCTACGCGAGTCAGACCCATTTCATCCCGATCGATAGGATCGAGAGTCGCCCAGATGGAAGAATGGTAGTTCGCGTAACGCCACCAGTGCTCCGGGATCGGCGTGACGCTGCTGTTACCCTCTAGACAATTGCTCCAGAATCGGTTCGGATCCGATCCGATTGAGCTGACGACACCGAGACCGGTGACGACGACGCGTCGATTTGCAGCCATTCAGCCCTGACTCGCGACCGCGTTCTCTCCCAGTCTGCCCGAGATACATTCGACGATGTCTCGAAGCGTTGCCAGGCCTTCGGTATCTTCCTCGGATATGGTACCGCCGAACTCATCCTCCAGGGCCATGAACACAGACAGAAGATCCAGGGAGTCGGCACCCAGATCCTCGATCAGTGAAGAGTCGAGAGCAGGTGGTTCGCCCTCGATGGCGAGAACTTCCGTCACGACGGACAGAACGCGCGCCTCGACACCTGACTGTTCCTTACTTGAGACCATTTCCCGGTGACCCCTACACGTCATTCGGATGCACATCAATAGCCGCGCAATTACGGCCCAGGCCGTTCGCGGCGGGCAACAATACCATGTATCCGGCCGCGGCAGGACAATGCCAACCCGGGCTACCAGGGGTGCACGCTTACACTTTCTTACATAGAATTACAATCAAATCAATGCATAAGCCGCAAAAAGGAAGGAATATTGGAGCCAGGTTGGCAGACCCTGGTCTGACTCGACAATCTGCGAGACGGAATCAACCAACGCCAAGAACAACTCGAAAACGACTAATCAGCGGAGGCAATAATGAGCGAATTTCTGCAACAGACCCGCATAGAGCGACTAGCCGAAGATCCTACCCTGTTTCACCCTGGGTTTTCGGCTTCCCTGACCCCCGACCTCGGCATCGGCTTCGGGGCCCATCACATCGCCGAGGAACTCGAGGACTCCTTCGAAGCGCACTACGAGACGCATTTTGACCCCGAGTTCGGCGCATTTTGGGCCAAACTGCGGCCGGGCAGCCCGAAACACTTCACGCCTGAACTGGTTGCGGCTCTTCGGCAAGGCCAGATGCAGGTGGAGAGCCGCATCCGGGAGGAGCTGGACAGCGGCCGCGAGGACCGGCTCCGGTACCAGATCCTCAGTTCCCGCATCCCGGGAGTATTCAGCCTGGGTGGCGACCTGGCCCTGTTTCGAAGACTGATCCAGCGCCGGGACTGCGATGCCCTGCTCCGCTACGCCTGCGCATGTATCGACCTCGTGTACACCAATGCCGTCAACTACAAGTTGCCGGTGATCACCATATCCCTCATTCAGGGACAGGCACTCGGCGGCGGATTCGAAGCGGCCCTGGCCGCAAACGTGGTGGTGGCGGAAAGGCAGTGCAAGCTCGGGCTTCCGGAGGTGATGTTCAATATGTTTCCGGGCATGGGAGCCTATCAGCTTTTGACCCGGCGCCTGACGCCGGCGAGAGCCGAAGAGCTGATCCTGAGCGGGCGTACCTACAACGCCGAAGAGCTGCACCAGATGGGGCTGATCGATGTGCTCGCCGAGCCTGGTGAGGGCGAGGAAGCGGTGGTGCATTACATCAAAAGGCGTCACCGGTTGTTTCACGCCAATCAGGGATTGCGCAGCGCTATTCAGGCCGCGTCGCCACTGGACTATGGCGCACTCATCCGGGTCGCCGAAGTGTGGGTGAGCCAGGCGATGGGCCTGAAGGAGAGAGATCTGGAGTTGATGGACTACCTGGTTCGCGCCCAACAGCGTATGCAACAGTAGCTGCGAGGCGCTGCCCAACGCGGAGGGGACAGGGGGGACAGATTTGAAATCTGTCCCCTAGCCAAGCAGCACCGGGGTCCCCACCGGCACGCGGTCGAAGAGCGCGATCACGTCGCCGTTGCGCATGCGTATGCAGCCGTGGGATCCCGGGGTACCGAGGACCACGTCGTCGGGACATCCGTGGATGTAGATGAAGCGGCGCATCGTGTCGACGTTGCCCAGGCGGTTGCGCCCGGGCTCGAGGCCGCTCAGCCACAGAATGCGAGTCAGAATCCAGTCTCGATCGGGATACTGCCCTCGCAGGCGAGGGTGGAAGAGTTCCCCGGTAGCGCGCCGGCCGACGAATATGCTGCCTGGCGGCGCACCGTCGCCGATCTTGGCGCGCACGACATGGCGTCCCCTGGGCGTGCATTCGCTTCCCCTGCTCTCACCGGGCCCGTTGCCGGCGGTGGATACCGGGACGTCTAAGAGGATCTCGTCACCGTTCACGAGGCGTAGCCGCTGCTCTGAAAAACTGACGGTGATGCGAAGCGTCGCTGGACTGTTCACTGTCAACTCTGCGCCAGATAGCCGCGTGCCCAGTGGAGCGATTCCTCGGTTGTGGTGCTGGGCGCATATTCACAGCTCACCCAACCCTCGTAGGCCATTTCATCGAGAGCTGCGAGGATGAAGGGGAAATTGAGCTCGCCCGTACCGGGCTCATGGCGGCCGGGATTGTCCGCGATCTGTACGTGACGGATCCGCCCGCGGTGAGCCTCGAAGGTTTTCACGATGTCGCCCTGCATGACTTGAGTGTGGTAGACATCGAACTGCAAGAACAGATTGTCCGCGCCGACGGCGTCGATCACATCCATGGCCTGGGTAGAACGCGACAGATAGAAGCCCGGGCGATCACGGGTGTTGATAGGCTCGATCAGCAAACGCAGATCGGCGTGCGAAAACCGCTGCGCGGCATGCGCGAGGTTTTCCACTAAGGTATCGAAAAGTTTGCTGGACCCGACTCCCGGCGGCGCGACACCGGCGAGACAGTTCAGCTGCCGGCAACCGAGGGTCCGGGCACAATCGATGCCCTCCTCGACCCCGTCCCGAAACTCCTGCCTGCGTTTCGGATCGCAGGCGATACCCGCTTCCCCGGCCTGCCAGTTGCCCGGGGGTAGATTGATCAGAACCATTTCGAGATCGTGCTCGCGCAACTGCTCGGCCATCGCCTGCGCGTCATGAGCATAGGGGTATTGGTACTCGACGCCGCGGAATCCAGCCTTTGCGGCAGCTTCGAATCGGTCCAGCAATGCTGCTTCGGTGAACAGGTAAGTGAGGTTTGCGGCGAGTCTCGGCATTTCCGCGCAGCCCTGGCCGCACCCGCGCAGCCTGGGTTGCTTACGGCGCGCCGTTGTTGTTGTTCCGGAGGCAGCTGTCCCAGTAGTCGTATACCACCAGGCTCAGCACGAAGATGGAGATGACCCAGAACGGCAACCCCCCCCAGAAACCCGCGAAGCCGGTGGAGATACTCCAGGCCAGGCCGACGATGAAGCTGATAACGCCCAAACCGGCGATAAACCCGGTGACCATCCTGACTGGTTTTGGTGTCTTCATGATTCGGCCCTCTGCATCCCATCATCGCAGAATTCATCCGCGCCCGCATCCAGATGGCGCACAAACCAGGCGGCGGTCCTGAGCAGCCTGTCGTCTCCCTCGGGCGCACCCACCAGCTGCACGCCCACCGGCAGGCCGGTCTCCCCCACCAGCAATGGCAAAGTCAACGCCGGCAAGCCGCTGAAGGTCCAGAGGGTAGA
Organism: Salibacteraceae bacterium; assembly: GCA_964194585.1. Classification (GTDB taxonomy): domain Bacteria; phylum Pseudomonadota; class Gammaproteobacteria; order HK1; family HK1; genus JAABYT01. Next base: position 4,089 of record CAXMNG010000240.1, on the reverse strand, counting down.
GAATATCGGATCGCCGGTACCCGCCTCCTTCAACGGCGCTTCGCCTGCTGCGCTGGGCGCAACGATGGCGTCATATTCGTTGAACACCTCGGTGTAGAAATCCTCCATGGCCTGCATCATTGCCAACGCTTGCGCGTACTCATCGTCGCTGTGCGCCAGGCCACGTTGCAAGGCCGGCTTCAATGATTCGCTGATCAAGTCCCAGTGGTCGTCCACCTCCGCTTGCAGTGCACGGGCCATCTCATACTCGTGGATCACCTGCTGGTGATGAACGACGCCGGCGAAGGAACGCGGGGATGGGAATTTCTTCACCCGGGCGCCGAGGCACTCCAGGACCTCGTCGAGCCCTTCGCGGCTCGCCGGCGACAGACGGTCGACAAACGGCAGCTCGAACCAGACCAGATTCGGCTCTGCCGGTGGTTCGTCACGCGCACCCGCGAGAGCGCTGGGCCGCGCGCGTAGAAAACTCATACAATCCGCGGGGTCGTAACCGCTCAGGACATCGCTCAGCATTGCGGCGTCTTCGAGACTCCGGGCAAAGACACCGATCTGGTCCAGGGTTCGGGACGTCTCGAGCACCCCGCGGCGCGAAATCATACCCCGGGTCGGCTTGAAACCGAACAGACCGCAGAACGACGCCGGGCGGATGGTCGAACCGTTCGTCTGGCTGCCGATGGCGAGGGGCACGTGTCCCGCCGCAACCGCGGCGGCCGAACCGCTGGACGAGCCGCCAGGTGAATGTGCGGGATTGTGAGGATTGACCGTGTCGGTGGGTTGCAGAAATGCAAACTCGGTGGTCATCGTCTTGCCCATGATCACCGCGCCCGCTTCCAACAGCTTGTCGACCACGGCTGCATTCGCCTGGGGCGCTCTGCCTCGATGAATAGGGCTACCGAGCTCGGTGGGCATGTCGTCGGTGTCGATAATGTCCTTCAAACCGACCGGTATGCCGTGCAGCGCACCCAGGGCGCCGCCGTGACGACGCAGCTCATCGCGGGCGCGCGCGTCCGCCAACGCCTTGTCCGCGTCGAAGTGGCGCCAGGCGCGTATGTCATGGTCGGTTTCACCAATCCGCGCGATGCAGGCGGAAACCAGGTCCTGCGAGCTGATGATGCCGGCGCGGATCTGGCGCGCCGCCTCGATGCTCGTGAGCTCCCATAGAGCACTCATGGTCGCGCTGATGCCTACGGGCCTACGGGCCTACGGGATGTACGGGCCGAAAAAATAATCCGGCAGCCACAATGCGATGCCCGGAAACTGATACATCAGCACCATGGTGAAAATGACGATGGCCAGATAAGGTATGATGCCTCTGAAAATCTCCATCAGCTCGATCTGGTTACCGAGCACGCCCTTGAGGTAATAGGCCGACATGGCCATCGGCGGGGTGAGGAACGAGGTCTGCAGATTCAACGCAACCAGCATGGCGAAGAAGTAGGGATTGACGTCGAAGATCGCCAGCATCGGCAGGAAGATCGGCACGAAAATGATCAGGATCTCCGACCACTCCAGGGGCCAGCCGAGCACGAAAATAATCATCTGCACCAGGACCAGGAACTGCCAGGTTTGCAGGTCCATGGCGACCACCCAGTTCTCGATGACGGTGTGACCGCCCAGATAGGAGAACACGGCTGCGAAAATCCATGAGCCGATGAACATCCAGCAGACCATTGCGGTCGTCTTCGCGGTCAGGAACACCGACTCCTTCACCATACGCCAGGTCAGGGAACGATAGGCGAATGCCAGAACCAGACCACCCAGTGCGCCCATGGCGGCCGCCTCGGCCGGGGTTGCCAGACCGCCCAGTATCGAGCCCAACACCAGCAGGATCAGAATGGTCAGAGGGACGAATGATTTCAGCAGATCGAGAATAATCGTCCGGGCCGGTGGCGGGTGCTCCAATTTCAGCGGCGGTGCAAGGGACGGATTCAGTCCGGCCCTGATCAACACGTACACAATGTAGAAACTGGCCAGCAGCAGGCCCGGAAACATGGCCGCCGCGTACAGGCGCAGGGGCGACATCTCGGCGATGGCAGCGTACACGATCAACATGATCGACGGCGGGATCAGGATCCCCAAGGTGCCGCCGGCGCAGATGACCCCGGACGCGAACCTCTTGTCGTAGCTGGCCGCCGCCATGGCCGGGAAGGCGAGCAGGCCCATCAGGGTGACCACGGCGCCGACGATACCCGAGGCGGTGGAGAATATCGTGCAGGTGATGAGGGCGGCGACCGCCATGGAACCGGGTAGATTTCTGGCCGCCAGTTGCAGGGAAAAGAACAGCCGATTGACGATGTTGGCGCGCTCCACCGCGTATCCCATGAACAGGAACAGCGGGATCGCGACCAGGGTGTCGTTTTCCATCACCGAGTAAGCGGTTTGATTCAACAGGTAGAACACCTCGTTGTTCAACGCATCGGCAATGGTCTCCACCGAACCGGCCTGATAGTAGGCGTAGTAGCCGAAGCCGACGCCCATGGCCAGCAGGGTCAACGCGATCGGGAAGCCGAACAGCACCATGACGATGAACAACGACAGCATGAAGATCGCGACCTGGGGATCGGTCATGGCTTCTGCTCAGGGGGGGGAGCAGGCGTCTGCGTCGGCACGAGCGTTTCCGGGACGTGGACCTGCGACCTCAACGTTTCCTCGGTTTCGTGGATGTCATCGGTACGCTCGAGCCACACGCCTTCCTTCATCGCCTTCCAGCAGCGCAGCAATTCGGCGATGCCCTGCACGAACATGAGTGCCCCGGCCACCGGAATGAGGGTCTTGAAAAAATAGATCTGGATACGCGCCGGGCTGTTCCAGCTCACTTCTTGGTAGCGCCAGGAATCCGCCGCGATCTCTGCGCCGAACCAGAACAACGCCAGCATGCCCGGGAAGAAAAACAACAGGTACAGAGTGAAATCGATGCGCGCCTGCCACCGCACCGGCAGCAGCCGATAGATTATATCACCACGCACGTGGGTGTCCTGGGCCAGTGCGTACGCTCCTGCCATCAGGAACAGCGCCCCGTACATCTGAACCATCATGTCGAAGACCCAGACCGTCGGCGCGTTCAGGACGTAACGCATGAACACCTCGTAGGAAACGGAGAGTGTCAGGATGAGGATGCACCACCCGAAAGCCCGTCCGATCCAGATACTGAGACTCTCAATCGCGTAGATAATCCGGACCAAAGGAACCTCCAGAGCGCCCAGCCATATCGGACGGGGGCCGAATTTCGGCCCCCGTCAATGCTTTCAGCACAAGCGCGTTCTGTTACCCGAAGTAGTGCTTGTAGGCGAGCTTGTAATCGGGCTGATTGAGGTTCAGGTAATTCATCACCTCTTTCGCATACGCCTTTTGAGACTTGACCACCTTCGCGAAGAAAGGATCTTTGGCGGACATCCTCTTAAGCACCACATCCCATGCGTCGAGCTGCTCCTTCATGATCGAATCCGGCGTCCGGTAAACGTTGACGCCCTGTGCTCGGAGCTTGATCAGATCTTCCGCGTAACGCTTGGTGTTGTGCCAGTACATGTTCGAGTTCTCAGCCTCGGAAGCGAATTTCAAAATCGCCTGCAACTCGGCCGGCAGAGCATCGTACTTCTTCTTGTTGAAGGTGACCTCGAAGAACTCCTGGGATTGATGGAAGCTCGCCAGGTGGTAATGCTTGGAGACGTCCTGCATACCGAAGTCACGATCCGAGGTCGGATTGTTGAACTCGGCCGCGTCGATGAGACCGGACTTCATGGCCGGCTGGATTTCCCCACCGGGCAGCTGAACCACCGACATGCCCATTTCCAGCATCACATCCGCCGCCAGACCGACGGTCCGGTACTTCAGACCCTTCATCTGAGCGCTGCTCTTGATCTCCTCTTTGAACCAGCCGAGTGGCTGCGCCGGCATGGGACTGTTGAAAAAGCTGACGACATTGAGATCGAGATTGCCCATCAGCTCATCGAACAGCTCCTGGCCCCCGCCGTAGTAGACCCAGCCAAGTACTTCCTGGCTCGACCAGCCGAAACAGGGACCGGTGCCGAACAAAGAAGCGGCCGTGGACTTCGAATACCAGTAGGCGGGCACGTAATGGGCCGCATCCAG
>CAXMNG010000239.1:0-2525 GCA_964194585.1 Salibacteraceae bacterium | reverse complement strand
GCGAGCCTACGCCGCCAGCTCGCCGTTGATGGCGCTGGCGTAGAGCGCCTCCAGGTTTGCCACCGTGAGCTTCACGGGGTTGGTGGGCGCCGTCGGATCGTCCACCGCCATCCTGGCAATCTGCGGTATCAGGTCCTCGGTGACGCCGAGCTCGGCGAGGGTGTGGGGGATGCCGATCTGATGGCGCAGGGCCAGCACCCAGCTTTGCACGCTCTTTCCCGACGGATTGGGAAGATCCAGATAACGCGCCAGCGCCGTCATCTTTTCCTCGATCACATGGGCGTTGAAGGTGAGCACGTAGGGCATGACGACGCCGTTGGTGAGACCGTGATGGGTGTCCAGCAACGACCCACAGGGATGGCTGAGTGAATGCATGGCGCCCAGACCTTTTTGAAAGGCCGTGGCGCCCATGGACGATGCCACCTGCATGTTGCCGCGGGCCTCCAGGTCGTTGCCGTCGGCGCAGGCCGCCGGCAACCATTCCTTGACCAGGCGCATGCCTTCGAGCGCGATGCCATCGGCCATGGGATGAAACAGCGGGCTGCAGTACGCCTCCATGTTGTGGGATAACGCGTCCATTCCCACAGCCGCGGTCAAGTGCGCGGGCAAGCCCGCGGTCAGCTGCGGGTCCTCGATGACGATGGTCGGCAGCATCTTCGGATGGAATATGATGCGTTTGGTGTGGTCCTCGAGATTGGTGATGACACCGGCACGGCCCACCTCGGAGCCGGTCCCGGAAGTCGTCGGCACGGCGATAACCGGCGGGATGCCGTCGGCATTGGCGCGCTTGTACCAGTCCTCACGATCCTCGAAATCCCAGAGTGGCCGCGTTTGCCCGACCATGAGCGCGATGCATTTGCCCACATCCATGGCGCTGCCGCCGCCGAAAGCCACGACGCCGTCGTGGCCGCCGTCGCGATAGGCCTGCAGACCGGCATCGACGTTCGCTTCTATCGGGTTGCCCTGCACGTCGGAGAACATGGCTGCCGCCAGCCCGGCATCCGAGAGCGCGGTCACGGCGTTCTCGAGCATGGGCAGGGAGCTGAGACCCTTGTCGGTGACCACCAGGGGTCGCGCTATTTCAAGCTCGCGGCAGGCCTCGGGCAATTCCGCGATGCGTCCGACGCCAAAGCGCACGTTCGTGGGAAAGCCCCAGTTGCCACGCATGTTGTCCAACTCGATGCTCATAGTCTTGTCCGTAGATGAAATGACATGGGCCGCGTCAGCTGCTCGTAACCGGCCCGTGACAGGGTACAGCCATGTCCTGAATCCTTGATGCCGGTCCAGGCGAGCGCCGGGTCCAGGTAGTCGCAGCGGTTCATGAACCAGGTGCCGGTGGCGATCTGCTCGCCGATGGCGAGGGCCGCGCTCTCGTCATTGGTCCACACCGACGCCGTCAAGCCGAACGCGCTGTCGTTCATGAGAGATACGGCCTGCTCGTCGGAGACTACTTTCATGATCCCCACCACCGGCCCGAAGCTTTCTTCGGTCATGACCCGCATGTCGTTATTCACGTCCACCAGCACCTGAGGCGCCAGATACGCTGATTCGTCCACATCGGCGGGGAAGTTACCGGGATCGATGAGCGCCCTGGCACCGGCGGCTTTCGCCTCGGCGATCTGGGATCGCACGTGCTCGGCGGCACTGGCCTTCACCACGGGTCCCAGGGTGGTATCGGGATCCATGGGATTGCCTAAGCAATAGCCGCCCACCAGCTCCACGACGCCCTCGACGAAGGCGTCGTACACGGTCTCGTGCACATACACCCGCTCGATACCGCAGCAGGACTGCCCGGAGTTGAAGAAGGCGCCGTCGACCACGTTCTCCACCGCGTGCTGGACGGTGACGTCGGCGCGCACGTAAGCCGGATCCTTGCCACCGAGCTCCAGACCCACACCGATGAAGCGCTTGGCCGCGGACGCCTGCACGGCGTGGCCGGCGGGTACCGAACCGGTGAAGGCGACAAAATCGATGCCGTCGCTTTCGATGAGCTGGAGGGCCGCTGCGTGGCTCAAGTGCAAGTGCTGGAACACACCCGCGGGCAGGCCCGCCTTGTCGAATGCCTGAGCGAAGCGCTCCGCGCACAGCGGTGTCTGCGCGGAGTGTTTCAGCAATACGGGGTTGCCGGCAGCCAGTGCCGGGATGACGGAGTTCACGGCAGTCAGGTAGGGGAAGTTCCACGGCGCGATGACGAACACCACGCCCACGGGAACCCGGCGGACGAAGCGCGTAAAGCCTTCTTTCGGCTCCACGGCGATATCGCCCAGAGCGTCGGGGGCGATGGCCAGCATATGCCGGGCGCGTTCCTCGAAGCCGCCGATCTCCCCGGGGCTCTGTGCCACCGGCCGGCCCATCTGCCAGCTGATCTCTTCGGCGATGGCCGGTCCCTCTGCGACGAAAGCGTCCACCGCACGCTCCAGCAATGCGCAACGCTCCGCCACCGGCATCCCGCCCCAGAGTTTCCGGGCCTCGCGGGCACGCGCGAGAGCCTTATGGATTTCGTCACCGTCCGCGAGCGGGCGCTC
>CAXMNG010000238.1:0-2665 GCA_964194585.1 Salibacteraceae bacterium | reverse complement strand
GCCTGTCTGACGCCCACCATCAACGCGCTGCCCCCGGGCGGCATGGCAGGATTGAAGCTGGGCGATCTTTACCCCCTGGACGAGGAAGCCGGGCGTGCATCCATTGCCAAGGCGGTTGCTCTATGCGATCGCTGGCACGGCGCCGAGGCCGGCCGCATCACCACCATGCTGGGCCCCCAGGGCACGGACATGATCGGCAGGGATCAGCTGCTGGAAGTGGCCCGCATCGCCGAGGAACGCGGCTTGATGCTCCACGTTCACGTGGCCCAGGGCGATCGCGAGATCGATCAGATGATCAAACGGTACGGGAAACGCACGCCAGAGTTTCTGGCGGACAACGATCTGCTGAACGAACGCCTGCTGGCCGTACATCTGACCGAGGCCAGTGACGAGGAAACGGACAGAATCGCCGAAAGCGGTGCCCGCATGGCACTGTGCTCGGGCAGCATCGGCATTATCGACGGTATCGTGCCGCCGGCCCATCGCTTTCGCGAGAAGGGCGGCATTGTGGGGCTGGGATCCGATCAGGCAAGCGGCAATAACTGTAACAACATCTTCAACGAGATGAAGCTGACGGCACTGTTCAACAAGATCCGTTATCGGGATCCGGAAGTCATGCCGGCTTGGGAGGTGTTGCGCATGGGGACCATAGAGGGTGCACAGGCAATCGGACTCGGCGATCGCATCGGCAGCCTGGAGACAGGCAAGCAGGCCGATTTGATCGTCGTGGACGTGGACACGCCGAATCTCCTGCCCGTCATCGATGAACCCGTTCGTACCCTGGTGCCGAATCTCATCTATGCCGGTACCGGGAAAGAAGTGCAGACCATGGTGGTTGCCGGCCGCGTCGTGATGCGCGACCGCAAAGTATTGACGCTCGCAGAATCCGAGGTGCGTGGCGAAGCGCAGCACCAGGCGGAGCTGGTGGGACGACGGGTCGCGCAGGACCCGTTGCACCGGGATCTCGCCCTGCTTTCCGCCATGCAGGCGGGACGGCTCTGATCCACGGATACGCCGTGAGCTTCGACAGAGTATTAATCACCGGCGGCAGCGGTTTGCTCGGCCACTTCGTGGTCGATGAGATGATCCATCGCAGTGATGTCACCGTGCTCGACATCAAGCCACCGACCCGCAAGGTCGCCTACCGGGAAACCGACATTCTCGACCTCGAAGCCGTGACCGCAATGGTTGCCGGGCAGGATGCCGTCATTCACCTGGCGGGCATCGACGACGGCAACGATTTTCCCGACGAGAGTTACTTCAGAACCAACGTCCAGGGTACCTGGAACCTGCTGCACGCCGCCGAGGCGGCCGGCGTTCGTAAAGTGGTGGTAGCGAGCAGCACCGCCGTCTACGGCGTCGGCCACGATCGCATGCCGGATTATCTGCCTATCGACGAGGCACACCCGCAAAGGCCTACCGCCACTTACAGCCTCACCAAGCAGATCATCGAGGTGCAGTGCCGGAGCTTCGCCGAGCGCGGGACGCTCGCCATCGTCTGCCTTCGACCGACGCTGATCGTGCGCCCCGAGCGCGAGGCGGCGATACTGGCGCAGCTCCATCTGGACGATCCGGATTCCGATCCACCGGAAAGCCTGCGCTCGACCGACGGCGAAGCTCCCTACGGAGCATTATCCGTGCTGCGAAGCTACGTGCGCTCCGAGGACGCGGCGCGCTGCTTTCGCCTGGCACTGGATTATGACGGAAACCCCTTCGACGTCTTCAACGTCGCCGCCACCGACGGGATCGGACACGAAAAGACCATGGAGCGCCTGGAACGCTTTTATGGCCAGTGCCCCGAGATCCGCAAGCCCGCGCATTTTCGATCGGATGCGTATGCCAGCGTCCTCGACAGCCGCCGCGCCCGCGAACACCTCGGCTGGGAGCCGCGCGGCGATTGGGATAGCATCGTCGCCAAACACCGACCCGAGACTCAATAGGAAAATCGACAATGACGCGGATGACAGGTGGCCAGGCCATCGTTCGATCACTGAAACAATATGGCATCGACACCATTTTTGCTCTGCCTGGTGTTCAGCTCGACCATTTTTTCAACGCTCTCTACGACGAAGGCAACAGCATTCGTGCCATCCAGCCGCGCCACGAGCAGGGAGCCGCCTACATGGCCTTCGGCTACGCCCAGTCGAGCGGCAAGGTGGGCGCCTATGCCGTCGTGCCCGGGCCGGGATTGCTCAATACGACGGCGGCGCTGGCGACGGCCTACGGCTGTTATGCACCGGTGCTCGCCATCACCGGCCAGCTTCCCGCCAGCACCATCGGCAAAGGCTACGGCCTGCTCCACGAGATCCCGGACCAGCAGGCGCTCATCGCCGGCCTGATGAAGTGGTGCTGCTACATGGAGCATCCCAGTGAGGTGCCGGATCGAATACGCGAAGCTTTCAAACAGCTCCAGAGCGGTGTCATCCGGCCCGTGGAAATCGAGATGGCCATGGACACGCTGGGCGTGACTACCGAGCTCAACCTGCTGGACCCGGTGAACGGTTACGAGTCCCCGGAGCCCGACGGCGACGCCATCGAGGCGGCGGCGAAGCTGCTCGGCAAGGCGACCAATCCGCTCATCGTGTGCGGGGGTGGCGCCGTGGATGCGGGCACCGAGCTCCTGGAGATCGCGGAGATGCTGCAGGCGCCGGTGATCTCTCACCGC
>CAXMNG010000237.1:0-6508 GCA_964194585.1 Salibacteraceae bacterium | reverse complement strand
CGGCAGGGTTACCCGCCTGCTCAGGCGATCGTAGAGAAACAGCCCTGCGCGTATCATCCACGCCGGCCGCAGCTCCGGCACGTGGGGCATAACGAAACGCATAGGGTGCACGATGTGCGGTGCGATACGCAGCAGCACCTCGCGCTCCGCCAGGGCCTCACGGACCAGCCTGAACTCGTACTGCTCCAGATAGCGTAAGCCGCCGTGGATGAGCTTGCTGCTGGCGGAGGATGTGGCGCTCGCCAGATCGCCCATTTCACACAGGGCGACGCTCAAGCCGCGCCCGGTCGCGTCGCGGGCGATTCCAACGCCGTTGATGCCTCCCCCTATAATAAGCAGGTCGAGTGTTTCGGGTAGCGCGTCAGGCATGCGTTCATTCTTGATGAGGACGGGAGAGCTTATTGTGGACCGCGGCGCGGGGATGTCATTGGCGCATGTTGCACGAGCGGTCGCGGGCCTGTCCAATTACCTCGTGGAACCTCATCGATGAAACCCCTCAGTGCATTCAGCGCCGGTGTGCGTCGCGACGTGCGTGGCGTGTTCCTGGATATCGACGACACGCTGACTACCGACGGCAGCTTGACGGCCGCGGCCTACGCTGCGCTCGAACGCCTTGCCACGGCCGGCATTCTCACGGTGCCGATTACGGGCCGGCCCGCGGGATGGTGCGATCACATTGCCCGCATGTGGCCGGTGGAAGGCGTGGTAGGCGAGAATGGCGCCTTCTACTTCCGCTACGATCGCGTGGGGCGGAGGATGCACAAGAGATTTCTTGCCAGTGACGACGAGCGGCACGAAGCGAGAGCGCGGCTGAAAAGTCTGAAAGAGACCATTCTCGCGGAAGTACCGGGAAGCGCTGTCGCATCCGATCAACATTATCGAGAATGCGATCTCGCCATCGATTTCTGCGAGGATGTCGAGCGCTTGCCCCGGTCGTCCGTGGCGCGCATCGTCGCGTTCTTCGAGCGCGCCGGCGCAACCGCCATGGTCAGCTCAATCCACGTCAATGGCTGGTTCGGGACCTATGACAAGCTCGGAATGACGAAGATCCTGATGCGGGAGTGTTTCGGTATCGATTTGGATGCCGACAAGGAACGCTTCGTGTTCGTCGGTGATTCTCCCAACGATGCGCCTATGTTCGCGTATTTCCCACACTCCGTGGGTGTCGCCAACATCGGCGATTTCGAAGGAGCCCTTGGCGCCGAACCGGCGTATGTCTGCAATGAGCGATGCGGGCAAGGCTTTGTCGAGCTCGCCGACGCTCTGCTCGCAGATCGCCCATGAGCCGGCCCGTTCTCCTGGCGCATCGTGGCTGGGCCAGCCGCTATCCTGAGAACAGCCGCGTGGGCGTCGAAGCCGCCCTCCGGGCCGGGGTCGCCTGCGTGGAAATCGATGTTCAGCTGAGTGCCGATTGCGTGCCGATGGTAATCCACGATCCGAGCCTCGAACGGACCGCAGGCATCGCCAAGCACGTATCGACCTTGGGCGCGCGCGAACTCGCCGCGGTCAGTGTTCACGAACCGGCGCGTTTCGGCGCCCGATTCGCCGGCGAACCGCTGCCCTCCCTGGCCGATATCGTCGCCTTGCTCCGGGACTGGCGGAATGCGAAAGCATTCGTGGAAATCAAGCGTGAAAGCGCCGAAGCTCACGGCGTCGATGCCACCGTGGCCCTGGTTCTCGAAGTGCTGGCGCCGGTGCGCGAGCGTTGCATCGTGATCTCCTTCGTCGAGCGCGCCGTCATGACGGCCCGCCGGCTGGGCGCGAGCGCCACCGGCTGGATACTCAACTATTACGATGACGATTCCCGCAGCCTGGCCGAGGCGATGGCTCCCGACTATCTGTTCTGTGACTACCGCAAGCTTCCTGCGGCGCCGGCGACGCTTTGGAGTGGGCCGTGGCATTGGGGAAGCTATGAGATCGTGGACGTCGAGCACGCGCTCGGCCTCGCCGAGCGCGGTATCCAGGTTATAGAGAGCATGGCTGCCGGCGATCTGGCCGCGGATCCGAGGCTGAATTCTGGATGTCATGCGAAGAATTCGGCATAGTAACCGGCTCGACACCGTCAATCGTAGTTCCCTGTTTCGGAGACACTCGAAATGACCAGCAAGGGCCGCGATCCGTGGCTGCTGACGCCGGGCCCGCTCACCACCTCGTTGAGCGTGAAGCAAGCAATGCTCCACGACTGGGGATCCCGGGACCGGGAATTCATTGCCATCAACCGGCGGGTACGGGATCGCCTGGTTGCGCTCGCCGGCGGTGAGGGCTCTCATGTGTGCGTGCCGCTGCAGGGCAGCGGTACTTTCGTCGTAGAGGCAGCCGTGGGCACGATTCTGCCCCGCGACGGAAAGGCGCTGATTCTCGTCAATGGCGCTTACGGCCAGCGCATCGCGCGGATCTGCGACTACTATCAGCGTCGCTATAGTATTCTGGAAACGCCCGAGGACGTGCCCAATGACCCGACCGCCGTGGACGCAGCTCTCGCCGACGACACGGATCTCAGCCACGTATTCGTCGTTCATTGCGAGACGACGTCGGGGATCCTCAATCCCGTGGCCGAGGTCGCAGAAGTCACTGCTCGCCACGGGCGTCGGCTTATCATCGATGCCATGAGCGCTTTCGGAGCCATTCCGCTGGATGCCCGTCGCGTTCCTTTTGATGCCCTGGTCGCGTCGTCGAACAAGTGTTTCGAGGGCGTGCCGGGCGTCGGCTTTGCGATCGTACGTGAATCGCTGCTGAAAGACTGTAAGGGCAACGCGCCGTCGTTGACATTGGATCTATATGATCAGTGGCAGGCCATGGAGAAAAACGCGCAATGGCGTTTTACACCGCCCACGCACGTTATCGTGGCTTTCGACCAGGCGCTCCGAGAGCACGAGGAAGAGGGTGGAGTGCCCGGTCGCGGCGCGCGCTACGCGCGCAATTGCAAAATCCTGGTAGATGGAATGCGCGAGCTGGGGTTTGAGACGCTGCTCCCCGATGCGATACAGGCTCCCATCATCGTAACCTTTCATATGCCGGTCGATCCGTCGTTCGTGTTTCAGACCTTCTATGATTGTCTGGGCGAGCGCGGCTTCGTCATCTATCCTGGCAAGCTCACCGTGGCCGACAGCTTTCGAATTGGCTGCATCGGCCGGCTCGGTGAGGAGGAGATGCGCGGAGCCCTGGATGCCGTGCGCGAAACTCTGGCGCTGATGGGTGTCACGCACTGCGGCCCCAAGCAGCCCGACCCGGCCGTCGCATGAGCCGTGCCGGGCTGAATTCCGTGCCGTCGAGGTAAATTCGGCATTTCGCACGCTACTACGCTTAAGCGAGTGTCTTCGGTAGATCTGGAAACGTTGGTATGTATCTTCAAAAGAAAGTCTCACATCTTTTCAGTGGCACGCGATCCCTCGAAAATCAAATCGACGAATTTCTCGACAAGATATCCGAAGCGGGTATGGTTTTCGGCCGCGCCATGCGCGTCTACCTCGATCAGGGACCGAGTGATGAGTTCGATTCCTTTCTAGACCAAGCGGCGGATATAGAGCGCCGCGGCGACGAGCTGCGCCGTACTATCGAAGCGGAGCTTTATGTGCGCACGCTGATCCCTGATCTGCGCGGCGACGTGCTGGCTCTTCTGGAGAGCATGGATCACCTCGTCAATGTCTATGAGGGAGATCTGTTCCGTATTTCGATTCAGTCGCCGGATATTCCCGAACAGTTCCATGCTGGTTACACGGAGCTGGTCGAGACTGTGATGAGTTGCGTGGACTCGGTTGTGCTGGCGGCGCGTGCGTTTTTCAGAGATATCGAGGCGGTCCGCGACCATTGCAGCAAAACCATTTTTTTGGAAACCGAAGCGGACAAGATCGGCACCAAGCTACAGCGCGCGATATTCGCTTCCTCGTTGCCGCTCGAGCGAAAAATGCACCTGCGTTATTTTGTCGAGCGAATCGATGAGCTCGCGAATTCGGCGGAGGACGTCGCCGATGCGCTGCAGATTTACACTATCAAGAGGCGCATCTAGCCGCCCACCTGAACGCTTCCGCCGATAACATGGATCTGACGGTACTGTTTTTTCTCACCAGCGGCCTGCTGCTTGGTTGGTCACTGGGCGCTAACGACGCCGCCAACGTATTCGGCACTGCCGTTGGCACCCGCATGGTGCAATTCGCGACTGCAGCTGTCGTCTGCAGCGTATTTGTCGTGCTTGGTGCCGTAATCAGCGGTGCCGGCGCGGCCCACACGCTCGGTGCGCTCGGCTCGGTCAATGCGCTTGCCGGTGCCTTCATGGCGGCTTTGGCTGCGGCCGGCACGGTCTATGTCATGACCAAATGGGGCCTGCCTGTGTCCACCAGCCAGGCAATCGTCGGCGCCATCATCGGATGGAACCTGTTCAGCGATTCCATCACAGACAGCCAGACTCTTATCAAGATTATCGCTACCTGGATCGCCTGTCCCGTGCTCGCGGGGCTGATCGCCGTTCCACTGCTCAAGCTGGTGGAAGTCGTACTGCGGGTCGCCAAGCTACATCTGTTGAGACTCGACGCGTACACACGCATGGCTCTCATATTCGCCGGCGCCTTTGGCGCATATAGTCTCGGCGCCAATAATATCGCCAATGTCATGGGTGTATTCGTGGACGTGTCACCATTTACTGGATTTTCGGTGGCCGGGCTGGTCACCCTCACATCGATCCAGCAGTTGTTTCTCATCGGTGCTATTGCCATCGCGGTGGGCGTGTTCACCTATTCCAAGCGCGTCATGTTGACCGTGGGCGTGGGGATCCTGCCCATGTCGCCGGTGGCCGCGTGGGTCGTCGTCATTGCCCACTCCATTGTGTTGTTCCTGTTTGCATCGCAAGGTCTGGAACACATGCTGGCGAATGCCGGCCTGCCGACGATTCCGCTGGTTCCGGTATCGAGTTCTCAGGCAGTGGTCGGCGCGGTGGTCGGTTTGGGGCTGATGCGGGGTGGACGCGATATCGACTGGAAACTGCTGAGGAGCATCGCCGGCGGTTGGGTTACGACGCCGTTGATTTCGGGTGCCGTGTGCTTCGTTGCGCTGTTTTTTCTGCAGAACGTATTCAATCAGCAGGTTTATCGCGAGGTTCACTACGATTTGTCGGAGCCGGTGCTCGCGGAGCTTGGCGAGCAGGGTGTCGATACGGCTGCTTTGGAACCTCTCAAAGGACGCGAATTCCGATCGGCACGCGCTTTCATGCAGGCCGTGGATGAGATCGGCTTCAAAGGGCCGGTATCAGACCGCACGTTGCGTGACTACGCGGAGTTGAATCATATCTATTTGGATCCGGAGAAGATTTCCTCTCTGGACCGTGATTGGCTGGACTCCGAACAAATTTCTGCTATCGATCGCCTCGCCGGACAGCAATTCTCTCATGGCTGGCAGCTTGCTCGAGCATTGGCGGCGGAATCGCCGCAATGGTCCAAGAAGGACGACAAGACCATTAACAAGCTTTACAACAGGGAACTTGATCGGAAGGTAGACTACGTTTCCAGAACCTTCGCCGGTTTCCCCGATCGCCGGTGACGCCTCACTGTAATCCGCTCGTCGGCGCCGTGATCACGCCGCCGGTGGCCGAGGCTCAAGAGTGGATTAGCGGGCGTACATTTCCCGCCGACAAGGAGCTGCTGGACCTTGCCCAGGCCGTTCCCAGCTACGAGCCGGCCGAAGCTCTGACGCGTCACGTGGCTACGGTTGCGGTTGAGCCAGCCACTTCCCTTTACAGCGACATTCCGGGCACCCTCGAGTTGCGCGTTGCTTTCGCCCGGCACCTCGGCGCCGATTATGAAGCCAGCGTAAGCGCCGAGAACGTCGCCATCACCTCTGGGTGCAATCAGGCATACTGCGTTGCCGTTTCGGCGCTGGCGGGTCCAGGCGACGAAATCATTCTGCCGATACCTTACTATTTCAATCACGACATGTGGCTGCGGATGCAGGGCATCGAGCCCATTTATCTGCCGTTCGATTCCGAGCACCCGGAGCGACTGCGACTCGATCTCGTTCAGGAATCGATCACGCCGCGCACTCGGGCGATGGTGCTGGTGTCGCCCTGCAATCCGACCGGCGCCGAATTCGCGTCCGCCGAAATCGAAGCCGTCCATCGACTTTTATCGAGCCGCGGCATCAGCCTCATCATCGACGAGACGTATAAGGACTTTCGTGCGCAACCTGGTCCGCCCCACACGCTCATGGCCGATGGTGCACACACCCACCAGGGGCTCGTGCAGCTGTTCAGCTTTTCGAAAGCCTACAGCTTAACGGGCTATCGTGTCGGCGCCATTGCTTGCAACGCGAAATTGCTGGCAGAGATTGAAAAAATTCTCGACTGCATCGCTATTTGCCCCCCGCGCATCAGCCAGGAGGCGGCACTCTTCGCGCTCGAGCATCTGGACGAGTGGCGCGACACCAAGGCACGGCTCATGAAAGAACGGGTGGATGCGTTGCGCGGTGCCTTCGCGCACTCGAATCTCAGCTATCAGCTGATTTCAAGCGGTGCGTACTTTGC
>CAXMNG010000236.1:0-4113 GCA_964194585.1 Salibacteraceae bacterium | reverse complement strand
CGTGTGCTCGACCAAGCCATGGCCCGGGAACCCGTGGATGACAGAAATGAAGCCGGGATTCCGGCGCGCTCCCGAGTGGCTCCCAACATGCCTTCGACCAGGGCATCGTCGGCCGAAGAACGAGATGACGCCGCGCGCCTTCCGTCGTCCACCATGCCCGGCAAGACCGGGCGAGTGGCGGATGCCAAGGACAAGCTCGAGAAGAACATTCAAACCGCCGGCGGCAGTGGGCTCGCGCAAACCACCGGCCCCCGCCAAGTGGCCAGGCGCTTCCTCGCCGAACGGGAGCGCCTGACGGGTCTCGACTTTCAATCGGGGTCGGGTTACTGGGCCAATACCTACGTGCCCGGCGATCCGGCGATTCGCCTGCTGGAAGCACGATTGCAACGCTGGGATCGTAGCGCGCTGGTCGCAAGCCTCGGCGACTCGCGCCTGGAAGCAGCGGCGCGTCAGAACTGGCAACCCTTCGACGTACCGGAGAACGCCGCGCTTGCCACCTACCTGCACGCCGACAAGCGCGCCATCAACGGTCGTTCGCGGCTGCGTATTCAGGTTGGGCTGCAAGCGTCGCTGAAGCGCAGCGGACTTCGCCCGGACATGAACGTGGGCGTGGTGCTGGATTTGCGCCGGCCCGTGGACGATACCACCGGGGTAAAACTGCGTGCGCTGGTGGCGGCGCTTGCCCGGGCGCGCCAGCCCGGTGATCGCTTTTCCATCACCGTCGCCGGTCATCCCGGCGGACTGCTGGTGGCGCCGGAGGAATTTCGCTACGGAACGATTCGCGTCGCCATGCAATCCCTGTTCACGACCCCCAGCGACATCCGGGCACCAGCCATGGACCTGGCGGCCGCCGTGCATGCCGCATCCCGGAGCGTGCGCCAGGGAGACGATCCTTCCGCGCCCCTGGGTGCGAGTCTCGTGCTGTTGGTGTCGACGGCGCCGTTCGCCGAGCAACGCGAGTCACTGGAACGCATGGCCCACGAGAATGCCGTGGCTGGCATCGGCATGAGTGTCGTCGCGGTGGGCGGTGGCGCGGATCTCGTCTCCATGGATCGGCTGGCGCTTCTGGGCCAGGGTCATCGACGGGTGCTGGCTGCCGCCGAGGATGCCGTCAAGCTCGTGGATCGCGAGTTGCACGCCGCCAGCCGAGCGGTGGCGCGGGCCGTGCGCTTGCGGATCCGCCTCGCTCCCGGCGTCGAGCTCATCGACGTGCTGGGATCGAAAAACCTCAGCGACCAGGCGGCGCAGCGGGTGCGCGAGGCCGAACGCAGCATCGACCAGCGAATGGCCCGCAACATCGGTATTCGTGCCGACCGCGGCGAGGACGAAGAAGGCATTCAGATCGTTATCCCGAGCTTCTTCGCCGGCGACAGCCATGCGCTGCTGCTGGATGTGGTGGTCCCGGGACCGGGCCCGGTGGCCGACGTCAGCGTGCGTTACAAGGATCTCGTTTACCGGCGCAACGGTGTCTCCCGCGCGCGGCTCACCATGGAGGATGGTGTGCGCGATGCCGGGCCTCTGGAACGCAATGTTCTCAAAAATCAGCTGACCTACGCGCTCGCCGGTTCCGCCGCAACCGCAGGCGAACAGCTCGCCGCCGGTGATCGCCGCGCCGCCGTTCGCACGCTGACAACAGCGCGGCAGCTGATTACCGGCATGCGCCAGGAGATCCCGGGCTGGGACAACGATCATGAGCTGCGCGGCGACGAGGCACTGCTGGCCCAGTACCTGACGGTGCTGGGCCCGCGATTCGCCGGCGCCAGCCAGCAACAACACCATCTGGCTGATTCGTTGCGCTATCTCGCCTTTCGACGATTGATACCAACACACAAGTAAACCATGGGCCGTGCCAAGGAGTTTCGAACCATGAGAGCGACATTGTTGATTGTGATGACCTGCATCGGTGCCTTCGGTGCGACACACGCGGCGACGGACACCAACGGCGGCGAGGTACGGGTCCCGCTGGAGACCTACCGGCAGCTGGTCGAGCAGGCCAACCAGGATGCCAGACCTGCCCCGGTAAGCTACGCCATCGGCGTATCCAACATCGTGGTCGCTATTGTCGACGACGACAAGCGCACCACCGCTCGGATCAGCGTGAGCCTCGACATCGAAATCTTCGAGAACGAGTGGACCCTGGTGCCTGTCCTGCCGGCCGGCGCGGCGCTCGGCGATGCGCGCGTAAACGGCGCGCCGGTGCAGCTGGTGCAAGGACCCGACGGGCTTGCCTGGAGCACCGACAAGGCCGGCACGGTGACGATGCAACTGCGCTATGGCCTGGATGCACGCCGATCCGATGCGGGCTTTACATTGCCCCTGCCGGTGCCGCGAGCCGCCGCCACCAACCTTCGGCTGACATATCCGGGTACGGGTGTGGACCTGGCAGTGATTCCCGCCGCCGATCTGCAGTCCAGCGAGAGCGGCAACACGACGCTGTTCACGGCCAGAATCCCGAGCACCTCTTCGGTGCTGGTAACGTGGCGTTCCGCCGCGCAACGCGCCCACGCCGTCAGCCGGGCGCGCTACGAAGGCGAGCTCGAGGGACAGGCGCTCAACTGGACTGCAGAATTCGATGTGGAGATATTCGAAGGTGAGCTGGTCAACCTGCCGCTCATGCCGAGCACCGTCACCTTGGGCGAGCTGCGCGTGGATGGTGAGCAGGCGACCGTCATCGAAGAGCAGGGTCAGTTCGTCACCGTCGTCAAGGGGCGCGGCCTGCACAAGGTAAGCGTCAAGTTTCAGGTGCCGGTGATCGCAGAGAACGGGCCGCCCCGCGCGACCCTGCTCGTACCCAGGGTTCCGGTCTCCCATTTCGAGTTACGCCTGCCCGGCAACAAGGAGGTGACGGTGAGCCCTGGCGCCAACGTCGTCGCCGTGCATGAAGAAAACGCCACGGTAGCTTCTGTTTTCGTGCCCATGAGCGAAAGTGTGACCTTCTCCTGGGTGGATGCCGTTCCCGAGGACGTGCGTGCCCAGGTGCGCGCCAATGCAACCCTGTACCACGCGGTGCACGCCGAGGAAGGCGTGCTGCAGGTGCGCGGCTTGGTGGTCTACGAGATCAATCGCGGCGAGACCAATCTACTCAAGCTCAGGGCTCCCAAGGACGCCCAGGTGACCAGCGTCAAGGCGCCCTCCGGTGGTGTGTCCGACTGGACCGAGACCGCCGCCGGCGGCGAAGGAGATGGCGATACGCACAAGACCATCAGCGTATTCCTGGATCGCGCGGTGAAGGGCGAGTTCGTGCTCGATGTCACCTACGAGTACCTTCTGGGAGGCGGCGAGCAGGCGCTGGAGCCGGTACCGGTCCCGTTGCTGGCCGCCGATAACGTGCACCGCCAGCGCGGCATGGTGGCGCTGCTGGCCGGACCCGAGCTCACCCTGCAACCCATTACCGAGGATCGCCTGGCACGGGTCGGCGAAAACCAGTTGCCGGCCTTCGTGCGTAACCTCCTCACCATGAGTGTCGCGCATACCTACAAGTACACCGAGCGTTCACCCGAGTTGGTGGTGAGGGCGGTGCCGCCGGAGCGCAAGCAGGGCAAGTTCGACGCCCAGGTGGATACGTTGATCTCTATCGGTGACGTCACCATGAAGGGATCCGCCACCGTGGAGATCAACGTCAAGTCCGGCGCTATTCTGGCGCTGGCGTTGCGCCTGCCTCGGGATGTCAATGTGCTGGGCGTCACCGGACCATCCATCCGTAGCCACGAAGTGCGTTCCGGCGATGACCATCAGTCCATCGACATCGACTTCACCCAGGAGATGGAAGGTCAGTTCCGGTTGGAGGTGAGCTACGAGCGCATCATGGGCGACAGCGAGCCGGAATCCCGGGTGCCGACGGTCAGCGTCGCGGACGCCGAGGTGGAGCACGGACGCATCGCCGTCGAGGCTTTGAGCGCCGCAGAAGTTCGTGCGACGGCGGCAGATCAGCTTTCATCCCTGGACGTCAACGAGCTGCCCCAGCAACTGGTGCTGAAGACCACCAACCCGATATTGCTCGCGTACAAATACGTGCATGCCGAGCCGCCCTATCGGCTTGCCTTGAAGATCACCCGCCACCGGGAGATCGACGTGCAGGTGGCGGCCATCGAAAAAGCGCATTACTCGACGTTG
>CAXMNG010000235.1:0-7110 GCA_964194585.1 Salibacteraceae bacterium | reverse complement strand
AAGGCTGTCCCACTGGGTCGAATACTGACTGTACAGGATCATGACCTCGTCGCTGGTGACATCCATGACACCAGGCATCGGATCGTTCCAGACGTAGTTGAAGTAAAGATCACCATCTTCGAAAACGGGACCGAGCTTCGGTGGATGGCGCTTCGGATTGACGCTGTTGCCGCCCGGCAAGTCCAGCGGCAGGCTGAGACAGAAGCTCCTGCCGTCGCGCACCTCGGCGACGCCCTGCCTGATCTTCTCGGCGCTCAGAAGATTCAGCCTTCCGCGCTGATCGTCAACACCGAAATCACCCCAATTGGACCCCTCCGGGCGATTCTGCCAGCGCTTTCTCATGGCTTTTCACCTCGATCGTGAAAGTTGCATGCCCCTCGTGTCACGGCCCAATTAAATCACAATCGTAGGTGTAGCTTCGAATCGGAGATGCTCGGAGCAGCTGCAGGTTGGGCTGAGGACAGTTTAATGGGGACAGATCTATTTATTGAGGGGGTCACGTGTGACCCCCTCAATAAATAGATCTGTCCCCATTAAACTGTCCTCAGCCCAACCTGCAAATCACGCCCGATTGAATCGTATCAAGCAGCCATCTTCACCATGAAACGCTCGCGGGCGACATCGTCGGCGACCTCGCTGGTGGGGCGTTGCTCATGATCGGAGCGCTCGAAAATTTCCGTCAGAGACGAGGCAATTCCCTCGACCTTCGCCACCACCCGCTCGAGATCGTAGCCGGTACGCTCGAAGGCGACGTCGATGACACCGCCAGCGTTGATAACGTAGTCGGGTGCGTAAAGTATTCCTTCGCGCAGCAGCGTCGCGCCGTGCGCGCTGGTCTGTAGTTGATTGTTGGCGGCGCCGGCCACGACACTGGCCCGCAGCTTGGGAATGCTGTCGGAATTCAAGACGGCGCCCAGAGCACACGGGGCGAACACGTCCACGTCGAGTCCGACGATGTCATGGGCAGCCGCCGGCATTGCGCCCGTCTCATCGGCGACGCGCTCGACACGTTCGGCGTGGATATCCGCGATCCAGCAGCGTGCACCGGCATCGCGGAGATAATTCACGAGACGCAAGCCCACATTACCCACACCCTGCACGGCGACCTTGATGCCTTCCAGATCATCACGGCCGAGCTTGTAGCGCACCGCCGCCTCCAGACCGACGAACACGCCGCGGGCCGTTGCCGGGGATGGATCGCCGGTGCGCACGTCGCCACCCGTGGTGCTCTTGTTAACGACACCCGCCACGTGCTCCGTCTGCGTGGCCATCTGCTGAAGATTGTCGACGTTGGTGCCGGAGTCCTCGGCGGCGATATAGTGCCCGGCGAGCTTTTCGACACAGCGGCCCATGGCGCGCATCAATGCGTCGCTCTTGTCGCGGTGCGGATCGCCGATGATGACGGACTTGCCGCCGCCGAACGGTAATCCCGCCAATGCAGACTTGTAGGTCATGCCCCGGGACAGCCGCAGCACGTCACGCGCGGCTTCGCTGTCGCTCGTGTAGGGCCACATGCGCACGCCGCCCAATGCCGGTCCGAGGTTGGTATTGTGCACGGCGATGATGGCACGTAACCCCGTCTCGTCGTCATTGAAAAAGGCCACCTGCTCATGGCCGTCGAAGTCATCTTGTTGAAATATGGACATTGGCTTGACACTCCCAAAATCGAATCTGCATCGAACGAGCGCGACGCTTCAGGCAGCGGCGCGCTGGGATGGATTTCTGAATGACTGCAGCAGCTCGCGACGGCGCACGCTCATCTGCTCGATGCTGGCCGCCTTGATGTGGCCGAAACCACGAACCTGTTCCGGCAAGCTGACGATAGCCACTGCGTCGTCGTAATTCGCCTGACACAACCCGTCCAGGAGCTGCTCCACGGTGTGCTCGTACTCGGCAATGAGCATTCGCTCGGCGCGGCGCTCGGCGCTGTAACCGAAGGGATCGAAGACAGTGCCCCGCAATCCCTTGAGCCGCGAAAGCAGCTTGAATACCGGCAGCACCCAGGCACCGAAGGCGCGCTTGCGGGGAATGCCGGTACGGCGGTCACGCCTCGCGAGCAAAGGCGGCGCGAGATGGAACACGAGCCGGTAGTCGCCCTCGAACTCCGCTTCCAGCGCACGTGTGAATGCCTCGTCCGTGTGCAGGCGCGCGACTTCGTACTCGTCCTTATAGGCGAGCAGCTTGGAATAGTTTCGCGCCACCGCCTCGGCGATATTCTGCCGACCGGGAAGCACCCGGCCTTCCGCCTGGCGCGCGCGATCGACCAGAGTCCTGTAGCGCCGCGCATAACCGGCGTCCTGGTAGGCGGTCAGGTGAGACTCGCGACTGGCGATGAGCTCGTCGAGGGTCGGCGGCACCTGCGGCAAATCCTCGAGGCCTGCTGCCTGCAGCACAGCCGCCCCGTCGACCGCGTAGCGGCGGCCCCAATTGAAGGCCTCGCGATTGGCTTCCACGGCGACACCGTTGAGCGCGATTGCCTGCTCGATGGCGCCGGCGGAGATGGGCACCAGGCCCTTCTGGTAGGCGATCCCCAGCAGCAGCAGATTGGCGCCGATGGAATCACCGACCAGCGCCGTGGCCAATCGGCTCGCGCGGGCGTAGAGACTGTGCCCGCCGACGGCCTCGTCGATGGCTCTCTTCATATCGGCGCCGGGGAACAGCAGATCCGGCTGGCGCAGAAAAGTCGCCGTCATGGACTCCTGGGCATTGACCACCGCGTGGGTGCGGCCTGCATCGCATTTGGCGAGTGCTTCGAATCCGCTGGCCACGACCAGATCGCAACCCAGCAGCAGTCTCGCGCTACCGGCGGAAATCCGCACGGCACAGATGTCCTCTGGCTGCCTGGCGATGCGCACGTGGCTCACCACCGAACCGTACTTCTGTGCGAGCCCCGTCATGTCGAGCACCGAGCAGCCGTAGCCCTCCAGATGTGCCGCCATGCCGAGCAGCGCGCCGACGGTGATAACCCCGGTTCCTCCGACGCCGGTGATGACGATGCCGTAGGCCTCGTCGAGGACCGGCAGCTCGGGTTCCGGCAGCGGCGCCGGCGCCAGGGAAGACGCAGAAACCGATTGCCTGCGCAGCCTGCCGCCGTGCACGCTGACGAAACTCGGACAGAAGCCCTTGAGACAGCTCATGTCCTTGTTACAGGCACTCTGGTCGATGCTGCGCTTGCGCCCGAACTCCGTCTCCACCGGCACCACGGACAGGCAATTCGATTGCACGCCGCAATCGCCGCAACCTTCGCAGACCGCGGGATTGATGAAGGCACGTTTCGCCGGATCGATCATCTCGCCACGCTTGCGGCGCCGGCGTTTCTCGGCCGCGCAGGTTTGATCGTAGATCAATACGGAAACACCCTCGGTCTCGCGGAGCTCCCTTTGCAGGTGGTCCAGATCGTCGCGGTGATGAAATGTGACGCCTGCGGCGAACTCGCTGAGATTCGTGTATTTCCCGGGCTCATCACTCACGACCGCCAGACGGCGGATGCCTTCGCCATAAAGCTGGTGGGTGATCTGCGACACGCTGAGCACGCCGTCGATGGGCTGGCCACCCGTCATGGCGACCGCATCGTTGTAGAGAATCTTGTAGGTCATGTTGACGCCGGCGGCGACGGCGGCGCGGATGGCGAGCAATCCGGAATGAAAGTAGGTGCCATCGCCGAGATTCTGAAAAACATGCTGCGTGTCGGTGAAGGGCGCCTGACCGATCCAGGTCACGCCTTCACCACCCATCTGGGTGAAGGTATCGGTGTTGCGGTCCATCCAGGTGGCCATGTAGTGGCAGCCGATGCCACCCATGGCGCGGCTGCCCTCGGGCACCACGGTCGAGGTGTTGTGCGGACACCCGGAGCAGTAGTGGGGCACCCGTTCGAGGACTGCGCGCGGTTTCGCGAGCGCCGCCTCCTTTGCTTCCAGGAAGGCGAGACGCTGGCGAATGTAAGGGCTGCTGTGATACTGGCCAATGCGGTCCGCGATCACCCGCGCGATGCGTGCCGGCGTGAGCTCACCCGTGGACGGCAGGATCCAGTCATCGCCCTCGTCGAACTTTCCGATGACCCGCGGGCGGACGTCGGCGCGCCAGTTGTAGAGTTGCTCTTTGACCTGATTCTCGATGACGGCGCGCTTTTCCTCGACGATCAGCACCTCTTCGAGCCCTTCGGCGAAATCTCGTACCACCTCCCGGTCCAGCGGCCAACTCATACCGAGCTTGAGCACCCGCAGGCCGATCTGGGCAGCCAGTGCTTCGTCGATGCCGAGATCTTCCAGAGCCTGTCGTACGTCCAGATAGGATTTGCCCGTGGTGATGATACCGATACGCGGCAGGGGGCTGTCGATGACGACCTCGTTGATGCCGTTTGCGCGAGCAAAGGCGACCGCCGCGTAGAGCTTGTACTTCTGCAGACGCATCTCCTGTTCCAGCGGCTTGTCCGGCCAGCGGGCATGTAAACCGTCCTCGGGGAGCACGAAGTCCTCGGGGATGACGATTCGAACCCGCTGCGGATCCACGCTCACCGAGGCTGAAGAGTCGACGGTCTCGGCGATGGTCTTGAATCCGATCCAGCAGCCGCAGAAACGCGAAAGCTCCCAGCCGAGAAGACCGAGATCCAGAACTTCCTGCACGCCGGAGGGGTTGAGCACCGGCATCATCGCATCCATGAAGGCGTATTCGCTCTGATGGGGCATGGTCGAGGACTTGCACGCGTGATCGTCGCCGGCGATCACCAGCACCCCGCCATAGCGGGAGGTACCGGCTGCGTTGGCATGCTTGAAGACATCGCCGCTGCGATCGACACCCGGCCCTTTGCCGTACCACATCCCGAACACGCCGTCGAAACGGGCGTCGCCGAACATGTTGACCTGTTGCGTTCCCCAGACGCTGGTGGCGGCAAGGTCTTCGTTGATGCCGGGACGAAAATGAATGTGGTTGCGCTCGAGAAAGGGGCGTGCTTTCCACAGGGTCTGATCGAGGGCGCCAAGGGGCGAGCCGCGATAGCCCGATACGAACCCGGCGGTGTTGAGGCCGGCCGTGGCATCGCGCTGACGTTGCATGATGGGCAAACGCACCAGCGCCTGAATTCCGGTGAGAAAAATCCGTCCCGATTCCAGAGTGTACTTGTCGTCAAGGGTGACCTGTGCAAGTGCCATGGCCATGAAACTCTCCTTTGCGTGATCGACGGGCCGGCCCGCGCCTCGCGGTGGCGCCGGGTCGCGATCTGAATGTGGAAGTCAGCCCGGGTGGCCGCCCGCCAAATTGCCCTAGGCAATAGCGCCGCGGATTCGGGAAAACGCGTGGGGAGAAATATGGCGCGGCAGGCGCGCACAGAAGACGTCGCTCAACATAGCTGACACTCCTCGAACAGGATCGCTGTTCCGTGTAAGTGTGTTGCCAATCGACCCGTCGCGACCCTCGTGAGGCCAGGACGCGTCATCGATGTCAGGGAACACCGCTCGCTTGGAGCCCGTAGTCCCTGTAAATGCAGCCGTGGCGGGTAGGCCCGGCTTGCCGACAACACTAGCCGTGCCGCCGGTCCGGGTCAATTACTACCTGTCCCAGCCGCTAACGGCGTCACAGGAATTAGATGGCTGGCGGGGGCTTGGGTTTCATTGCGTTTGGGGGAATCCGGCGAGGGACCGGACCCGGCGCTCTGCCGCTACCCCCCGGGCCTGGTGTAAAATCAGCGCCCACCGTTGAATCGAGAGCGAGGAAAGCCCGTGCCCAGAAGCCTGCCGTCCGAACGCACAGTTACATCACTGTTACGATCCCGAACGCCGAGGTGGCGTCGTTTCCCGGGCCTGGCCATAGCCATCGCCATGCTCCTGGGGATAGTCAGCCACCAGACCCTGGCCCACGAAGCGCTCACCGGCGACCAGGTCCGCTCGCTGATCACCGGGAATACCCTCCAAGGCAACTTCATGACCAATACTTTGACCATGGTCTTTTACGCGGACGGCGTCGTTCGCGGCGCCATTGGACTCACGGGTAGCGATTCCGGGACCTGGGAGATCGAGGGAAACAACTATTGTAATGAGTGGGTCACATATTTCAGTGGCGTACGCCGCTGCTATCAGTGGATCCCGCAGGGCGACGGCTATCTGCTGAAAAATGTCGACGTATACAGGGCTCGCAACATCCAGGGACGCATTAAAGAGGGCAAGCCGAAGGGCTACTGAGTGACCGGCAATTGGCCTGCCCGGGATGCCGCACCGAGCATCCCCCATGGGTCTCTATGCACCGTGGTTACTAATTATTTGGTGTCCGCGGCCAAACAAGGCTACTATTCGGGCACGACGGGCTGGGTCGGCATTTTCGCTGGTCAATCCCGCTTGTAATTTCGGGGCGAATTCGAAAAAGGGAGGACCGACATGTCCGCGAAAATCGCACGACTGACGACGGTGGCCTTGGCAGCGATGTTTATCACCTTGGGCACCGGCTGTGCATCGAACACTGAGATTGATGAAATTCGCAGCATGGCGCGCGAAGCCAAGGGTGCTGCTGACCGTGCAGAACGGACGGCAAAACGTGCCGAGTCCAGGGCCACGGAGGCTCAGCGTCAGGCGGAGCAGGCTTTGACGGCGGCCAATGCGGCACAGGCTTGCTGCACCGCGAACAGCGAGAAGCTCAACCGCATGTTCAAGAAATCCATGTCCAAGTGATGCTGGTGGGGACTCGCACCGAGTCCCCGTCCATCTTCGGCTACAGGATTTCGCAGGGCTGGCGTACCTTACCCGCCGGTGGAGTCTGTCAGCAGGCGTAGCCTGCCGGCGTCCGGAACCTGCAACGTCGAGATAAGGGGTCTTCCGGACCCCTTGGAATCCGCTCCCGCATACAAAGCGACTTATTGAACGCGGGTATTTTCCAGAAAATATGGCCACAGGGCGAGACCCCGCGACCAGCGCAGGCTCACGTTGGTTTCGTCGCCCGTTGACGGCCTCGCCGGCACGGAAGCGAGCTCCGTGGAAATGGGGCCGACATCGGTATCCACCGTCTGCGCGAGCTTCAGCTGCACGATGGTCGGGTCCGAAACCGCATAGGGAATGCCCGTCAGCGTTTCCACGACGGCTGTCACCTGCTCCCAACGAATGTGCTTCGACTGCTCGGCCGAGGTCA
>CAXMNG010000234.1:0-5439 GCA_964194585.1 Salibacteraceae bacterium | reverse complement strand
CCGGCCCAGCGGGCCCAGTCGTTGGTGCGGCACAAGCGCGAGGTGCGCGAATGAAACGGCGTGGGTAACGCGGCCACGCGCGGGGTCGGATGCGGGTCCCTCATGGCCGCGCTCATGCGGCCTCCTTCAGCATGACCTGTCGGGCGGCGTTCATGCCGGCAACACCCATGACCCCGCCGCCGGGATGGGTACCGGCGCCGCACAGATAAAGCCCCGCCATCGGAGTCGCGTACTGGGTGGCGCCGGGGACCGGGCGCAACATGAAAAGTTGATCGAAACCGAGTTCACCGTGGTGCCAATGTCCGCCCGTCATTCGGAAGTCGCGCTCGAAATCCGCCGGTGTGAGCAACTGCCGGGCGATGACATGCTTTTCGATGCCGGGGGCATAGCTCGCGATCACGCCGAGCACGCGATCCGCGAAACCGTCTTTTGCCGCCTCCCATCCGCCCTTCAAATCGTAGGGCGCGTACTGGACGATGGCCGACAAGACGTGCTGACCCCGGGGTGCGAGACTGTGGTCGTCCACCGACGGGATGGTGATTTCGATGCCCGGCGCCTCGGCGTACTCGCCGTACTTGACGTGATTGAAGGCGCGTTCCAGATAATCTATCCCGGGCGCGATCAGTAGACGCGCACCGAGCTGACTCTCCTCGAGTCCGTTGAAGGATGGCAGGGCATCCAGAGCCAGATTGACCTTCGCGCAGGCGCCACGCAAACGGATGTTCTTGACACGTCGCACGAAGCCGGTGTCGAGGTGCTCGGCCCCCAGCAGTTCAATGAAGGTACGGTGGGGATCGGCGTTGGATATGACCGTGTCAGCGTCTATCTCCTCGCCGGACTCCAAGACCACTCCGGACACACGATCGTTGTCGACCAGAATTCTTGCTACCGGCGCATCCATGCGCAGATCCGCGCCGGCGGCGGTGGCTGATTGCGCCAGCGCGTCGGAAACCGAGCCCATGCCGCCCTCGGGAATCGCAAGGCCGTGCCCGGCGCCGTTGCGCGCCGCGCCGGCCTCCGCCGCCAATCGATAAAGCCAGGTGAGGACGCTTTCCGGCGAACGCGGGCCCAGGCGTGTCCCGAGGGTCGCATCGAAGGCAAGGGCACCCCGCAGGAGATCGGTTTCGAATTCCTCCTCGAGTAGATCCGCGACATTCATGGGGCCGATGCGCAGCAGCTCACGCATGTGGTTGCGCCCCAAGCGGCGGATCTTCCAACCGAGCTTGAGCAGACTGCGGCGGTCCGACCAGTCCCGGGTACCGAGGCGAGGGGGTGTGGTACCGAGAAAGGGCTGCAATGTTTTCGCGAACCGGGCCAGGCGTTGCCGCAGCTTCGGCAGGGCGGCGGCATCTGTCTTCGAATGCGCGGCGAGGGATTGCGTGCCTGCGTCCGCGCCGGACAGAGTGATGTGCCGCCCGTCGCCATGGAGCGCCACCGTGGCCATGTCCCGGGCGGAGAATCGCAGGCCGTGACGCACAAGGTTGAGGTCGGATATTACCTGGGAATTCAGCTGGTGCAGGATGTGGGCGCAGGCCGATACTCTGAACCCCGGCGCGATGCTGCGGGTGACGGCCGCGCCGCCCGGCTGGCTGGCCGCCTCGAGCACCAGCACGCGACGCCCGGCGGTGGCGAGATAGGCGGCGCACACCAGACCATTGTGGCCGCCGCCGATGACAATTGTACGCGGCCCTTCCGTCATGCGTCCGTCAACTCCGCGTGCCGTACTGCAGACGTTGGCCGCGGGGCACACTCTCGTCGAGTTGTGCGCCAGGTACCGCTACCCTCGCGTGTGCGGGGTGACGCAGGTCGCGCAACCCTTCGCGGGCGGCGTGGGCGCCCGGCGCGCCCATGACGCCGCCGCCCGGGTGGGTGCTGGATCCGCACATGTACATGCCCTTTACCGGCGTGCGGTACTGTGCGTAGCCGGGGACGGGACGGTTGAAGAACAATTGATCCAACGTCAGCTCGCCCTGAAAGATGTTGCCTTCGGTAAGCCCGACCTCGTTCTCCAAGTCCATGGGAGTACGTACCTCCGCGTGCAGGATCAGATCCTTGAAGTCGGGGCTGTGGTGGGCGATCTGGTCGATCACGGTTTTTCCGAAGGCCGCTCTGTTCGCGTCATCCCACTCCCCGTCGGCGAGATACGGTGGCGCGTACTGAACGAACACACTCAGATAATGCTTTCCAGGAGGCGCCATAGTGGGATCGGTCAGGGTCGGAATCACCATATCAACGTAGGGATCCCTTGACCATGTGCCGTTTTTCCAATCATCGTAGGCGCGTTCCAATCGCTCCATGCTGTCCACGCAATGAAAGTCGCCGCGAAGCGCCGGACAATCCCGCGGCACCGCTGGAAAAGTCGGCAATCCATCGAGAGCGATGTTGAGCTTTCCCGAGGATCCCCGAATCTTGAAATGTCGCACACGGTGCACGAACTCTTCGGGTAAGTCCTTGGCATCCATGAGGCCCAGGAACGTGCGTTTGACGTCCGCGTTGGAAACTACGGTCTTTGCGCGGATCTCGTCACCGTTGTCCAGCGCGACCCCGGCCACTTGCTCGTTTTCCACGATGATATGCGCGACGGATGCGTCGGTACGGACCTCGCCTCCGAAGGATTGCAGCGCCTTGCTCATGGCCTGGGTGATGGCACCCATGCCGCCGCGGGCGAAACCCCAGGCGCCGATAACGCCATCCACCTCACCCATGTAGTGGTGAAGCAGCACGTAGGCCGAACCCGGTGAGCACGGCCCCAGGGCGGTGCCGATGATGCCGCTGCCCGCGAGATTGGCTTTCACCACATCGGACTCGAAGTAGCCGTCGAGGAACTCCGCGCAACTCATGGTCGCGAAGCGAATGAGGTCGTACATCTGTTCCTCACCCAGATCGTAGAAGCGCTTCGCAATGTTCAGAAGCCCGAGCAGATCCCTCGGTTTGTACGATGTCGGATCCGGCGGCGTCATCATCAGCAATGGTTTGATGAAACGGCAGTAACGCAGGACTTCGATGCCGAAGCGATCGTAGGCCTCCGCATCGCGTTTCGAGAAGCGCGCGATCTCGCGCCGATTGAGATCGTGGTCGCGGTAGCTCGGCAGGTAGTCACCGTCCCGGGTGAGCAGCAAGCCGCCCTCATAGGGCGTGATCTGCAGCCCGTGACGAGGCAAGTCGAGATCACGTGTGATCTCCGGGCGCAGCAGGCTGCAAACATAGGAGCAGTTGGAATACGTCCATCCCGGGTGCAGCTCGCGGCTGACGGCCGCGCCGCCGATGTACGGGTTGCGTTCGAGCACGACGACCTTGAGTCCCGCCCTCGCCAGGTAGCAGGCATTGGTCAAGCCGTTGTGGCCGGCTCCGATGACGATGGCGTCGTAGGTTGTCATTTTGATGCGCTCGCGCGCTGACCCAGGCTTTCGATAGTGAGATCCACCGCCATCGCGAAAATTTCCAGCGTCTCGCCCAGACACGCGTCGTCGTGGGCCGCCGACATGAACCACGGCTCGCGAGAGTTAGGCTCGCAGATGATGCCGAGATCGTGCAGCGTCGGCGCCATAGTGTCATAAAATGTATAGTCGCTGTTCTTCCAATCGCGGTAGTTGCTCGGCGGCTCGTCGGCAAAGAACAAACCGCTCATGGATGGATGGCCGGAGAAGGAGTGCGGGATGTCCCGTGCCGCCAGTATCGCACCCATGCCCTGACGCAAGCGCTGACCATAGTCGGCAATGGTTTCCAGCGCGTCGGTCTCGTCCAGTATCTGCAATGTGGTCTCCGCCGCGGCCATGGACACCGCGTGGGCGGTGTAGGTGCCGCCGTGGGCAACGCCGTCGCCGATGGCCCGCATGATGTCTTCACGTCCGGCGAGCACCGAAAGGGGATAGCCGTTCGCCACTGCCTTGGCAAAGGTGCAGAGATCCGCTTTCACGTCCAGGAGCTCCTGCACACCGCCGCGGGCGACGCGGAATCCGGTCTTCACCTCGTCGATGATCATCACGACACCGTAACGGTCGCACAGGTCACGCGCCGGGGCAATGACTTCAATCGCTCCTGCACGTATGCGGACCCAAAAGGACCGACAATTGGTGGCTGCAAGTCAGGGGCCTCGCTGCCCGGCAGGTGCAACCACGCTTGCTCCCAAGCTTGCGTAAGCTCTGCGGGGTCGGCAGCGCGCACGATGGCTGCGTCGAGGTCGTCACTCTCGGGGCGGGCCGCGCTCGCAACAGCGCCGACAAGAAAAAGGCACAACACCAGCGAACCGGATCTGATCACGCGTCTTGGCATCGCGGACTGTCTCACAGCCGTGTTCTCTATCGAGTCTACTCCGTAACGCTCTCGGCTTTCTCTGCGACGCGACCCGGGTCGAGCGCGCGGTGCCTGAGCGTGCGGCTGCTACAGTCGACGACGCCATCGCCGGGCTCGCGCTCGGCACTCT
Source organism: Salibacteraceae bacterium (assembly GCA_964194585.1). Taxonomy (GTDB): domain Bacteria; phylum Pseudomonadota; class Gammaproteobacteria; order HK1; family HK1; genus JAABYT01. The sequence goes on along the minus strand of CAXMNG010000234.1, from coordinate 1,016 downwards.
CGGCGACACGACGCCAAAGGTCTAGGCCCCCTACCAACGCCACGCGTTAGGGGCGGCGCGGTTGATTCGGAGCATCTCGCAATGCTTCAAGAAACGAGAGGCGTCACGGCACTGTTCTCCGGCCAAACAGCCGCACTAACAGGCGAAATGTCAGCAGCTGACCTAGTCCAGACCATCGCCGCAGAAACCAGCCAGCGCCTCAGAGCCTTCGACTAAAACAAAAAGTGGACGGATTTCGATGACGGCCCGCCGTATCAGATTCGCGATGCACCGATGGCAAGCGCCGCCTGCAGGCCTTCCAGCACAGCCTCCTCGCAGGTACGCGGGCTCAGACAGTCCCCGGCCATGTGGATTTCACCCCCGTAGCCTTCCAGCTCGCGTTCGAGCACATTGACCGATGCATTGCCGGTTGCCGCCACCAGGGTGTCGACGCCTTCGCACAGAATCGGCTCCCCACTGGTCGTGTGCTGCAGGTAGACTGTGGACTCGTCCACTCCCACGAGCCTCGCGTAGGGGATTATTTCCACGCCCAACCGGTGCAGCTCGCCGACCCAGCGATCGCGCACGTATTGTTGGATGCTCTGTCCCGGCACGTAGCCATTCACGGCCAGGCGAACATGACAGCCGTCCCGGGCGAGCTGCTCGGCGATCCCCAGTCCCACCCAGTCACAACGCCAATCCGCCACCACGACCCGCGCACCGACGTTGGCTCGCTCCGCGAGCAACTGAGTCGCGTGCACCACATGGGCTCCCTCTTCAATCAGGAGGTCGGGAATGTGGGGGGTGCCTCCAGTCGCCAGAATCACCGCGTCCGCCCTGGTTTGAACGATGAGCGCGCGATCGACCCGGACACCCAGCTCTACCCGTGCTCCGGCGGCGCGCATCTCACGCTCCAGATTGGTGATGATTCCGCCGAATTCGGCACGCTCGGGGAGGAGACGTGCAAGCTTCACCTGACCGCCGAGCTCGACATCCTGCTCGTAAAGGGTAACGTGGTGACCACGCGCGGCCGCCAC
>CAXMNG010000233.1:0-6006 GCA_964194585.1 Salibacteraceae bacterium | reverse complement strand
CATCGTGACAAACAATTCCGGCCCCATGAAGGCTTCGTGGATCGCCAGATCGGCATCCTTGGCATATTTGAGAAACCACTTATTGGGGAACGTGTCGCCGCCGATAACCACTTTCATGCCGTTATATTCGAGCGAATAGCTAATGGGCCCATCGCCGGCATGCACCGCCGGCCAGGAACGGATGGTCACGCCGTTCTCCTGATACACGATCTGATTGACGCCCTTGTAATCGAACTCGGTGGTCTCGATGGTTCCGGGTGCTGCGCTGATATTGAATTTTCGCGTGGTGTAGTCCCAGTTGGCGTGTTTCAGGAAATGATCCATCGAGTACTTGGTACCCAATTCCGGGGTCATGCCGCTTGGACCCCAGACCTTGAGCGCGCTCGGGCGTCCGGCTGTCCAGCCGCCGGCCCACAGGGAGTCGATGTCGCCCATATGATCGGTGTGCAGATGTGACAGGAATACCTTGTCCAGATATTGGTAAGGGATCATCAGCGCTGCCAGGTTGGCCATCGACCCCGACCCAATATCGAAAATGAACTTGTCGCCGTTGCCGGTCTCCACCAGAAAACAGGTCGCCGCCTGACCGCGCCGCGCCGCCGGCATACCGGTGCCACAGGCGATGACGCGAATCTCGTCCGCCTTTAGCGCCTCTGTGCCAGGATAGTAAACGTAGCGATCCGGCGCTGTGCCTTTTGGATCGGTCACGACGCCGCCGGCGGCGTGCATCGCGCCGGAAAGGCCGGTGAGCGTTATCGCTACAGCGAACGCCAGGCTGATGCCAGCGACAGACGCTGATGTGACAACCCTCGCGGTCATCGTCATAGCCGTTGATGCTTTGGATCGTGCTTTCATGATTTCCTCCTTCCCCGATACGGCGATTGCATTCCGATCTTTAACGCAAGACCTGTGGGTCCCGAATATTCCTGCCGCCTCTGGAGGGTAGCAATGATGGAGTCCCCAAATCGCAGAAAACTCGGTCCCCTGCCCCGATTCATCTGGTCGTCAGCCTCAGTAGCCGTAAACACGAACACCGCAAGTAGCGTCACCGGAAGCAAGTCACGACGCATCAGATGGTGGCAATCACGGTAGATGCACGTTGGGCGGCCCACAAAATCGCGACCATGGCGCAGGAGGCGGCGATCCCCCATCGGCTGATTTGCCACGCCCGGTCGTTCATTCGTTCGATTAAAGGAAACAGTGACCACGCGGACAGGATGATCAGAAGCTGGCCGATCTCGACTGCAATTCAGCCCATTGTTTTCTTCTATGCGCCCCCTCATCGTGGCGACCCGACCCCGTGGCGCGATCATCAATCCAACGGAGGATTCCGGCTGGCGCGATCTCGCGGACATGCGCAATCGGGTCCGCCGCATGCTCAAGTTCAAGGCGTGCTTCCTCTCCTCTGGGCCAATCGCTAACGCTCAGGCTGGCGAGGGGATCCGGTAAATCGTCGCGTACAGGGTAGGCACCAGCACAAGGGTGAGCACGGTGCCGAAGCTGAGTCCCGCCATGATGGTGACCGCGAGCCCGATCCAGAATCCGTCCTGCAGCAAGGGAATGACCCCGAGCACCGTGGTTCCGGCGGCGAGCACCACCGGTCGGGTGCGCGACAGACCCGCCTGCACGACGGCCTCGTAAGGTTCCATCTTCCTCTCGAGGTTCAGATAGATCTCGTCGACGAGCACGATGGCATTCTTGATCATCATCCCGGCGAGGCTCATGGCGGCGAGCAGGGCGACGAAGCCGAACGGGATGTTGAAGGCCAGCAAGCCCGCCACGATCCCGATGAGTGCGAACGGGACCGTAAGAAAGATTACGATGGGCGACTTAAAGGCGTTGAACAGCGCCACCACGATGAGCGCCATGATGATCCCGGCCGGCACCGCGCCCGGAATCAGGGAGGCTTGCGCCTCGGCCGTGTCCTCCAGCTCCCCACCCCACTCCATCGTGTAGCCCGCCGGCAGACTCTCGGCCAGCCGGTCGAACTCCTCGGCGACCGTCGCATGGAGCGCGGGAAAGGTCTCTCCCTGGACCGGATTGCCCTGGATCGTGATCGTTCTGCGACGATCCCGGCGCCAGATGAGCGGGTCCTCCCACTGCGTCTCGACACCGTCGACGACCTGGTCGAGCGGTACCGTATCCGTCGACAGGGCGGAGTTCACCTGGAGGGTACCGAGCGCGACGCGCTTGCGCTCTTCCTCCACGTGTCGGAGGACGATCGGAATCAGATCGTCATCCTCCCGGTACAGACCCACCGTCAGGCCATCGAAGGCACGCTTGGTGGAATCAGCCAGCGAATCCCTGGTGACGACGGCCCAGCGCCCGCGCTCCTCGTTGTAGACCGGCACCACCTTCTGCACGCGTTCGCGCCAGTCATTGCGGTGTATGCCGACCAGCGGGCTCCCGTCGAGTATCTCCGAGGCACGGCTCGCCACGTCGCGAAGAACGGCCGGATCGGCGACAGCTGGCCCGCTGACCCGAACCTCCAGCTTCCAGGTGTTGCTGGGGCCCACCCCGAACTTGCGCATGGGCACCTGGGCCTGCGGATAGTTGTCGCTGAACCACCGGTCGAGCTCGGCCATCATGGCGTCGATCTGACGGAAGTCGTGCACGTTGACGATGAGCTGAGCATAGGACGCATACGGCTGCTCAGGGTCCACCGGCAGATAGAAGCGCGGCGGGCCCTGACCGATGAAGGCAGCGACGCTGTCGACCCGCTCGTCGTCGAGCAGGTGCCGCTCCGCCAATTTCAAGTCCGCAGAGACTTGCTCGATCCGGGTGCCCTCCGGTGCCCAGTAGTCGACCATGAACTTGGTCATCGAGGAGGCGGGAAAGAAAAGCTGCTCGACCCGGCCGAACCCCGCGCCGGCGATCACGAGGGCGACCACCAGGCTACCGATGGTCAGGAGCCGTGCCCGGATCGAGAACTCGAGCACCCACCGGTAGGCCCGGAACATGCCACTTCCGTAGGGATCCTCGCCGTCCGCCTCTTTCGGGTCAGGCAACATGTCCAAGCACTGGACGGGGGTCAGGGTCATCGAGATCGCCCAGCTCACCAGGAGCGATATCCCCACCACGGTGAACAAGGTCCGGCAGTACTCGCCTGCATCTGCGGTCGAGGCGAAGATGGGGTAGAAAGCCATGACCGCAATGATCGTGGCCCCGAGCAACGGCATCGCCGGTTGCTGTGCCGCCTCGATGGCGGCTTCCTTGCGGTCCATGCCCTTTGCAATCCGCACCGCGATGCCGTCGGCGACGACGATGGCATTGTCCACCATCATGCCCAGCGCGATGATCAGGGCGCCCAGAGACATTCGCTGCAAGGCGATGTCGAAAACGGCCATGACGATGAAGGTGGCGAGGATGGTACCCAGAAGCGCCGTGCCGATGATGATCCCCATGCGCAGACCCATGCCAATGGCGACCACCACCAGCACGATGGCCAGGGCCTGGCCGAAGCTGATCATGAAGCCGCTCACCGCCTCGTCGACGACGTCCGACATCCAGTGCACGCGGTGCACCTCGATGCCGATGGGCAGGACTCGATTCAGCTCGGCCAGCCGCGCGTCGATGCGCTTGCCGACCTCGACGAGGTTCACACCGGACACGTTGGTTATCGAGATGCCGACCGCCTGCTGACCGTTGAGCCGCATCAGCCATTGCGGCGGCTCCAGGTGGCCGCGCCGCACGGTAGCGAAGTCGCGCACCCGAATGAGCTCGCTCGAGCGGCCGGCTGCTGTCCCGCCACCGCTCGCAGCCGACATCATGTTCCCGAGCTCGTCCGCCAAGGAAGCACGCACCGTGAGATTGGCGATGTCGTCCGGAGAGTCGAACTCGCCGGTAGGGGCGATGCGGAAACGTTTCTCCTGCACGTCGATGTTTCCCGCGTCGACCACCATGTTCTGCTGATTCAGGGTCGCCTGCACGCTGGCGTCGGTGATACCGAGCTGGCTGAGCTGGGACTGCTTCACGTCCAGGTAAATCACCTTGGGCTGGTTGCCCCAGAGATCCACCCGTGCGACCCCTTTGACCAGTGACAGCTCCTTCTTCAGATCCTTGGCGTGGGTCTCGAGCTCGTCGTAGGTGTAGCCGTCTCCGACCACCGCGAGCTGGAACCCGAACACGTCACCGAAGTCGTCGCTGATGACGGGGCGCCCAGCCCCGGGAGGAAGCGCGCCCTCGATGTCGCGAATCTTGCGCCGCATCTCGTCCCAGATCTGGGGCAGCACGTCGGCCCAGAATTCCGGTTTGATCTCGACCGTGATCGTGGATAGACCGGCACGCGATACGGAGTGCAGATACTTGACCTCGGCGAGCTCCTGCAGCGCGAGTTCGATCCGATCGGTGACCTCGAGCTCCACCTGCTCAGAGCTCGCCCCCGGGTAGGTGGTGACGATGACCGCCGTCTTGACGGTGAACTCCGGATCTTCGAGCTGGCCGAGCGTCGTGAAGCTCGCCGCTCCGGCAAAGACCAGCAGGACCGCGACCAAGTACGTCAGCGCCCGATTCTCGATGGCGAATTTGGCTAGGTTCATGGGTATCTACTTCTAATCGGGCTCGAGAGGCCGGACCGGCTGACCTTCCCGCAGGTAGTGCACACCGGCCGTCGCGATGAGCTCGCCCGGCGCCAGGCCGTCCAGGATCTGCAGTCCGCTGCTCGTGAGCTCACCGACCTTAACCTCTCTTCGCGCGACCGTCTTATCCTGCTGGTCGATGATCCACACGAAGCTCTGCGCGACATCCTCCGGGGAGAACACGGCCGAGACCGGCACCACGACCGCCACCTGGTCGAGCTCTGCGGGAGCCGTGCCCGTCGCCGTCCCGGCCATGCCCGGAAGAATCTTGAAGCTCTGGGGCTGATCCATGATCAACGTCACGGGATAGGTACGGGTGGTGACCGACGCTTCGTTGCCTATCTCCTTGATCTCCGCGGGAAGGGGCTGGTCGGGAAAGGCGTCGAACGTGACCTCGATGTTCTTCACCAGCGGCGTATACGAGATGAGATTCTCCGGGATGCTGATGGTCATCTCGATTCGGGAGTTGTCCACGATGCGCACGATCGGTTGCTTCGCGCGAACCTCTTCGAAGTTCTCGACGTAGGTCGCGACCACGATGCCGTCGAAGGGCGCGTTGAGCACGGTATAATCGAGCTGGTCCTTGGCGGCGTCGACGGACGCCACGAGGGAATCGATGCTGGCTTTCGCCCGATCGCGGGATTCGGCAGCGCGGTCCACCGCCGACTGGCTCACTGCCCCCGGATCTTCCTTCTGTATGCTGAGCATTCGCCGGTAGTCGGCCTCGGCGCGCTTGAGGGCGGCCTGCCCCTCGGAAAGCTGGCCCTGAACGCTGCGAAGGTTCACTTCGTACTCCCGCGGATCGATGCGCGCGACCACGTCGCCCTCTTTGACTACCGTCCCGACGTCGACCGGCCGCGTGATCAGGGGCCCGGCCACGCGAAACGACAGCTCGAGCTCTTGCGTAGCCTTGGCCTGCCCAGGAAAAAAGCGCTCCCCGAACGCACCCAGGTCGGCGACCTTGACCGCCTTGATGGGTCGAACCACCTCCTCCATCGGCGGCGCCTCGCCCTCGCACCCGGCGAGGACCAGCAAGCACAGCGCAAGGGCGGCTGTCGCGAAGACCGACCCCGGCCGAGCGCGATGAGGATTTGAGGCAAGAAAATCGAACGGATGGATGTGCATCATTTCCCTCCCGCGACATACGCGGAGATAGTCGGCCACTATCCAATCAATGGTGATCACAGCACGACGGTGAGCCAAATCGATTGGGTACGATCCTCCCGGCAACTCACGCAAGCTCCGAGCGGCTCGCAAGATGCATTCCAACTAGGCTGCCAGCAGAATAGCGAAAATACATTCGCCGTGCCACCGCCTCAGCCACCTCCAGAAGCGCGTTCACTTCGTCTATGCAGCGTCGTACCGACACGCATACGCCTTTCAAATCGCCCTTCGGCACGGTGTCCCGCTCATCACTGGTCGCCGATCG
>CAXMNG010000232.1:0-18126 GCA_964194585.1 Salibacteraceae bacterium | reverse complement strand
GAAAAAATAGATCTGTCCCCATTTTTCTCGCCCCCATTTTTATCCCTGTCCCCTTTTTTCTTGGGCATAATCCCACGCATGTTCACGGGGATCATCGAAGCCACGGGCCATATCGGCGCGCTCGAGGAGCAGGTTGCCGATCGGCGCCTGCGCATCGATGCCCGGATGTGCGCGGACAATGCCCTCGCCACTGGCGATTCCGTGTGCGTCAGCGGCGTCTGCCTGACCGTTACCGACCTCACGTCGACGGGCTTTTACGCCGATGTTTCCGCGGAAACCCTGGCCTGCACCACCCTCGGCGGCCTGGCCGTGGGCGACCACGTCAACCTCGAGCGCGCGCTCACGCCGGCGACGCCCCTGGGTGGCCACCTGGTGAGCGGTCATGTAGACGCTACCGGCACCGTGCTCGAACGCCGCGACGACGCCCGATCCGTGCGCTTCAGCTTCGGCTTGCCACCGAAGCTGCAGCGCTATGTCGCCGTCAAGGGCTCCATCTGCGTGGATGGGGTGAGTCTCACCGTCAACGATATCGGCGAAGACCAATGCGGCGTCAACATCGTTCCCCACACCCTGGATACCACCACCCTCGGCGATTTCACTCCGGGTCGGCGGGTCAACCTCGAGGTCGATCTCATCGCCCGCTATCTGGAGCGGCTCCTCGATGCCCGCAGCATGGATGGTGACTGACCGAAGCGGTTATAATGCGTTGTTTTTGCGGCAGATCGTCTCATGGCCAAGTACGATGTCCCGATCACGGACTATTCGATTGACGGCGCACGATTCGCCATCGTCGCGGCGCGCTTCAACGCGGCCATCACCGATGCGCTGCTGGAAGGCGCCGTGGCAACCCTCGCCGAGCACGGCGTGCCGAATGATCACGTGAGCATCGTGCAGGTGCCCGGCGCCTTCGAGATACCCATCACCGCCAAACGCCTGGCCGCATCCGGGCGCTTTGAGGCGATCATCACCCTGGGAGCCGTGGTACGCGGCGGCACGCCGCATTTCGAGTACGTGGCTGGCGAATGCGCTCGTGGTATCAGCCGGGTGGCGCTACAGGAGAACGTGCCGGTGATTTTCGGCGTGCTCACCACCGACACCGACGAGCAGGCTCAGGCGCGTGCCGGCGGCAAAGAAGGCAACAAGGGATGCGAGGCGGCGATCGCGGGTCTCGAGATGGTGACGCTGTTGCGTCGCCTGCAAAACTGATGGCAGGCAGCGCCGGCAATCCACGTCACCGCGCGCGCCGCGCCGCGCTGCAGGCGATTTATCAATGGCAGATGACCGCGGAGGCATTGGAGATCATCGCCGCACAGTTCCGCGACGACAAATCCTGGAAACGCATCGACGAAGAGCTGTTCTCCGCGCATCTGTACGGCGTGCCCGCAAACGTCACGGCCCTCGACGAGCACCTCCAGCCCATTCTCGACCGGCCCGTGGCGCAGCTCGACGCCATCGAGCGCGCTATTCTGCGCATGGGGGCCTTCGAGCTCACGCATCGGGAAGACATTCCCTGGCGCGTGGTCATCAACGAATGCGTGGAGCTGGCGCGGGAATTCGGCGCTGAGCAGAGCCACAAATACGTGAACGGCATCCTCGACAAACTGGCCCGCCGCACCCGCGACGAGGCGCGCCGGGCCGGCTGAAGGCAAGCGCACAGATGGGTCCCGGCGCCGACAATGGAAAGTTTACGAATCTCGTCCTGGTGACGTTCCTGGTCGCGGTGTTCGTGTTCGCGTCACCATTCTACCTGTTGTGGATGTCACCACAGACACCCTGGTACGTGCCCTATCTGATCTGGTTGGCCGTCATCGTCATGACCGGTGTCGTGCAGCACTGGCGGGGCCGCCATGAGCTTTGAGCTCAGCCATCTGTTCTTCGCCGCGCTGGTTTACCTGCTGATATTGTTCTTCATCGCCTACGCCACCGAGCAAGGGTGGATCCCCCAACGCATCGCCCGCCATCCCGCCACCTACGCCCTTTCGTTGGGCGTTTATGCCACTTCCTGGACCTTCTACGGCAGCGTCGGTTTCGCTCAGACGCAAGGTTTCAATTTTCTCAGCATCTACATCGGCGTCACCCTGGCCTTCATGCTGGCGCCGGTGCTGCTGGCACCGATATTGCGCATCGCACGGGACTACCAACTCACGTCGCTGGCCGACGTGCTGTCCTTCCGCTACAGCAGCCAGACCGTGGGCGTGCTGGTGACGCTGTTCATGCTGGTCGGCGCCTTCCCCTACATCGCGCTGCAGATTCTCGCCGTCACCGAGTCGATCCAGATCCTCACCCAAGAGGCAACGCCACAGTTGCTGGCGTTGGGCTTCTGCGTGACGCTCACGCTGTTCGCGATTCTGTTCGGCGCACGCCACATCTCGCCACGGGAGAAGCACGAAGGTCTGGTGGTGGCCATCGCCTTCGAGTCCCTGGTCAAGCTGGTGGCACTTTGCGCCGTCGGCATTTTCGCATTGTTCGGCGTGTTCGGCGGATTCGGCGGACTCGATGACTGGCTGGCGGTGAACCCGCAGGCTCTGGAAGCCCTCTACCGGCCGGTGCGCGAAGGTCCCTGGACGACCCTGCTGCTGTTGTCCTTCTGTGCCGCCTTTCTGTTGCCGCGGCAGTTTCACATGGCGTTCACCGAAAACATCGAGGAGCGCACCCTGTGGTCCGCGTCCTGGATGTTTCCGTTGTTTCTGCTGCTGCTCAATCTGTTCATCCCGGTGATTCTGTGGGCGGGAACGAAGCTGGGCGCTGGTACCAATGCGGATTTCTACGTGCTCGGCATAACGCTGGGCGGCGAGCATCGCGCCCTGACGGCGCTGGCCTTCATCGGCGGCATCTCGGCGGCCAGCGCCATGATGATCGTGACCACGCTGGCGCTCGCATCCATGTGTCTCAACCACCTGCTGTTGCCGGCCAGCTACCCGGATCCGGATGTGAATCTTTACAAGTGGTTGCTGTGGGGCCGGCGTACCCTCATCGCGGTGATCATTCTCGCCGGCTATGGCTTTTATCTGGTTTTGGCGCGCAACCAGGGACTGGTGCAGCTGGGACTGATCTCCTTCGTGGCCATGGCGCAGTTCCTGCCCGGCGTCTTCGGCCTGCTGTTCTGGCCGCGCGCGACCCGCGCCGGCTTCATCGCGGGCCTGCTGGGAGGCGGCCTGGTGTGGACCCTGACATTGCTGTTCCCGCTGCTCTCGAGCTCCGGCATCGGCGGCGAGCTGCTGGCCATGCTGTCCATGCCCGCCGGGCCCGAGCGTGATCCCTGGTCCTACGCGACACTGTCGTCCCTGGCGGTCAACGGCCTTCTGTTCCTGTGCTTCTCCCTGCTCACCCGGCCCAGCGAAGAAGAGCAGGAAGCCGCCGACGCCTGTTGCCGCACCACCATCACGGTGCCGGGGGGCGCGATTCTCACTGCCTCCTCACCGGGGGAGTTCAAGGAACGCCTGGCGCGCATTCTCGGCGAACAGGCCGCCAGCTTCGAGGTGGACCAGGCGTTGCGGGATCTGGGCATGGACTACGAGGAACGCGGCGGCCGCGCCCTGCGCCAGCTTCGCGAGCGCATCGAGCGCAATCTTTCCGGCCTCATGGGACCGATGCTGGCGCGCATGATCGTCGACGAGCGCCTACAGACGGACTCCGGCGCGCGCACCGCGTTGGCCGACAACATCCGCTTCATCGAGGAACGCATCGAGCATTCCCAGATGCGCTTCGAGGGTGCGGCGGCGGAGCTCGATCGGCTGCGGCGTTATCACCAGCAGACCCTGCGAGACCTGCCCCTGGGTGTGTGCGCGCTGGGCCCGGACCGCCAGGTGCTGACCTGGAACCTGGCCATGGAGGTGATCTCCGGCGTTGGCCGCGGCCAATCCCGGGGCATGACCGTGGAGCAGCTTCCGGCGCCCTGGGCGCAACTCATGCTGAGCTGCGTGGAGGGTGACGAGCAGCATCTGCACAAGATCGAAACGGCGGTCAACGGCCGCCGGCGCTGGTTCAACCTGCACAAAGCAGCCATCGAGGATCCATCGGCGCCGGGGATCGCGGGCGGCGTCGTGATCCTGGTGGAAGACCTGACGGATCTGCAGAATCTCGAGAGCGAGCTGGCCCACAGCGAGCGCCTGGCCTCCATCGGCCGCCTGGCCGCCGGCGTCGCCCACGAAATCGGCAATCCGGTGACCGGCATCGCGTGCCTGGCACAGAATCTGGAGAGCGAGACCGAGGACGGCGACGTGCGCACCACCAGCCGGCAGATCATCGATCAGACCAAACGCATCTCGGAGATCGTGCAGACCCTGGTAGGTTTCAGCCACGGCGGCTCTTTCGCCAGCGAACGCCCGCAGATGCTGGCGCTCGCCGAATGCATCCAGGAAGCCGCCGATCTGGTGCGCCTGAGTCACGGCGCCCGGCAGGTGGCGATCCACATCGACTGCCCGCAAGCCATCCTCCTGACCGCGGACCGCACCCGGCTCATCCAAGTGTTCGTGAACCTGATGACGAATGCATGCGACGCCTCCCGGCCCGGCGACCAGGTCACCATCCGGGCTCGGCTCGAGGACGGCAATGCCATCATCGACGTCATCGACGACGGCGAGGGCATGGCGCAAGACCTGCTGGACCAGGTATTCGAGCCCTTCGTCACCACCAAGGCGCCGAGGCACGGCACCGGCCTCGGCCTGTCGGTGGTTCACCGCATCGTCGAGGACCACGGCGGTCAGATCAGTATCCACAGCCGACCCGGCAGCGGCACCCGGGTGGTGCTGACCCTGCCGGGGGCGCAGCTCGCCACTGACGCGCCACGCCAGGCGGCCGGGGCATCGCCGGGAGCCTCGTCGTGAGCCGCGTCCTGGTGGTGGAGGACGAAGCCATCATCCGCTCGGCCCTGTGCCGGTTGCTGACGCGACACGGCTACGAGGTAACGGAAGCCGCATCCATGGAGCAGGCGCGGCGTCTCGAGGATCTGCCCGGCACCGATTTGATCATCGCCGACCTGCGTCTGCCCGGCGCCCCGGGCACCGACGCCATCCGCATGCTGGAGGGCGTGCCGGTGTTGATCATGACCAGCTTCGCCAGCGTGCGATCGGCGGTGGAATCCATGAAGCAGGGCGCCGTGGACTATATCGCCAAGCCCTTCAATCACGACGAGATGCTCCTCAGCGTGGAACGCATTCTCGACGAGGATCGCATCCGGCGTCAGAACCGTGCCCTCAAATCCGACATCGCCCGCGCCTATCCGGTGGCCGGCATGATAGGCAGCTCCCGTGCCATGCAGGAGGTCTTCACCCGCATCGACAAGGTGGCGCCCACCGACGCCACGGTGCTGATCGTCGGCGAATCCGGCACCGGCAAGGAGCTGGTGGCGCGGGCCCTGCACGAGGGCAGCGCCCGTCACGGTGCGCCGATGATCACCATGAACTGTGCCGCGATCCCCGCAAACCTGGTGGAAAATGAGCTGTTCGGTCACGAGAAGGGATCTTTCACCGGCGCCGTCGGCGCCCAGGAAGGTGTCATCGAGGCCGCCGACGGCGGCACCCTGTTTCTCGACGAGGTCGGTGAGCTGCCCGTGGAGGCCCAGGCCCGGTTGCTGCGGGTTCTCCACGACGGCGAGATCCGCCGCGTGGGCGCGGCGCGCACCAAGCGCGTCGACGTGCGGCTGCTGGCGGCCACCCACAGGGACTTGCCGAAGATGGTGACCGACGGGACCTTTCGGGAAGATCTCTACTTCCGGCTGCGGGTGATGGAGATCCACCTGGCGCCACTGCGCGAGCGTGACGGCGATATCCACGAGCTGGCGGAAGTGCTGTTGGCGAAGAGTTGTGAGCGTCTGCACAAGCCGCCGCTGACTCTGGACGCCGCCGCGCTCGCCGCCATGCAGGCCTACCCGTGGCCCGGCAACGTGCGCGAGCTGGAGCACGCCATCGAACGCGCCGTCATTCTCTGCGACGGCGAATCCATCGAAGCCGGGCTGCTGGCGCTGGATGGCCCCGCCGGGCCCTCCGTGAGCGCCGCCACATCAACCGCCCATGGGCCCGCCACCGCGGCCAGGGGCGGGCCCACGGACCTGTCCCTGGAAGAGTACTTCAAGGCCTTCGTCCGCGAGCACCAGGGCGAGATGACCGAAACCCAGCTTGCGGAGCGCCTGGGGATCAGCCGCAAGGCCCTGTGGGAGCGGCGCCAGCGACTGGGTATCCCCAGGCTTCGGTAGTGTTTCCGTTCACCCCAGTCGATCCGTTACCTCTCGTAACAGCTTATCCACAACTGCTGAACCCGGACACGGAACATTTCTAATAACCCTCTGAATCGTAACCCTTTGGTAACGGGGCACGGATCTTGCATTGCCATTGGGAGGTGGTGGACGGTGGAGCCGAGGGGGTTCAACCAACCACCGCCATAACGGGTCCCGGGGGGGGCGTGCTGATGGAGGAGCACTCGCCAACGGGCTATTTGACCGATTAGCCACTATTGGGGGAGCAACGATGAGCGCAAAAGTCGTTTGGTTGTTCATATTCGTCTTGCTGTACTGGTCGTATTGCGTCTTCTGGGGAGTCAGATGCGCGATGCAGGCCAAGACGGCCAGTGACTACTTCATCGCCGGAAGGCGCCTGTCGCTCTGGGTATTCGTACTCGCGGCAACCGCCACCTCGTTCTCCGGCTGGACCTTCATGGGGCATCCGGGCCTGCTGTACCGCGACGGTTTCCAGTACGCCTACGCCTCGTTCTATGCCATCACCATCCCGTTTACCGGGGTCCTCTTTCTGAAGCGCCAGTGGATGCTGGGTAAACGCTTCGGCTTCGTGACGCCGGGCGAGATGCTCTCGCACTACTTCAAGTCGGATTTGATCCGGATCCTGGTGGTGCTGGTGGCATTGGTGTTCTCGGTGCCGTATCTCGGCCTGCAGCTGCGCGCCTCGGGCTTCCTGTTCAACGTGCTCACCGACGGCCTGTTGTCGGTGGAAGTCGGCATGTGGCTGCTCTCGGCGGTGGTGTTCATCTACGTGGCATCCGGCGGACTACGCGCCGTGGCCTACGTGGATACCGTGCAATGCGTCCTGCTGATGCTCGGTATCACCATCATCGGCATCATCGCTCTCAACTACGTGGGCGGCTGGAGCAAGCTCAACGAGGGCATCTTCGCTCTGGCGCAGTTCGATGTGGAGACCGCCAAGGCGGGCGTCAAGCTCGGCACCAACGGCAAGATGACACCCGATGGCTTCAGCCACTACATCGCCATACCCGGTGTGATCCAGTTCGTCTCCAACGGGCCTTCCGCCGTGGGCGGCGCCTGGACGGGCATCATGGTGCTGACCTACATGTTCGCGCTCATGGGCATTCAATCGGCTCCGGCGTTCTCCATGTGGTCGTTCGCCAATGCCAGCCCGAAGCCCTTCGCGCCGCAGCAGGTGTGGGCGTCTTCCTTCGGCATCGGCCTGATCCTGTTCTTCTTCACAGCCATGCAGGCCCTGGGCGGCCACCTCCTGGGTGCCGACACGGCGTTCATGGCAGCCCGTCCGGACATGGTGAACAACGTCCTCGGCGCGGGCCTGGAAGGCAAGGATCTGATGGTCTCGGCGGGCAAGCAGGGCATGTTGGTGCCGCAGCTCATCGCCCTGATGGGCAACGTGGCGCCGTGGCTGGTAGGCCTGCTCGCGGTCTGCGCCCTGGCTGCCATGCAGTCGACAGGCGCTGCCTACATGTCCACCGCCGGTGGCATGTTGACCAGGGATCTGCTCAAGCACTTCATGATGCCCAACGCCTCCCACGGCGCCCAGAAGTTCTGGGGCCGCGTCGGCGTCGGCGTCATCGTGCTGGCCGCTCTGGTGGTTGCCACCACGTCCAAGGACGCGCTGGTGCTGCTGGGAGGGCTGGCGGTTGCCTACGGATTCCAGATGTGGCCGTCGTTGATGGCCGTCTGCTGGTTCCCGTGGCTGACCCGCCAGGGTTGCACCATCGGGCTCATCGCCGGTCTCGTCGCGGTCACCGCCACCGAGACCGTCGGGCAGAACCTCGGGATCACCGCCTGGGGCCGCTGGCCGTTGACCATCCACTCGGCCGGCTGGGGCATCCTCTTCAATCTGGGACTGGCCATCATCATCTCGGCCATGACCCAGAACGAAGGCGAACGCCAGCACCGCATGAAGTTCCACAGCTTCCTGCGTGAGCACGCATCGCTGCCGGCGGCCAAGAAGGGCCTGGTACCCATCGCGTGGATCATCACGCTGGTGTGGTTCTTCTTCGGGATCGGACCGGGCGCCGTGATCGGTAACACGATCTTCGGTAACCCGAACGATTTCGCCACCTGGACCTTCGGCATGCCCTCCATATGGGCCTGGCAGGTCCTGTGGTGGGCTCTCGGCGTGGGCATGATGTGGTTCCTGGCCTACAAGATGGAGCTCTCGACGGTTCCGGAAACGGAAGTCATATCGCTTCAAGACGACATCGGCGATGTCCACGAAGCAACCGACGAGCTCTGAGGCCCGTTACCGTGCGGGGGGAGGCAGTGCCTCCCCTTCGCGCGGGTCGTCTATAATCTCAAATGGCGCGCCGTATCGCGCAATGGTCAGTGCCTCGCGGCACGACGGTGAGGCGCTCTCACGAGGATCGCCCGCCCATAAGCCAGCGCGGCCTCCGGTCAATACCAATAGCTGAAAAATTGCGCCATTTCTGAGGAGTAGGGGAGGGGCGACCCTCCTCTTTTTTTTCTGCGATGCTGAATTTCATCCTCTGGGTCCTGCTGCTGGCGGCGCTCCTGTTCTGGCCCATGAGCAAGCTGATCTGGGTGCTCAGCGTGCGCCGGCTGCAACGCAAGCTGGCACGCGCCCTCGATGAAAAACAAATTGCCGGCCAGATAATGCGCGCCCGCGTCATCAGCGCGTTCGTGTCGCTGTTGTTTTCCTTCCTCTACAACGCCAGCACCATCGGTTTGCCCGGCAGTGGATAAGGGTCTCCACAAGTTCCTCGTGGTGACCGCCATTGTGCTCACCCTCGCGTGGATCGGCTGGAGCTATTACGACTCCAAGATCGCGCCGAGCAAGCCCGGCGACGCGGCTTACCTGGCAGCCAATAAACTTTTCGAGGACGGCGACTACCAGCGCGCCCTCGACAAGTACGATGAAGCGCTCGAGGAAACACCCAATCACATACATGCCATGCGCGGACGCGCCCGCAGCCTGATGCAGCTGGGGCAATCAACCCAGGCCCTGGCGGAATTCAATACGGCTATCTCGCTGGAGCCGGATTTCGGCTCGACCTATGCCAACCGCGGCATTCTCCACGACCGCATGGGGCGCTACCAAAAAGCCATGGAGGACTACGAGCGCGCGCTGGAGCTGGACCCGGAGCTCATTGACGGGCCACACTGGCTGACACGATTCTTAAGGAACCAGCCGCAGAAGCCACCGGGCATCGCCGAGCGCACCGCATATCTGCGCAAAGAGCTTGCCAAGCCGGAGAGTGAACGCCTGTTGAGGGTACCGGAACAGGATGCGGAGCAGCGAAGCTACAAACAGTAGGGTCGATTAACCCCAGAGTTTCAAAACATCCACCAGCATCACGCGGAAAAAGAACAGCAGGGCGATGGACCCGAACAGGAGCCGCACGAAATCCGACTCACCCTCCTCGTCCCGCCAGGTGAGACCGTGGTAGGCGACGATGCCGGTGATGATGAGAAAAAAGATGTCCAGGGCCATGTCTGTCCAAGGCTGTGAGCTCGATTGCCGCGGCGAAAAGCGCGGCTAGTTATAGCACAAATGCCCACCGCCACTGACTCGATCCACCCGCTGGCCGTCGACCCCGGCTGTGAGCTGGTCATCGCCATCGACACCCTGGTCGACGGCGTGCACTTTCCCGTGGGAACGGCGCCGGCGGACGTGGGCTTCAAGGCACTGGCGGTCAATTTGAGCGATCTGGCCGCCATGGGCGCCGACCCCCTGGCCGCGCGGATAAGCCTGACGCTTCCGGATAGCATCGAGGGTAACGACTCCTCGTGGCGCACCGCCTTCGAGGATGGCCTGGCTGTGCTTGCGCGACGTTATGGCGTCGCTGCCGCGCATCCGCTGACGGCTCGCGGCCCTTTGTGCGTGACCGTGGAGGCCCTGGGCAGCGTGCCCCGGGGCATGGCCCTGCGCCGCGACGGTGCCGCCCCCGGGGATCGGATCCTGGTCACGGGGACCCTGGGAGATGCGGGCCTGGCCCTGGCCGCCGAAGGTGCCACCATGACCCGGGAGGCCCGCGCCTTCCTGCAGATCCGATTGGCGAGACCCGAACCGCGGGTCGCCGCGGGAATTGCGTTGCGCGGCCTGGCATCGGCGGCCATCGATGTATCCGACGGCCTTGTCGCGGATCTCGGCCATATCCTGACGGCCAGCGGCTGGGGCGCACATCTGATGGTGGAGGACCTGCCCCTGTCACGGGCGCTGGCGGAGACGCTGCCACGGGAGCGTGCCTGGGAGCTTGCCCTGTCGTCCGGCGACGACTACGAGCTGTGCTTCACGGTGGCACCGGACGCCCTGGCCCAGGTCGGGGATCGTCTTCGGGGCCTCGACTGTGGCTTCACACCCATCGGCACCGTCACCGCCGAGGCCGGCCTGCAGTGCCTGCGCGCCGACGGCAGCGGCTTGCGGCCGGCCCCGGGATACCGGCACTTCCAATGAACGCATCCCGGCGGCCTTCACGGATTCCCGCATCGCTCATGAAACGGCCGGTCATGTGGCTCGCCACCGGCTTCGGTGCCGGACTCTCGCCGGTGGCCCCGGGTACTGCCGGCAGCCTGGTGGGCGTGCTTTTCTACATGGCCATGGCAGGGCTGCCACTGCTGCTTTACCTGGCGCTGGTCCTGGTGCTGGTGGTCATCGGCGTCCGGGTGTGCGACGGGGCCGGCAGGGCCCTCGGCGTCACGGATCATCCGGGCATCGTCTGGGACGAGATCGTCGGTCTGCTGATCACCATGGCGGCGACGCCGCCGAGCTGGCAGGGTGTGGTATCGGGATTTGTCCTGTTCCGGCTCTTCGATATCCTCAAGCCGTGGCCGGTAGCCCGCATCGACCGCGGCGTGAAAGGCGGCCTCGGCGTGATGCTCGACGATGTCATGGCAGGCCTCTATGCCCTCGCCTGCCTGCAGATATTGCGACATACGTTCGGAATCCCCTGATTTGGCCCGCTATAATTTCCCTGTTCGTGCGCCAATGCGCACTCGAAGGGGCTGCCACTCCGTGAAACGACGAAATTCCATCGTAATCCTGGCCGCTGCGCTTACCCTGGCGGTGGGCGCGCCGGCGGCCAGCGCCGACGTCTGGAAGTTCGTCGATCGCCACGGCGTGGTGCACCTGTCGGATCGCCCCATGGGTCCGGGCTCCGAACTGCTGGTGCGGGGCAAGAAACGCATCAAGAATCGCAGCGCCTCCAGCAAGCGCGCCCTCCGTTACCTGGAGGACAACGAGAAACGCTACGCTCACCTCATCGACCGCGTGTCCCGGGACCTGAGTCTGGACCGCAATCTGATACACGCGGTGGTGCGGGTGGAGTCGGCCTTCAACCCCCAGGCCGTGTCCCCTGCCGGCGCCGTCGGCCTGATGCAGCTGATGCCGGAAACGGCCAAGCGCTATGGCGTGCGCGATTCGCGTAATCCTACCCAGAATGTCTACGCCGGTGTCCTGCACCTGCGCACGCTGATCCAACAATTCAACGACGTGGTATTGGCGCTGGCGGCCTACAACGCCGGCGAGAACGCCGTCATCAACTCCGGCTACAAGGTTCCACCCTACCCCGAGACCCAGAACTACGTGCGCAAGGTGCTGGCTTTCTACCGCCAGTACAGCAAACGCCACAAAGCGTCCTGAGCGGCGCTTTCCCGTCACCGCTACTCTGAACACCCGTGCCGGCGGTACCTGCCCGTGAGATGATGGTCCAGGTCACATCCGGGCTGGCACGCGCAGCATGTCTTCAGACGAATTCGACATCATCGAGCGCTATTTTCACCGCCCCCTGCCCGCCCGTGACGACGTCCTGGTGGGTATCGGGGACGACGGCGCGGTGCTGCGGGTCGGTGACGGGCAGACGCTGGTGACCAGCGTCGCCACCCTGAGCGCCGCGGCCTGGGACGCCAGCGCCGGCGATCCAACGCGCCTGGGACACGACGCCATGGCCATGGCCATGGCCCCATTGACGGAGGCCGGCGCGCGGCCGGCCTGGGCGACCCTGGCGTTGACCCTTCCCCAGATCGACCACAGCTGGCTGGCGGCATTCAGCGACGCGCTGTTCGCGGTCGCGGTACCACTGTCAGTGGCGCTCATCGGCGGCGATACTACCCGCGGTCCCTTTACGGTCACCGTGGTGGGTCACGGACTCCTGGACCGCGCCGGCCAACGGGGACATTCGTCGGCGTGAAAAACACGCACCGCTGGCGCCCCAATCCGCCCCCCCACAGCGAGGCCGAGTTGCTCGCGCGCGCCGAAGAGATGGCCGGCGAGCGCCTCACCACCCTCGCCCGGGGCCAGGGGCTGGCGGTGCCCACCGACAGCCGGCGGGCCAAGGGCTGGGCGGGACAGCTCATCGAAGCTTACCTGGGAGCCACCGCCGGCTCGCTTTCGGAGCCCGACTTTCAAGACATCGGCGTGGAGCTCAAAACCATTCCCGTGCGGGCAGACGGCGAGCCCCGGGAATCCACCTACGTGTGCACGGTGCCCCTGACGGGCGAGTCGTCCACGAGCTGGCCTGGTTGCAACGTGCAAAGCAAGCTCGCGCGGGTCTTGTGGGTGCCCATCGTCACCGACGATGCCACCGGCCCGGGTGATCGGATCATCGGCTGGCCGCTTCTGTGGAGCCCGTCCGCCGAAGAGGCTTCGGCCCTGGAAGCGGACTGGCAGGAGCTCATGGACATGGTGTGTCTGGGGGAGCTCGAGAGCATCAGCGCCCACCACGGCACCTGCCTGCAGATACGGCCCAAGGCCGCCGACTCCCGGGCGCGGCGCTGGGGGATCGGCGAGAGCGGCGAGCACGTGCGCACCTTGCCCCGCGGCTTTTATCTGCGCACCAGCTTCACACGCGCCATTCTCCAACGGCATTACGCGTTGTAGGTGCTATTCCGACAGTTCGATGGCGTACATGCTGGGCCAGAGCTTGCCGGTGATCAGCAATCGGCCACTGCCGGGGATGATGGCGATGCCGTTGAGCACATCGACGGATGCCCGGCGAGCCATTCTTTCCACCAGCGCCGAGAGATCGATGAATCCCGTCACCTGCCCCGAATCGGGCGCGATGCGCAAGATTCGCGGCGACTGCCAGACGTTGGCGAAGATATCGCCGCCCACGAACTCGAGCTCGTTGAGGAACTTCACCGGCACGCCTTTCTCACGCACCTGGATGCGGCGTACTTCGGTAAAGCGATCCGGGTCGAGAAAATATAGAGTGGCGCTGCCGTCGCTCATGATCAGATGCTCGCCGTCGTGGGTGAGACCCCAGCCGCGGGTGGTGTAGCGGAACTCGCCGACGGGTCTCAAGTCTTCGAGCGTGTACACGAATGCCGTACCAGAGCGCCAGGTGAGCTGGATGACCCGATCGTCGAATACCGTCAACCCTTCACCGAAATACTGCCCCGCCAGCGGTCGTATCAGTTCCGGCTTACCGCTTTTCAAATCCACCCGGCGCACGCTCGAACGGCCGTACAGGCCGGTGCTCTCGTAGAGCGTGCCGCCGGCGTAAACGAGACCCTGGGTGAAGGCTTTTTCGTCGTGGGGATAGGTGGCGACGATGCGATAGCCGATTTCCACCGGTGCCGTGGAATCGGCGGCCACAGCCCAGGCCATCAATAACCCGGTGAGTCCGAGCCATACCGGGCAACGACAGGCGCGACGCAATTCAGCCGGCCCGCTCGAGGTCCAGCTGCCCGCGCACCACGGTCACCGCCCCGCCACCCACTTTCACGGTTTCGATGGCATCGCGCCTACCCACCACTTCCACCGTCGCGGTGCCCGGCCGCCCCATCCAGTGACCTTGCTCGGCGGTAAAGGTGGGAGAGTCGATGAGACCGTAGTGCCACAGGTAAGCCGCCATGCCGCCGGTGGCCGAGCCCGTGAACGGATCCTCCGCACCGCCGGGCAGCGCCCCCGGGTGACGCGCGAAGGTCGCACCGGCTTCGGTGGCGCCACCGAGAGCGAACACATGGGGGCTGAAAAAATCACCACCCTCGTACAAGGCAGCGTATGCCTCCGGGTCGAATCGAAGCCGGCGCAGCGCTGCGTGATCCTTCACCGGGATCATGAGCTGGGGCGTGCCGGTGCTGACGGTCTGAGGCCTGCACCCCGCCAGCACGTCGTCGGCCGCCAGTCCGAATACCGGCAGCACGTCGCGGGCATCGTAGCTGGCGAGAAACTGCGGTCGCATCTGCGCCATGACGATGTGCCGCGGGATGCCATCATCGGCATGCACCTCCACGTCGATGGGGCCCACCTTGAGCTCCAGAGAAATGCGCGTGAGCGGACCGGCCAGGGTCAGGCGGCCGGACTCGAAGAGCGCGAATACCGTGGCGATGGTGGGATGGCCCGCCAGCGGGATCTCTTTGTCCGGCGTGAAATAGCGCGCCGCCACATCGGCGGATGCCGATCGTTGCACGAAGGCCGTCTCCGACAGATTCATTTCCTGTGCAATGCGCTGCCGCGTTTCGTCATCGATGCTGTCGGCATCGAACACCACCGCGCAGGGATTCCCGCCCAGCGCACGGTCGGTGAACGCATCCACCTGCATGAACGGAAAGCTGCGTCGGCTGCTCACTGAATGACGTCCTCCAAATCGCCCTGCTCCACCAGGCTTCGGGCCCCGGGCCATAGCGCCTCCATGGGCACGTTGATGGCGCCGAAAGCCTCCGGCAGCGCGATGGACGTGGCGGCCAGCAGGCACATCTCCGGCGCCGGGCCGAGGGTCATGCGGCGGCTCCACAATTCCGCGCGGGCGCCGTCCATGCACGCGGCAAGGCGTGCATCCAGCGTCTCGTAAGCCATTCCGACGGGCTTGGAGAACCAGGTGGCGCAACGCACGTCGGCGGCCCGCACCACGCCGTGGCGCAGCCGGTAGAGTCCCGCCGTGCCGCCCTGCGCGCGCCCGGCGGCGGCGTCATGGGCGGTCAGGCAGGCCGCCGACACCGCTGCGTCGTTCAACGGATCCAGAGCCGCGCTGCCCTCGCTGACATACCAGTCCATGTAGTGCGGTCCCTGCCCGGGAAGCCAGGGGGCGGGGGCATGGCGAAATACCGCGGCACGGCGGTAGCCGGTTGGCGCGTTGTCCAGCAGCGCTTGCTGGAATGCCTTCAAGGCATCCTCGTAGGCCGCCACATCGCCATCGGCGTGTATCCAGTGCCAGAAGACGTAAGCGAGAATCGCGGGCGGATCCATGGCGTCCATGGTACCCGTTTTGTGGCTGCGCAGACTGTGGTCGTGCTAGGACGGAACGACGATGCCCGTGCGCTTCTCGGGCTCCCGTGAGTCCGTGTCCATGAACCAGTGGATGCTCTCCCGATCAGTAACCGTAGTCGCGCTCATGGTGTTGCCGTTGGCGTCCATGAGCAGGCAGTTCATGCCACCGAAGCTCTCCAGCGCGTGGATGTCCTGCATGGCGCGGATAGCCGCCGCTTCGACACCGAGTCCAACCGCCAGATAGTGGATCAGCGTTCTGGCCGTGCAGTTGCGTATCGAGAGCTC
Organism: Salibacteraceae bacterium; assembly: GCA_964194585.1. Lineage (GTDB taxonomy): Bacteria > Pseudomonadota > Gammaproteobacteria > HK1 > HK1 > JAABYT01. The sequence goes on along the minus strand of CAXMNG010000232.1, from coordinate 2,452 downwards.
GCCTCTTCCGGTGCAAGCCGCCGCGCCGAAGCGGTTGTCGCAGTAGTTTCCAGCACCGATGATGGGGCTGTCTCCCAGCCTGCCCGGGAATTTGAGCGCCGTACCGCTGGTCGAGACAGCGCAGGCGATGTTTCCACCGGCGTCCATGGCCTGAACGTTGACGGTTCCGTGATGCTCATCGGCAAGGCGCGCGTACCAGTCCCGAAGATTCTGGCTGCGTGCATAGCTCACCACCCAGGCCTGGGACTCGTCGATGCCCTCGTGCTCGAATGCGTCATCCACGAATGCCTTGTAGACTTTTTTGCTTTCCTCGGTCTCGAGATCGCCTTCTTCGCAGCCCATGAGGCGGGCGAAGTTCTCCGCGCCCGCCGCCACCAGCAGCACGTGAGGCGCCTCTTCCAGCAACTTCCTGGCGACGCTGACGGGATGGGTGAAGCCCTTGATGGCGCCCACGGCTCCGGTTCTCATGGTCTTTCCGCACATCACGCTGGCGTCCATCTCCTGCACGCCGAGAACATTCGGGATGCCCCCGCTTCCCACCGAGCTATCCTCGGGATTGTCTTCCACCAGCCGCGTCGACGCCTCCACCGCGTCCAAGGCGCAGCCGCCGTCTTTCAAAATTCTTGCACCGGCGTACAGGAACTCTCCCGCGTTTCTGGTGCCGATGATGAATGGCTCAGGCATGTGTTGTTCTCTCCCGACTGGCAAGTCAGATGCCGCGCAAGCTTCCCTGGCCACCCAGGCGTCGCACCTGTCCCCGGATCCATCGCGCCCTCTGTCGCACATAGGGCGACGGATCGTCGGCGCGCATGCGCACCGGATTGGGTAGCACGGCCGCCAGCAGCGCCGCCTCGCGCGCGCTCAAGGCCGATGCGCGCTTGCCGAAGAATCGCCGGCTGGCGGCGCCTACCCCGAAGGTCTTGTCGCCGAACTGCGCGACGTTGAGATAAACCTCGAGTATGCGCTGCTTCGGCCAGAACAATTCGACCAACACGGTGACATAAGCTTCCAGCCCCTTGCGCACCCAGCTGCGACCCGGCCACAGGAACAGATTCTTTGCCACCTGCTGGCTGATGGTGCTGGCGCCACGGGTACGGCCACCGTTGCGCCGCTCCTCGATGGCATTCTGAATCGAATCAAGATCGAAACCCCAGTGCTCGGCGAAGCGCTGGTCCTCCGACGCAATCACGGCGATGCCCATATGCGGGGAGATCGCCGACCAGTCCACCCACTGCTGCCGGACGTCACGGGCAGCGCCGCCGGCGATAAGCTCCGACACCTTGCGCTGCAATATGAACGAGGTGGTGCCCGGGTCCATCCAGCGCCAGGCGAGCACGGCGCCCGCACTGGCGACCACGAGCAGCAGCACGCTCAGCAGAACAAAGGAAAGGAGCCGGCGAATGCGACGGCGCCAGCGTCGAAGCTTCAACACACGCGCCTCCGGAAGCCGCGGATCTTTGCAAGACTTTAGCCCAGCTGTCTTTACTCGTCCGTGACACAGCCCTCGGAAGCGTTCTTGACCGTCTTGATGTACTTGTGAAGCGTGCCGCGGGTCGCCTTGTACGGCGGCATCGACCAGGCCGCGCGACGTTTTTCCATCTCCGCTTCGTCGACGTCGACGCCGAGAACACTGGTCTCGGCGTCGATGGTGATGGGATCACCATTGCGCACGAGACCGATGGGGCCACCCTCCTGGGCTTCCGGCACCACGTGACCGATGAGGAAGCCGTGGGAGCCGCCGGAGAACCGACCGTCGGTAATCAACGCCACGTCCTGTGAAAGTCCCTGGCCGTTGATCGCGGAGGTCGGGCTCAACATTTCGCGCATGCCCGGCCCCCCCTGGGGACCTTCGTAGCGAACCACCACCACGTCGCCCGCCTTGATCACCCCGTCGAGGATGGCGCGCATCGCTGCTTCCTCACCGTGGAACCCGCGCGCGGTCCCGGTAAACCGCAAGCCCTCATGACCGGTGATCTTTGCCACGGCCCCGTCGGGCGCGAGATTGCCGTAGAGGATCACCAAGTGGCTCTCGGGCTTAATCGGATTATCAAAGGGGCGAATGACCGTCTGGTCGGCCGGGTAGTCGTCTACCCCAGCGAGATTTTCTGCCAGTGTCTTGCCGGTTACCGTCAGACAATCACCATGCAGCAGCTTTGCGTCCAGCAGGCGCTTCATGAGTGGCTGGATGCCGCCTATGGCGATCAGGTCAGACATGCTGTACTGGCCCGCGGGGCGCATGTCACCCAGGACCGGTACGCGGGCGCCGATTGTAGTGAAGTCGTCCAGCTCCAGAGCCACGCCCGCTTCGTGAGCGATAGCCAGCAGGTGCAGGACCGCGTTGGTTGAGCCTTCCAGCGCAATGGCAACGGTGATCGCGTTTTCGAACGCTTCCCGGCTGAGGATGTCCGATGGCCTGATGCCGCGTTCGATGAGGTTCATGACCGCCGCGCCG
>CAXMNG010000231.1:0-1823 GCA_964194585.1 Salibacteraceae bacterium | reverse complement strand
TGCGGCCGCGCTGATGTATCAGGCCAGGCATGATGCCGACCTTGCAGCCGTCGGGAGTGATAATGCCCGGCGTGTTGGGGCCGATGAGCCGCGTCTCCGCATCCTCCAGGGCGCGCCGCACGCGCACCATGTCGAGCACCGGAATACCTTCGGTGATGCAGACCACCAGCGGGATCTTCGCGGTAATGGCTTCGAGCATGGCATCCGCGGCACGCACCGGCGGCACGTAGATGACGCTGACCTCGGCGCCGGTAGCCTCCACAGCCTGGTCGACGCGATCGAAAACCGGCAGGTAGAGATGCTTCCTGCCGCCCTTGCCGGGCGTCACACCGGCGACCAGACGCGTGCCATAAGCGATGGCGCGCTCGCAATGAAAGCTGCCCTGGGCACCGGTAATACCCTGGCATATGACCTTGGTTTCGCTGTCGACGAGTATTGCCATTTGCCCGATCAGTCCCTGGTCGCCGCCACGGCTTTCTCGGCGGCTTCCCGAAGGCTGTCGGCGGGCGTGAACTGGACGCCCATGTCACGCAGCGTCTTCTTGCCGAGATCGCGGTTGGTGCCCTCGAAACGCACGACCAGCGGCACATTCCTGCCGAGGGCCTGATACGCGGCGCCCATGCCTTCCGCGACGGCGTCGCAGCGCGTGATTCCGCCCCCGATGACATTGACGAGCACCACGTGAACATCGGTGTCGGAGAGCACCAGCCTGAAGGCGGCGGCAACCTCCTCGCGACTTGCCACCGGCGGCACGTCGAGAAAATTAGCGGGCTCTCCACCACACTGCTTGATGATATCCATGGTTGCCATGGCGAGCGCCGCACCGTTGACTAAGCAGCCGATGTTGCCGGGAAGTTTCAAGTAGTTGAACCCGTGGCGGGCGCGTTCGAGCTTGCCCGGTTTCTCGGCATCGCGCAGATCCTCGATTTCCTTGTGACGAAACAGCGCGTTGTCGTCGATGCTCATCTTCGCATCCAGCGCCAGCACATCGCCGGCCCGGGTCACGACCATGGGATTGATCTCCACCAGGGATGCGTCGTAATCGATGAACGCAGCGTACATGCCGATCATGATGCGTTCCGCCGTGTCGGCCTCGGCACCTTCGAGCCCCATGGCCTCGGCCTCGGCGCGGGCCTGGGCGCTCAAAAGCCCTTCATCCGGGTCGATGGCGAGCTTACGGATGGACTGCGGCCGTCCGGCGGCCACTTCCTCGATATCGGTGCCGCCCTCGGCGGAGGACATGAGCGTGACCCTGGAAGTGACGCGATCCACCGCCATGCCGAGATAAAGCTCGCGGGCGATGTCGCAGGCCTCTTCCACATAGACCCTGGTGACGCGCTCGCCGCCGGCGCCGGTCTGGGGCGTGGTCAGGGTCACACCCAGCATGCCGGCAGCGGTTTCCCTGACATCCGATATCGAGCCCACGAGCTTGACGCCGCCAGCCCGGCCGCGGTCGCCGGCGAGAATCTGCGCCTTGACCGCCCAGCCGGTGCCGCCGACATCACGGGCCACCTTTTCCGCCTCCTCGGAGGTAAAGGCGACACCGCCACGCGGCAACGGCACCCCGTACTTGGCGAGCAGCTGCTTGGCCTGGTACTCGTGAATATTCATTCAGTCCCGCCTGCCCCTCGGCCGTGGCTTGGTATACCGTATACCAGGCATTCGGGGGGCACAAGACTGGAGCCTGGGTCGGTCAACGGTCCGCCAGGCCACGCATTCACCACCGATTATTGTCGCTCACCGGCGCAATTGGTATTCTGTATACCAAATACCGGCAGCGCCTCCTGGCGCAGCCCATCCGCTAACGAGGTAGGTGAGGTGGC
>CAXMNG010000230.1:0-1775 GCA_964194585.1 Salibacteraceae bacterium | reverse complement strand
CCTGTTCTGCTTCACAATTGGTGGCGCTCCTGTCTGCGGCCCGGGAAGCATGACACACATCCGGTAAACGCGGGATGCCGTCCGGTAGGTTATCGCGGTATGCTGCATGCATCCGGCGGTGACCGATGGGTGGGCCATGGCGACACGCGGCAATAACGGCGCATCACGGCGACGGGGCGGCGGACGCTCGGCCAGACACAAGCTGCGCGAAGCGGGACCCGCACAGGCGCCGGTGCGCGCAGGCCTGAAGGGTGGCGCTTTCAAACCCTTAAGCGAGCGCGACGTCGAGCGCATCCACCAGACGGCGCTGGATGTTCTCGCCAATGTCGGTGTCGCGGATCCTCCACCTGAGATGCTGGAGCTTGCGCTGGAGAAAGGTTGCACGCTTGGCGAAGACGGACGACTCCGCTTTCCCCGCGCCTTCGTGGAGGATATCGTCGCCGGCGCTTGCCGGGAGATGACGATTTTCGGCCGGGACCCCGCCTTCGACATTCATCTTCGCGGCACGGACGTCTCCTATTCAACAGCCGGCCAGGCTGTCAGCATTTACGAATGCGAATCCCGATCGTACCGCGCATCGACGCTACTGGATCTCTATGATCTAGCACGGCTGGTGGACCGGTTGGATCACATTCACCGGTTCTGTCAGCCCATCGTGGCCACCGACATCGCGGACACCTACGAGCACGCGATGAACATCGCCTACGCGTGCCTCTCCGGTACGCTCAAGTCCTTCTCCTGCGCCATCGTCGATCCGGAGCACATCGAGCAGGCCGTAGCGATGTTCGACCTGGTGCTGGGAGGCGGGGGCAGGTTTCGTGAAAAACCCTTCTGCACCATCGGCGCCTGTCCCATCGTCTCACCGCTGCGATTCGGTGAAGACGGGGCGAGGGTCGGTATTACCTCGGTGCGCTTGGGGATCCCCTGTGATTTCGCGGTCGCTCCGCAAGCCGGCGCCACCGCCCCGGCGGCGCTGGCGGGCACGCTGGTGCAGGTGACCGCCGAGACCCTGGCGACCATCATCCTCACCAATCTGTTCTCGCCAGGTCATCCCACCGTGTACGCGGCGTGGCCCCTGGTGTCGGATCTCCGTACCGGCTCGTTCAGCGGTGGCAGCGGCGAGGAGGCATTGCTTGCCGCCGCGGCGGTGCAGCTGGGGAACTTCTACGGTCTGCCCACCAGTGTCGGCGCTGGCATGAGCGATTCCAAGTTGCCGGACAATCAGGCCGGCTTCGAGAAAGCGCTCACCACCGCGTTGGCGGGCCATGCCGGCGCAAACTACATCGGCGAATCCGCCGGCATGCAGGCGAGCCTCATGGGCTGCAGTTTCGAGGCGCTGGTCATCGACAACGACATGCTGGGCGCCGTGCAGCGCACCATTCGCGGCATCGAAGTGACCGACGAAACTTTGTCCTACGATTTGATCGCCGAGACCGCACCCGGTATCGGTCACTTTCTCGGCAGCGATCAAACCCTCGCCATGATGGAAAGCGAGTACCTCTATCCCGACGTCGCGGATCGCCGGGCTCCCAGCGACTGGGAAGAAAGTGGATCGCTCGATATCCTCGAACGCGCGCAACTACGCGTGCGGGAAATTCTGTCGAGCCACTATCCATCGTACATCGGCGAGCGGCTGGACGAGGAAATCCGCCGGCGCTTTCCCATCCGACTCAGCAGGGAGCAGATGGTCGCCGAGGGTCGCCGCTGGCAGACCGACGGCTAAGCCACCGTTTCAATCGTCCATCGCGATGAGCTCGCGACGGAAAGGGATGTCG
>CAXMNG010000229.1:0-4340 GCA_964194585.1 Salibacteraceae bacterium | reverse complement strand
GATCCCTTCGTCGCCGGCACGAGCCTACGGTCTGTTACTCGCGTCCATTCGAGATCCCGATCCGGTGATTTTCCTCGAGCCCACGAGGATCTACCGGCTGGTCAAGCAGGAAGTCGCGGATAACGGCGAAGCGCTGCCCCTCGATGTGTGCTTCACTCTGCGCGAAGGCACCGATGTCACTCTGGTGACCTGGGGCGCCAGCGTGCACGAGACGATGGCCGTCGCCGATACACTTGCCAACGACGGGATCAGTGCGGAAGTGATCGACGTGGCCACGCTCAAGCCCCTGGATGTGGCCTCTATTCTGAGCTCGGTACAGAGAACCGGGCGCTGCGTCATCGTCCACGAGGCGGCCCGTACGCTTGGCCTCGGTGCGGAGATCGCCGCGGAGCTCGTCGAGCACGGGCTGCTGTTTCTCATGGCGCCGGTCAAACGCGTCACAGGCTACGATACGGTGATACCCCTGGCAGGTCTGGAAAAACGCTATATGCCCGGCGAAGACAGGATCACGAAGGCGGTCAAAGAAGTGCTCGAGTTCGGCTGATGGCAAAACCACGAGGCAAATCGAAATTTTTCAAGCTCCCGGACCTGGGTGAAGGACTGCAGGAAGCGGAGCTGGTGGAATGGCACGTGGCGGAAGGCGACGAGGTCACCGCCGATCAACCGCTGGTATCCATGGAGACGGACAAGGCCATCGTCGAGGTCCCCTCGCCCCGCAGCGGCGGGATCGCCCGCCTCCACGGCAGTCCGGGAGACATCATCCCCGTTGGCGCGGTGCTCGTGGAGTTTACGCACGGGGATGTGGAAGAGACGAAAGAGACCAAACAGGACGCGGGCACCGTCGTCGGCGCCGTCCAGGCCGGCGATCAGGTCGTCAAGGAAGAAGCCATCACCGTCGGACAGGTCAAAATCGGCGTCAAGGCCACTCCCGCCGTGCGGGCGCTTGCGAAGCGTCTCAACGTGGATCTCGCCGTGGTCACGCCCAGCGGCGCCGACGGTCTGGTGACGGCGGCGGATGTGGAGCGCGTGTCCGAAGTGCTCGTCGAGCTCGGACCCATCGAGCAGCTTCGCGGACCGCGCCGCGCCATGGCGCGCAAAATGACCCAGGCGCGCGCCGAGGTGGTGCCGGTCACCGTCAGTGATGACGCCGATGCCGGCGATTGGGGCGCAGACGCGGACGTGACCCTGCGGCTCATTCGCGCCATCGTTGCAGGCTGCCGGGCAGAGCCGGCTTTGAACGCCTGGTACGACTCCCATGCCGTCGGCAGGCGCGTATTGAAGAAAATCCATCTCGGCGTTGCGGTGGATACCGATGAGGGACTGTTCGTGCCGGTGCTGCACGATATCGGCAATCGCTCCATGGAAGAGATCAAGCAGGGGCTGGATCAACTCAAGGCCGACGTCAGAGCGCGCACCATTCCGCCGCAGGAAATGCGCGGCTACACGTTTACGCTCTCCAACTTCGGCAGCATATTCGGGCGCTACGCCAACCCCATCGTCCAGCCTCCCACCGTCGGCATTCTCGGGGCCGGCGCCATGCGCCCTCAGGTCGTGGCCCTCGACGGCAAGCCGCAAGTGCGGCGCACCATACCCTTGTCATTGACCTTCGATCACCGGACAGTTACCGGGGGGGAGGCGTCGCGCTTCCTGAAAGCCGTCGTCGAGGATCTGCAGAAGGCCACCTGACAGCCTGCCGCTAGCCCGCATCCCGGTCGACTTTGCGAAGCGCCGACTCGACCTCTCCGTGTCGCCGAGACATCGCGTCGAAGGTTTGCCGGTCCCGGAATGACGAATAGAGACCGCATTGACCACCAGGTTAGCTGGTGGTCAATGCGGGACATCGCCCAAGTCGTCCGAAAAATGGCGCCAACTTGCCGTTGTTGCTTTTCTGGCTACTTGGATTCGACCTGGATACTCACCGGGACGCCGTGGGTGAGGGTGTTGAACACCGGCGAGTACTCGATCAGCTCCTCGAGCCGCGCCAGATCCTTCGGATCGGCCTTGACCTTGAACTTCACGCGGATGTCCGTGTAGCCCTTCGGCACGTCATCGGAAAGACCCAGGAAACCCCTGAGATCGATGTCGCCTTCCAGCTCGGACTCCACCTCCTCGACGTGAATGCCGCGCACCGCGGCATGCGCGACCATGCTGGTCGTCACGCAGGAGGCGAGGGCATGAAGCAGGTGCTCGACCGGATTCGCACCCTCGTCTTCGCCAGCGAGGATGGGAGGCTCGTCCGCATCCATCTCGAACTTCTGCTTGTGTGCGATCTCTTGCTTCGCGCCATAAAAGCCGGTCACGGTGGTACGGTTGTGATTTCCACCCAACCACTTGTTGCTGGCACGGAAATGGCAAGCGCCGAGTTCCGGATCGTCTTTGATCGCATTCACGGTAGCCATCAGCGTCTCGAGATTGACGCCGTTGACGACCCGGCTCTTGGTCGTGGTCTGTTCCCGTTCTTTGTTTATCGTCGCGTCCATCGTCTCTACTCCTGATGTTGATTGCTTCAAGTGACGTCGCCCTGCGCTCAATGGGTCTGCAGGCGACTTGGGCAACACGATACGAGTTGACAGGCGCGCTCAGAAGATGGATTTTGGACAAAAACGTGCTATTTGTGCCACAAATTGAGGCGTGACCATGAACACCACCGACGAGAGCCCCGCAGACGTTCTGATCGTGGCGGTCCCGGAGACCGCGGGTTCGGCCCTCTACGGCATGCTCGATGTGCTGTCGGCGGCCGGCAGCATCTGGCAGACGCTGGCCCGCACCGAGAGCGCGATTAATCTGTTTCACGTGCGCATCGTGTCGCCGGACGGCGCGCCTTTCACCTGCGGCAACGCTATTCCGGTCAACCCCGACTGCTCGGTTACGGACGACCCGTCGGCACCGATCATCATCCTGCCTGAACTCTGGCTCGGGCCGGACGAGCCGATGCACGGACGGTATCCCGTGCTAACCGAGTGGATACGCCGCAGGTACCGGAAAGGCGCGACGCTGTACTCGGCCTGCTCCGGCGCGATCATGCTGGCCGAGACCGGTCTGCTGGACGGCTGCAACGCCACCTCGCACTGGGGCTACCAGGATCTCTTCCGGACGTCCTACCCGAAAGTCCACTTCGACCCCGCGCCGAATCTGGTCTATGCCGATCCCGCCGGACGGATCGTGACAGCCGGGGGCACCACCTCGTGGCACGACTTGGCGCTGCACATCATCGCCCGTCACGCGAGCCCCGGCGAGGCGCTCCGCATCGCCAAGGTCTACCTGCTGAAATGGCATGGAGAGGGTCAGCTGCCTTACGCGACCCTGGTGCGGCGCACGCCGCATGCAGATTCGGTCGTTCGGCAGTGCGAGCAGTGGCTCGGTGATCGCTTCCGGGAGATCGATGCCCCCGGCCAGGTCGTCGAGTTGTCGAACATTCCCGAACGCACGCTGAAGCGCCGCTTCAAGGCGGCCACCGGCAGCACGCTAATCGAATACCTGCAGAACCTGAGGATCGAGGAGGCCAAGCGCCTGCTGGAAAGCGGCCAGATCCCGGTGGACGACATCAGCGCGGAAGTCGGTTACGGCGACGCATCCTTTTTCCGCAGACTCTTCAAGAGACGGACGGGGCTCACGCCCGGCCAATACCGGCGCATGTTCAAACCGATGGCGGCTGCGTGATGGCCGGAAGCCGGCTGTGGATCGACCGCGGCGCCGTCGAGGATCTGCGGAAGGCCACCTGATCAATTATGGGGCCAGCACCTGCTTCAGCATCTGCATGGCGCGCCCGAACGCGTCCCAGTCGGTCTTGCGAAGCGCCGCTTCGGCCTCGGCGAGCGCCGCGCGCGCGGCCGCGAGCTGCTCACTGCTCTCCAAGCCGAGCGTGACCCCGGCCTCCGGTAGCCGCGAACCGACCACCGCCGCGAGAGCCTTCTCCAGTGTCGGCTCCATCGCCAGGCGTTGTCCGTCGCTCACGATGATGCGTTTGAGCTGCGGGATGTCCGAGTCCTCGGCGATGAGGTACACGGGCTCGACGTAGAGGAACGAATTATCGACGGGAACGACGAGCAAATTGCCCCGAATGACGCGGGATCCCCGCTGGTCCCACAGGGAAAGCTGCTGGGAGATAAGGGTGTCCTGGTCGATGGTTGCCTCGACCTGAATCGGGCCTAGAATGAGACGGTCCTTCGGAAGCTTGTACACCAGCAACTGGCCATAGTCGGGAAAGTCGCTGCGCGCTGCTATCCACGCGATCATGTTGTCGCGGTTCTGCGGAGTAACGGGTGTCATCAGCAGGTACTGGAGTCGCTGCTCCTCGGGTAGTCGCATGAGCACGTAGTAGGGCTCCATGGCGATCACGT
>CAXMNG010000228.1:0-6769 GCA_964194585.1 Salibacteraceae bacterium | reverse complement strand
CTCTGGTGGGCAGTCGATCAGGATGGAGAAGTGGTCGATGTGTTTCTACAGGCTCACCGGGACGGTAAGGCTGCAAAGCGCTTTTTCAGGCGCCTGCTAAATAGGCATCGTGATGAGCCCAGGAAAATCGTGACTGATAAGCTGAGACGTTATGGTGTTGCACGCCGAGAACTGATCCCCGAGACCATTCACGATACCTCGCAGTACGCCAACAATCGGGTCGAGCTTTCACATCAACCTACCAGGGTGCGAGAGAGGGGCATGCGGCGGTTTAAGTCATCCCATCAGGCTCAACGCTTTTTGAGTGTGCATTCTGCTGTGTACAACCTCTTCAATCTTGGCCGGCATTTGTTTTCCGCCGAGCACTACGAACTTTGAGGCAGGGTGCCTTTGTGTCCTGGGAAAAGGCAACGATGGCGTAATTCAGACTGAGAGGCAGAACTTTTTGGCAGAGTGGAGTTAACTTGTCGGTACCCGTACTAGGTTAAGTCATCGTCGGAAACCGAGCCCGTCGCAGCCTCGGGGTCAGGATCTAGTCAAAAAGAAGGAGCCGGAGTCGCGATATTCGGTCCCGGCACTTAAGCGAAGACCTCTATGGCATCTCCGGAGTTCGGACCTGGAGTTTGAGCCTGACTCATCGAATTGGATGTAGTGTCCCCCGAATTATCGTGGGAGAATTCGGAGCTATGGCCCGAACGGATACTATCGCCGTATCGTTACCGCCTGCGCGCCGCGCGCAGTGGATACTCATTCGCAGTATTCGTTGGGGAGTGCATGCAACCGCCCTTGTCGGCGTATTCCTGGTCGGGTTTTCATGGCCTGCCGCTGTAGCCCTGGCGATAGGCACGCTGACCGGTTCACTATCCGTGACGCTGTGCTACCACCGTTACTTCGCACACAGATCGTTCAAAACCAGTCGCTGGTTTCAATTTCTGCTGGCGCTGTGGGGCGCCACCAGCCTGCAGCGCGGCCCGATCTGGTGGGCGGCCGTGCACCGCCACCACCACCGCCATTCAGATACGGACGATGATTGGCATTCGCCACGCCACGGTCTGTGGCACGCCCACAACGGCTGGCTGGAGTCTCCGCATATTCTCCAAGTCAGCTATGACAAAGTGAAAGATCTGACCCGTTATCCGGAAATGCGCTTCATCGACACTTTCTATCACATTCCAGCGCTGCTCATGATAGCAATCCTGGCATTCGTTGGTTCCTATCTGCAGTCTCGCTACCCCGCGCTCGGCACGAGCGCCTGGCAGATGGTGATATGGGGATTCTTCGTACGCACGGTCATCACCTGGCATCTGACATTCACCACGAACTCACTCTTGCACGTGTGGGGCAAGCAGCGGTTCGATACCGGCGACGACAGTCGGAACTCCTATCTGTTTGGAATCCTCAACCTCGGCGATGGCTTTCACAACAATCACCACCGCTTCGCCAGCTCCGCACGCCATGGATTTTATTGGTGGGAGATCGATATCACGTTTTATCTGATCAGATTCTTAGAAGCCATGCGTCTGGTAAGCGATGTCAGGATTCCGCCGCCCGAAGTGCTTTCCGAAGGTCGCGCCCGAGGTCCACGCACTTAGCGGCGCAATCAGCAGCCAAGCTGCTCGGCGAGATCGATGAACGATTCGCCGACGACATCGAAGTCGTGCTCGGCTTGGAGGTCTGTCTGTTGACCGGGCCCGTACTCGGTCGGGCGCGGCACGAACGCTGTGCGGAAGCCGAGCGCGGCGGCCGCCACCAGATCGCCGTTGTGGGCCGCGACCATCATGCACTCGTGGGGCGCCAGGCCCAGGAGCTCGGCGGTCACGAGGTAGGACTCCGGTTGCGGTTTGTAGTGGCGTGCCACCTCGGCGCCGAGTATGGCGTCCCAGGGAAGCCCGGCGTTTCTCGCCATGTTGACCAGCAGGGCAACGTTGCCGTTGGAGAGTGTGGCGAGAATATACTTTCGCTTGAGCAGGGCCAGACCCTCGACGCTGTCCGGCCATGGCGGTAGACGGTGCCAGGCGCGATTCAACGCATCTTTGTCCGGCTCGGCCAGGCCTTCGATGCCGAATTCTTCCAGAAGCGCATCCAGGCTCGCCCGGTGCAAGCTGTCGAGATTCGCCCACGGCACTTCGCCGTCCCGCACCCGGGCCAGGGACGGTTGGTACTGTCCCCGCCAGGCATCGGCGAATGCCTCCCAGTCGGCCTCGATGCCCTTGTGGCGCCCGAGGGCGCGGCCTTCTTCGGCGATGCCGTTGCGCCAGTCGACAACGGTGCCGAAGACATCGAAGGTGAGCGCCTTGACCGATTCCATGGGCGTCATGCGTTTCTCGTTCACTCGCCGACCTCGTTCAGCACCCGAATCGGATCGCCGGCGAGCCACGCCGCGATGTCCTCGACGGCTTGGGAATAGCCGAGCGCGTAGTTTTCCTGCATGACATAGCCGGTGTGACCGGTCAGCACGGTGCCGGGAATGCCTCGCAGGGGATGATCCACCGGCAATGGCTCGGTGTCGAAAACATCGAGACCAGCGCCGGCGATGGTGCCCGCGCGCAGCGCCTCGACCAGCGCCGCCTCGTCGACAATGGGACCGCGCGAGGTGTTGACCAGCATCGCGGTGGACTTCATGAGGGCCAACTCGTGCTTGCCCACCAGGGCGCGGGTTCGGTCACTGAGCACCATGTGGATGGTGACGATGTCGGACTCCCGGAACAACGCGTCCTTCTCGACCCGGGTGGCGCCGTGCTCGGCGGCCTGCTCGTCGGTCAGATTCTGGCTCCAGGCGATGACCCGCATGTCGAAGGCGTGGGCAACCCGGGCCACCTTGGCGCCCAGCTTGCCGAGCCCCAGCACACCCAGGGTCTTGCCGTGCAGGCCGTCCGATACGCCCGCCTGCCAGCCGCCCTCCCGCATCAAGCGGTCCTCGCGGGGAATACGCTTGGCGAGCGCCAGGATGAGCGCCCAAGCGTGCTCGAAGGCGGCGTAGGGTAACAGCGCGGTGCCGCACACGGGCACGCCGGCTGCTCGTGCCGCCCCCATGTCGATGGCCAGATTGCGCATGCCTGTGGTCACCAGCAAGCGCAGCTTCGGCAGCTGAGCAATGAGGCTCGCGGGAAATGGCGTGCGCTCCCGCATGGCCACCACGATGTCGAAGTCGGCCAGTGCCTCGGCCACCGCGTCCTCGCCGGGAAGGTGCTCGTGGAATGCCACGATCTGCGGGCCCCCGGGAATCGAATCCCAGTCGGCGCACTCGCGCGCGGTGTTCTGATAGTCGTCGAGAATGGCGATGCGGGTCATTGGATTGGCCCCTGAATCCCAGTGATTCGAAGCGCCGCAGCATACCGCGTCCGGGATTTCCGCACGAGGGGTGCGAAACCGCACACAGGCTGAATATTTTTACTCGAAATCCCTTGAACTTACCCTCGGAAAGTGCCATGTTGCATTGCAACAAACTTATCAATCATCACTTAAACATTACGGAGATTTTCGATGATCAATGTGGAGCAAAGCGCTACGGCGCGTTTACCAGCGGACGGTGTCTGGTTGCAGCGGGGCGAGGGTCTCGCGAGGACGGCCGTGGTTGCCGTTCGAAAGATCAATGCTTGGGTGGGGCGCGGTTTTTCCGCCCTGGAGCGTGTACACGCACGTAGCGTGGCGCTGCGCGAGCTGCACGCGCTGGACGACCGGCTGCTGCAGGATATCGGCCTGCGCCGCGACCAGGTGGGGACCACCGTGGACGCCATGTTTCGAGGCGATGGGGCTGCCGAAACGGCGCAGCCGTTCCGGCAAGTGGAGGCCGACGGCAATGGGGACATCCCCGTGGTCGACGCCGGCAACGACCGGCACTACCGGCCCGCCGCCTGAATCGGCGTCTGTTCCCGCCGGTGGTTCAGCCCACCGGCGGGGGGCCGGCGATCAGGCCGTCAGGCTGACGACGGTGCCGCCCTCCGGCGCCTGGCTGCTGGGCTTGTGGGTGCTCTCGGAGCTCTGGTTGCCAGCCCACTCGTCCATCCAGGCCAGGAGATCCGCGGAGGGCAGGGGTGCTGAGAAGAAATTGCCCTGGCCGATGTCGCATTGCAGCTGCGCCAGCCATTCGGCCGTCAGCTTGTCCTCCACACCTTCCGCCACGACCTTGAGACCGAGGCGATGCCCGAGCTCGATAGTGGCGTGGATGATGGTCGCCGCCTCCTGGCTGTCCAGCGCGTCGATGACGAATGAGCGCTCGATCTTGAGTTCCCCGTAAGGAAGGCGGTAAAGCTGCAGCAGGGACGAGTGCCCGGCGCCGAAGTCGTCGATGGAGAGCTGAACGCCCTTGAGACGCAGGCGCGCGAGGATCTCCATGGTCTGATCCGGGCTTTCCATGGCGCCGCTCTCGGTGACCTCCAGTATCAGCCGTCCGGGGTCCAGCTCATAGGAGCGCAGGATGCTGGCGATGCGATCCGGCAACTCCAGATTCGTGAGCAGAGACGGCGACAGATTTACCGCCAGGGTCAGCTCCGGCCACTTCACACTCCACGTACGCGCATCGGCGAGGGATGACTCCAGCACCCGTTGCGTGAGCGCATCGATGAGGCCGGTTTTCTCCGCCAGCGGAATGAAGCGATCCGGCGGAATCAGATCATCGTTCGCTTGCCGCCAGCGCACCAGCGCCTCGACGCCGGTGACACGCCCGGACTTGAGCGCGATCTTCGGCTGGTAGTGGACGGTGATATGATTTTCGAGAATCGCTCGTTCCAGATCCTTCTCGTGCAGCGGTCCGCCGGGGCCGAGCGTGATGGTCCCTTCTGCCAGCGGCCCCAGTTCGGTGCGCAGCACGTTGATATCGATGGGCTTGTTCAGCACGTTGACCACATTGAGGCCGAGGGATCTCCCGAGTCTCGCGGCCGTATCGATGATGCGCTGGTCGACGCCGCTCATGAGAACGATGGCCTCGTCGGCACGCTGATCGGCGAGATAGCGCAGTAACTCGACGCCGTCCGCCTGACCCATTTGCAGATCCAGCACGATGACGTCGGGGCGAAAGCCCTGGTAGGCGATGGGGAAATCCGCCGGCTTGTCGGTGGCGAAGGTATGGAATCCGATACCCTCGGAGACACGCTTCACCAGACGGCAGACCCGCGCGTCGTCGTCGACGATGAGCAGACGTTTGCTGCGCTGACCCATCATGCGGGCGGATATCTGGCTGTAGAGCGGGCTCGTCCGCGTGTCACCGGCGAGCGTCGCCATGGTCGGGGCGGTCGTCGTGTTCGGCTGCTCGACGTCGGGGTTCAATTCCGTCGCGGCGTGGCGGTCGACGATGTAATTCGGCGCAATCGCCGGCGTTACCTGACGGGAGGTCGAATCCGCGATTGCCCGTGTGGTCTGAGTGGCTGGAGTGGACCCAGTGGCAACAGTGCCCTCGCGGGCGGCGGCGGTCGTGGTGGCGCCCCCCGGAAGCAGCTCCAGCAGCTCCGAGACGCTGCGCGGGCGCTCGTGCTCCATGAGTTTCATGGATACGTCGATGGCTTTGAGCAGCTCTTCCGAGTAAGCGCCCCTGGCGAGCACGCTGGCCGCGGTCAACGGATCGGTGCCATCGTGGAGTCCCGCCGTGCGCTCCATGGCGGTGGCTGGCATGCGCCCCGTCAGCAGGTGGTAGAAGGTGGCGCCAAGGGCGTAGATATCCGTCCAGGGTCCCTGGTGGGCGCCCTTGTCGGAGTACTGTTCCACCGGCGCGTACCCTGGCGAGACCAGGCTCGTCAGCGACAGCCGTTCACCGGACACGTTTTGCCGCGCCGAGCCGAAATCCAGCAGCACCGGCGTGCCGTCGCGCCGAATGAGAACATTGGCGGGCTTGATATCCCGGTGAATGAATCCTTCATTGTGGAATCGGGCCAGGGATCGCAGCAACGGCAGTAAGACGTCGAGCACGTCGGCTTCCGACAGGCGGCGTCCCTCGCGGATGATGGACTTGAGCGCCTCGCCGCTCTCGTACTCCATCACCATGTAGCTGGTGTTGTGCAGCTCGAAGAAATCGAGCACAGATACAATGAACGGATTGCTGAACCGGGCGAGAATCTGACCCTCTTTCAGAAACCGCTCGCGGCCCCAGATAAAGGCTTTGGATTCATTCTCCGAGGCCGCGCGGATATTGTCGTCGTCATCCCGGTTCGCGAGCTGCTCCGGAAAGTACTCTTTGATGGCAACGGCGCGATTCAGATTGGTATCGGTGGCGAGATAGGTTATCCCGAATCCCCCGGCACCGAGAATGCTTTCTATTTTATATGAAAGTAACTCATGACCATTGGGAAGGGACTTGCGGCTTCTTAACGAGCTCTCCTGATGCATCGATCGATCGCCCCTACGAAATCGTTATTCTGACGTGCCGTGACGGATTTTTGGCGTGCCGGACGGGTGAGGAAAGGCACACAGACACATTTGGCGGCGGAGCCTGCACATTGCACCGGAACAATTTGCAGTCCAGCGAAATTCAGCCGCCTATCAACACTTTAGCTGAATTCACCCGCGAGGCAATCGCCCCGGGGCTATCGGGGCGGGTTTTTTGTAAGCGCCTTGCAAGCACGCGTCCAGGAGGGCTCCGGCGGCTACGTTTAAGTTGTAGTACCGTAAGTTGGGCTGAGCTTGCGAAGCCCAACATGCCGACCCCTGTTGGGCTTCGCAAGCTCAGCCCAACCTACGGCGTTCCGGCTCGCTTAGCGGTTGCGAAGCTTGGGATCCAGCAGATCCCGAAGTGCGTCGCCGAACAGGTTGAAGCCGAAGACCGCCAGCGAGATGGCGA
>CAXMNG010000227.1:0-3880 GCA_964194585.1 Salibacteraceae bacterium | reverse complement strand
CCGGTAGCGATCCTCGGGCACGATGGCGGTGGCGGTCACTTCGATCAACAGGTCCTGCTCTACCAGGGCCGCCACTTGAACGAGCGTGCTCACCGGGTAAGGCGGCGAAAAGAACTCGGTGCGCACCTCGTGTACGTCCCGGAGACCGTCGGGCGTCGTCACGTAGGTGACGATCGACACCACGTCGTCCATCTCGCCGCCGACAGCCGCAAGGGAAGCCTGGATGTTTCTGAATGTCTGTTGGGCCTGCACCCGCATATCGCCAACCCCGACCACGTGACGTTGGTCGTCCCAGGCGACCTGCCCACCGAGCAGCACCTGTCGACCCTTATCCACCACCAGTCCCATGGAGTTGCACCCGAAGGCCCGCCAGACGCCGAGTGGCTGAAACGCCGTTTTCATGACTTCTCCTCGCTATGGTTTTGTCGTGTCGAAAAACCCGAGGCGTGACAGTGACGCAGTCGAACGGCACATTCTCGATCGAGCACAGGCTATTGGCTGTTCAGATATTCCCGCCAGGGTCCCCAGTAAAACTTTTCCCAGCCGTCGCTAACACCGGCATAGTCGCCTTCGGGCACATCCAGATGCACCAGATCGATTCTTCCCTCCTCGCCTTGTTCCTCGAACGACAGAATCAACGTGGAGTCCGGATCTTCGTCATTGAAGTTCAGCGAGCGCCACGATTGTACGATGAGCCGTGGCCTGACGACCGCGAGAATCGTTCCTGACAGCATACCGTCGAACGCCCGAAACTCGGAGCCGCTTTCCTCGCCGATGGTCACGGGGTGGCCGGTGAACGCAGCGTGCTGGGATGCATCCACGTACATGTCGAACAGCAATGATGCCGGCGCCGGCAACAACACCGACTGATGAATGATGCTTCTCATGGCGAGTACCCTTCTACGATTTCATGCAGGCGTCCTGCAGGTGACGTCGAATGTGATCGTTGACCTGCTTCGGGTCCTCCCACATGGGAAAGCCTCCCGCGCCCGGAACAGTCACGCGTTGAACCCGCGGCAGTCTCCGTTCCAGCTCGCCGGCGGCAAGCAGGAAGTCTTCCACGTCGTGCTCGCCGTTGATGATCAGCACCGGACATTGAATCGAATCCAGCCTGTCCAGTAGCGGCGCCACCGGCTGTGCCGGGCCGGTGTCCAGCCATGGCCGCCCGGAGAATTCCGATATCATGGCCCAGTGCTCGTCGGCGCGGCAGCGCTCGGGATCCTTTCTGATGATCTCGAACCAGCGGCCGCGCTCGAACCATTCGGCGCGCGCCGCTTCGATACCAGCGCTGCGGGCAGTGGCACGGGCGCGATCGAGCGCCTCGGTCACTGAGGGCAGGTCGACCCCCGGGATCGGCGCACTTTCCAGCGCCAGGCTCTGGAATCTCTGCCCATGGTGGTTGGCGAGGATGAGCGCCACCGCCGCTCCCGTGTGCGAGGCCAGATAATGGGTTTCGTCCACGCCGGCGGCATCCATGGCCGCGAGGACGCTCATCGCATACTCTTCGAAACCGTATGGCCCGGGCGATGAGGTGGATTGCCCGTGACCGGGCAGGTCGATAAGCAGCAGGCGATAGTCCTGTTGAAAGGCCTGCACCTGGGATGAGAAATAACGCTGGTCGTGGCTCGCGCCGTGCACCATGGTGATCCACGGCGCCGATTCCCGCTCGGTGATCCGGACGATAGTGCTGTATGGCGGCGGCATTTTCATTTGTCCCCCATTCTGACGGACAATGGGCGTGTATAGAACCTGCAAAGCGTCATCCCGGCTCTGCGGTACGGCGGTAGAAGAGGAACAACAATGAACGGCGCCGAGAGCCTGGTCAGGACCCTGGTAAACGCGGGTGTCGAGGTCTGCTTCACCAACCCCGGTACTTCCGAGATGCACTTCGTGGCGGCTCTGGACCGGGTGCCCGGGATGCGGTGCGTGCTGGGGCTGTTCGAGGGTGTGGTTACCGGCGCCGCCGACGGTTATGCGCGCATGAAGGACAAGCCCGCCTCGACCCTTCTGCACCTGGGCCCCGGGCTCGGCAACGGGCTCGCCAATCTGCACAACGCGCGCAAGGCGCAGACGCCCATCGTCAATATCGTCGGCGATCATGCCACCTACCACGTGGAGCACGACGCCCCGCTCACGGCGGACGTGGAGGGGATCGCGTGGTCGGTGTCGGCGTGGGTGCGTACCTCCAGGGACGCGCGCAGCGTTGCCGGGGACGGCGCCGAGGCGGTGGCGGCGGCGTGGACGCGCCCGGGGCAGGTGGCGACGTTGATCCTGCCGGCCAACACGGCCTGGGAGGAATCCGATGGTCCGGCCACCATGGCGCCGGTGCCGGAAGCGCCCCGGGTAGTGGAGGACAGGGTCAAGTCGGTTACCGCGGTGCTGCGATCGGGCGAGCCCACGATCATTCTCATGACCGGGCACGCGCTTCGCGCCCACGGTCTCCAGGTGGGCGGCGCTATCGCCACGGCCACCGGCGCACGCCTCATGGGTCAGATGTCGAACGCGCGTCTGGCGCGCGGCGCCGGGCGGATCAGCATCGAGCGCGTGCCCTATCCGGTGGACCAGGCGATTGCGATCCTCGAAGGTGTCAAGAACATCGTGCTGGTGGGGGCCAAGGCGCCGGTGGCTTTCTTCGCCTATCCCGACAAGCCGAGCCTGTTGTGGCCGGAGGACTGTGCCGTGCACACCCTGGCCGAAGCCCATGAGGATACGGTGCACGCCCTCGAGTGGCTTGCCGACGAGCTGGACGCGCCGTTGAGCGGCGCCGTGCTGCAGGGTCTGGAACAACCCCCGTTGCCAGCCGACGGTCCGCTGGACATCGACGCCATCGCCTGCGCCGTGGGCGCCCTGCTGCCGGAGAATGCCATCGTCGCCGACGAGGCCATCGGCTCCGGGCGCGGCATGCATCCATTTACCGCCGGTTCGCCGCCCCACGACTGGTTGCAGATCTGCGGCGGCGCCATCGGCCTCGGCTTGCCCATGGCCACCGGTGCGGCGGTGGCGTGTCCCCATCGCAAGGTCATCGGACTGCAGGCCGACGGCAGCGCCATGTACACGGTGCAGGCATTGTGGACCCAGGCCCGCGAGGGTCTGGACGTCACGACGGTGCTGTTCGCCAACCGTGCCTACGCGAGCCTGAAGCACGAGCTCTTCAACGTGGGCGCGCACAATCCCGGGCGCACGGCGCTGGACATGCTGGAGATCGGGCGGCCCGATCTCGACTGGGTGGCTCTCGCCCGGGGCATGGGCGTGGAAGCAGGGCGCGCGACCACCAATGCCGAGTTCGTTCGCGAGCTGCGCGCCGGGCTCGCCAGCGAAGGGCCTTATCTGATCGAAGCGGTAATTTGATGAATCCGTTGCCCTGGGAGCGAACTTAATGCCGGATACGTGCCTTGACGTGGATTTCTGTCGAAGCTTTTTCCCGCCGCTGTCCAGTGGCGAGGTGTATTTCGAGAACGCCGGTGGATCCTACGCGCCGCGCCAGGTCATCGATTCGCTCGATGCATTCATGCGCGAATGCCAGTGTCAGCCGGGGTGGCAATTCCCATCGTCGCGCAGTGCCCGCGAGCGCCTGGACCGCGCGCAATCGCTGATGGCCGAGGCCATCAATGCGGATCGCGACGAGATCGTCGTTGGCCCATCCACCACGCTCAATGTGTACGTGCTCGCACACGCGCTGACGCCCCTGCTCGTGCCGGGGTGCGAGATCATCGTCACCAACCAGGATCACGAGGCCAACGGCGGTGCCTGGCGACGCTTGGCGGACTCGGGCGTAGAAGTCCGCGAGTGGCGCATCGATGCGCGCAGCGGTGATCTCGACCTGGAGCAGCTCGACGAGCTCCTCAGCGAGCGTACCCGGCTCGTTTGTTTTCCCCACGTG
>CAXMNG010000226.1:0-13125 GCA_964194585.1 Salibacteraceae bacterium | reverse complement strand
CTGCTTCAACCGTATGGCTTCGGCTAGTGACATAGCCCAATTGTAGCGGCGTCAGGGTAGCCCCGCACACCGCTGCGGCTTAGGAGAGGGGCGCACAGACCGGCAGCGGGGCGGGGCAGTCAGATGATCGCTTGCCTGCCTGGCCGCGTCTGTCGGTTGAGGGCGGTGCGTTTGTAGGCCGAGAGCCCAGCCTGGCGCGATGGGTCGGATGGTCCGGTTGATTGAGGGTAGCTGGACGGTGTCTAGGGCTGGTCAGGCGCTTTTCTCGGAAATGATGGGGGCTTGCCTACGCCACTCCTAGACCAGTCACTGGACAGCCCTCTGGTGTCTCGAAAGAAGAAGGCCCCAACGCTAGTCACTACGCTAGTCAAATGGGCTATTTCGAGGGCGGTGGAGCGCAAACCCCCTATTTCTAGGGCTTTCCGGGGAGTGCAAACCCGTACCCCGCTGGAGTTGTTCCAGGCGCACACCGGTAGTGAGGTGCCGGGTTAGTTTCCCATGACCTCCCGAACCATGGTCTCCAGCCGCGCCACGTCGTGTATGACCAATTCACCGTGGTGCTGATCGATGACCCCGGCTTGGGCCAGATCGTGGTACTCCCGGGTCACGGCCTCGCGGTGGGTACTGATGCGGCTGGCGATATCGGCGTGGGTGGGCGAGGGTGAAATGGTGGCCGTGTTGTCGTCGCGGAGATGCGCGCGCGCGAGGCGCAGCAGCTCCGCGTGGATGCGGTTGCGCGCGGCCAGGGTGCTGAATTCGAACACCCTTCCGGAGAGCAGGCGCACCAGCGTCGCCAGCCGTTTCAAGGTGAACTCCGCCACCTCCGGATAGCTCCCCAGGACCCCCCAGAATTTCTCCCGTGACATGGATGCCAGCAGGGAGTCCTCCAGGGCCATGACGTGGGCGGAGCGGGGCTCGCCGTCGATGGCTCCCAGCTCCCCGAACATCTCGCCGGCGGCCTGGTCACGAAAGGTGATTTCCTTTCCGCCCAGGGAATAAATAGTGACCCGCACCTTGCCGCTGACGATGAAGTAAACGTCCTGGCTGTCGTCCTTGTGGGAGAGGACGCGCTGCTGCGCCGCGTAGCGGCGCCCCTGGCAGAGCGCCGCCAGCTTGCCGCGATTGGGCGCGCTCAAGCGGCGGAACACCTGGACCCCCGCCAGGGACTCGGCCGTGAGCGCCACGGGTACGGCACGGTTTGTCACTGATTTCTTCGTGCTTTTTGCCGCTGACATGCTTCTGATTCTCGAAAACGATGGCGATGGGAACGAGTGTTGTGGGAAGCCCCCGCGGACCTGGTCCACACATCGCGATTGACAGTATCAAGTTTAGCCTGCAAGGCCCGATATCTCGGGTTGGAGCCGCCCTGGAATCCGTGCCGCCGCGGTTGGAAGGAAGCTCCCGAAAAGCCCGATCAGGCCACGATGGTGCGCCGTATGTCGTTCTGGGACAAGGGCTTAGCATGAACGTTTCTTCTGTGACCCGGGTCACCGAAAATGTGGGAATGCTATGCTGAAATTCTGGAACCGCGCGGCTGGCCGCCTGAAGGACTGGGAAACTAAGTTGTAATGCGACAAAGCCAACGAAGCAAGAAATTTAGTGTCAAGATAACTTTCGTTCTGCCGATACCAGTTTTGAGAGGCCGCTAGTGGATTTAGAATTTTTCAATAAGCTGGACAAGCTCGACATGGTCAAGCGCAGCAGGAGCCACGAGGATCTCGAGTCGCTCGGGGGCCGCTTGCGCCGTCGCAGAAAGGAGCTCGGGTGGACCCAGATGTACCTTGCCGAGCAGGTCGGGACTTCCCAGGCCGTGATCCAGAAAATCGAGAACGGCAAGAGCCTTCGGCCGCGGATTCTCGAGCAGATCGCGGACGCTCTTGCCGTGAAACCCGCGTGGTTGATGTTCGGTGTCGAGGAAGTTGGCGAGTTGAACGAGGAGGCTATCGAGTTGGCCCGAGCCTGGGCCAGGCTCAGCGAGCCCCATCGTTCCGCCATGAAAGACGCCATCCTCAAGATCGGTACCGGCTAGATTAATTGGGGACAGATCTATTTTCCCATTGGACGGGTACCGTCCAATGGGAAAATAGATCTGTCCCCAATTAATCCGTCCCCAATTAAATCTACGCCAACGTCTTCGACGCAATTTCGTAGACGTCCTTCGAGAGCCTGGCCGTTCCCAGGATGCGCTCGAGCTGCGACTTCATGAGCTGCTGCCGATCCGCGTCGAACTTGCGCCAGCGGCTGAATCCCCCCATCAGACGGGCTGCCACCTGGGGATTGATGGAATCGATCTCGATCACCCGATCGGCCAGAAACCGATAGCCGGCGCCGCCGGCATCGTGAAAACGCACCTGGTTGCCCTGACAGAAGGAGCCGATCAGCGCGCGCACCTTGTTGGGCTTCTTGAGATCGAAGGCCTCGTGCCCCATGAGCGCCTCCACCGACGCGAGCGTGCCCGGCAGATGCGATAAAGCCTGCAGGCTGAACCACTTGTCGAGCACCAGAGCGTCGTGTTTCCAGCGCTGGTGAAACTCGGCGATGGCCAGCTCGCGTTCCGGGCAGTCGGTGCGCGTGAAGCATGCGAGTGCTGCGAGCACGTCGGTCATGTTGTCGGACTGCTGGAACTGCGACATGCACCAGGCGCGCGACTGGGCATCGCCCAATTCCATCAAATAGGAGAGACACAGGTTTTTGAGGCTGCGGCGTCCGGCGGATTCCGCGTCGTACCTGTAGGTTTCGTTGCTCAAGTTCGCTCGATAGACCTGGCGGAATTCTTCCGCAAGCTCGCTCGCGAGGTTGCGGCGCATGGTCTGGCGCGCGACGTGAATAGCGTCCACGTCGATGGTCTGTAAGCGATCGGCGAGGTAGGCCTCACCGGGGAGCATCAGCGCCTCGGCGATGAGGGCCCGATCCAGCTGTTGCTCTGCCAGTATGCGGGTAAAGGACTGCACGAAGGCGGCATCCACCTCGAGCTCGCGGCCGCCGCGATGATTGTCGATCTGGCGCATGATGACGTTGGTGGCGAAGACCTGGGCCGCATCCCAGCGATTGAAGGCGTCGCTGTCGTGGCTGGCGAGGAAGGCGAGGGCGGGATCATCGCGGTCTGCGTCGATGGTAACAGGGGCGGACAGCCCGCGCGCAACGGAAACCACGGGTGCTTCGCTGAGGCCACGGAATCGAAACTGTTGCTCGCTCTCGGTGAGGCTGAGCACCAGCTCGTGGGCGCCGGCCTCGCGCCCGCCCTCCAGATCCAGACCCACGTCGCGGCCGGCGGAATCGAGCAAACCGATCCGGAGCGGGATGTGGAAAGGTTGCTTCTCGGGCTGTCCCGGTGTCGCCGGGCAACGCTGGGAGAGGCCCAAGGTGTAGGTCTTGGAATCCTCGTCGTAGTCACCGCTCACCTGCACCACCGGGGTGCCCGCCTGGCTGTACCACAAGCGAAACTGCGATAGATCCTCGTCGTTGGCATCCTCCATCGCCTTGACGAAATCTTCCGTGGTCACGGCCTGGCCGTCATGGCGCTGGAAATAAAGATCCATGCCCTTCCGGAAGCCGTCGGCGCCGAGCAGGGTATGTATCATGCGGATCACCTCCGCGCCCTTGTTGTAGACCGTGACCGTGTAGAAATTGCTGATCTCGATGTAGGAGTTCGGCCGCACCGGGTGCGCCATGGGACCGGCGTCTTCCGCGAACTGGTGGGTACGCAGCACGCGCACGTCTTGAATGCGCTTCACCGCGGACGAGGTCATGTGGGCGGAGAACTCCTGATCACGGAATACCGTGAGCCCTTCCTTGAGGCTCAATTGAAACCAGTCGCGGCAGGTGACGCGGTTGCCGGTCCAGTTGTGAAAATACTCGTGGGCGATAACGCCTTCGATGCCGGCGAAGTCTCCGTCCGTAGCGGACTCAGGCTTTGCCAGCACGTACTTCGAATTGAATACGTTGAGCCCCTTGTTCTCCATGGCGCCCATGTTGAAGTCATCGACGGCGACGATCATGTAAATGTCCAGGTCGTACTCGAGCCCGTAGACTTCCTCGTCCCAGCGCATGGCTTTCTCCAGGGACGCCATGGCGTGGCCACATTTGTCGGCATTGTGCTTTTCGACATAGATCTTGAGCGCGATATCGCGCCCCGAGCGGGTGGTGAAGCGATCCTCCACGCAGGCAAGGTCGCCTGCCACAAGGGCGAACAAATAGGCTGGCTTGCGGAATGGATCCTGCCACTTCACCCAATGGCGGTTGTCGTCGAGCAACCCGTCTTCCACGGGATTGCCGTTGGAGAGCAGGACCGGATAGCGGCCGCGGTCAGCGACGATCGTGGTCGTGTAGCGCGACATGACGTCGGGCCGGTCCAGAAACCAGGTGATCTTGCGAAACCCCTGGGCCTCGCACTGGGTGCAGAAGTTGCCGCTGGAGGTGTAAAGCCCTTCCAGGGAGGTATTGGCCTGGGGGCGCAGGCGCACGCAGGTTTGCAGCGTGAACTCATCGGGGACGTCACGAATGACGAGCGAGCCCTCGTCCAGCCGATAGCGCTCGTCACCGACGGGGCTGCCGTCGATGCTGATGGAGACGAGCTCCAGCTCCTGTCCATCGAGGCTCAAGCCATCCCGTGGCGTCACGAACGCGGGGTTTCGCACCAGCTTCAGGGTGGAAGTGACCAGGGTCGTTTCCTCGCCCAGATCGAAGCGCAGATCCACGTCCTCGATGAGAAACGGGGGTGGCGTGTAGTCCTTCAGGTAGACTGTCTTCGGCGTGTCGGTTGTCATGATCCGGTGTTGGCGCATTTCTGAGTTGATTGGTTGGCGATTATACTTGCGAACATGGGGACAGATTTCAAATCTGTCCCCCGCAAATTCATGACCACCGACGACGGCGACACACCAGTATCGAAGTCTCAGCGCAAACGCGATGCGCTCGCGTTGCAGGCGCTTGCCGACGAGATGGTACGGCTTTCGCCCGCCGAGCTCGCCAGCGTCCCGCTTTCCGTCAATTTGCGCGACGGGGTGATGAGCGCGCGCGAGCTCAGCCGCGGGGCCTACCGGCGCCAGGTGCGCTATCTGGGGCGCCTGCTTCGGGAAACCGATGTGGCTCCGATCAAAAGCGCCGTCGACGCCCACCGCAGCACCAGCCACGAGGACAAGGCGCGGCTCAAGCGCCTGGAGCGTTGGCGCGAGCGCTTGATGGAGGAGGGGGATGCGGCGGTCGCCGAGTTACTCGATGAGTACGCCCACGCCGATGCGCAGCAGCTTCGCCAGCTCCTTCGCAATGCCCACAAGGAGCACGCGGCTGGCCGCCCGCCGCGCAGCTTCCGTCAGCTGTTCCGTTTCCTGAGGGAGTTGTAGGTTGGCGGTCGTGGTGCTCGTGGCTTTTGGCTTGCTGCTGGCCGGGCCGGTGGCCGCCGATGCACCATCCCCGCCACGGGAATCCGCCAGCGCCGTCATGCAAGTGTTAGGTGCGCCGGCGCAAGGCTTTGCCAGAGCGATCGTGCCGCGACCGTTCCGCTTTCCCGAGGACCACGGACCCCATCCGGAATTCCGAAGCGAGTGGTGGTACTACACCGGGAACGTGGCCGCCGGGGATGGGCGCCGCTTTGCTTTTCAGCTCACTTTCTTTCGATTCGCGCTCTCGCCCCGGGCGACCGTGCGACCTTCGGCCTGGGCCAGCAACCAGGTCTACATGGCGCATTTCACCGTGACCGACATCGAGCTGGGCCGCTTTCATGCCGCCGAGCGTTTCAGCCGCGGTGCCCTGGATCTCGCCGGGGCGCTGGGCGCCCCGTTTCGCGTGTGGCTGGGGAGCTGGCAAGCGAGCGCCGGCGGGGCGTTTTTCCCCCAACGCTTGCGCGCCGAAGACGGCGGCTACGCCATTGATCTGCGTCTCGACCAGCGCAAGCCCGTGGTTCTCAATGGCGATGCCGGCTTGAGCCGCAAGGGCGCCGGCGCGGGCAACGCCTCCTATTATTATTCCATCCCGCGCATCGCCGTGAGTGGCCGGCTCTCCACCCCCGACGGCGCCCGACAGGTGGAGGGAGCGGCCTGGTTCGATCGCGAATGGAGTTCGAGCGCGCTGGCGCCTGACCAGGTCGGCTGGGACTGGTTCGCTCTGCAGCTCTCCGATGGCCGCGATCTCATGCTTTATCGCCTGCGCACACGGGACGGCGGCACCGACCCCCACAGTGCCGGCACCCTGGTGGAGGCCGACGGCAAAGCACGCAGCCTGGCAGCCGATGATTTCCAGCTCGATGCGCTGGCTCACTGGCGCAGTCCGCGGGACGGGGCGCGCTATCCGTCTCGCTGGCGGCTGCAGGTGCCGAGCGCCGCCATCGATGTGCAGATCACGCCCGAGACGCCGGATCAGGAACTGAATCTCGCCTTTCGCTATTGGGAAGGAGCATCCCGTGTGATCGGCACATCGGCCTCGGCCGAGGTGACTGGGTACGGTCACGTGGAGCTCACGGGGTATGCGCCCGGCGGCGCTGCGATGCCTCGTTGACGAAGAAAAAGTGTGACTTTAGCGTCGGCGTCGATTGTTTAACGGCGCCGAATTTGCTAGCGTATCCTCCCGTGCGAAGGCCGGGCCCCTGGCCTCGTGCACGGAGTTAAATGTCTCGATTCATATTTATTACGGGCGGTGTCGTGTCCTCATTGGGCAAGGGTATTGCCTCCGCTTCGCTCGCTGCCATTCTCGAAGCCCGTGGCATCGGCATAACCCTGGTAAAGCTCGATCCGTACATCAATGTGGATCCGGGCACCATGAATCCTTTCCAGCACGGTGAGGTCTACGTCACCGACGACGGCGCGGAAGCGGATCTGGATCTCGGTCACTACGAGCGTTTCGCTCGCGTGAGCATGGGTAAAGTCAACAATTTCACCGCCGGCCAGATCTACGAGAGCGTCATCCGTAAGGAGCGTCGTGGCGAGTATCTGGGCGGTACCGTGCAGGTGATTCCCCACATCACCGACGAGATCAAGTCCTCCATCTACCAGGCGGCCGGCGATGCCGAAGTGACCCTGGTGGAGATCGGCGGCACCGTCGGCGACATCGAGTCCCTGCCGTTTCTGGAAACCATTCGCCAGATGCGCATCGAGCTCGGGGAGCGCATGTCGCTGTTCATTCACCTCACCCTGGTGCCCTACCTGCCTGCTGCCGGGGAGATCAAGACCAAACCCACGCAGCATTCGGTGAAGGAACTGCGCTCCATCGGCATTCAGCCCGATATTCTTCTGTGCCGCTGCGAGCAGCCATTGCCTGAGAACGAGCGCAGAAAGATCGCGTTGTTCACTAACGTCCCCGAACGCGCCGTCATTTCCGCGGTGGACGCGGACAGCATCTACAAGATACCGCATATGTACCATGAGCAGGATCTCGACGACCTGGTGGTGGAAAAGCTCGACTTGGAAGCCCGGGATATCGATCTGTCGGAATGGGACGCCGTCGTCGAGGGTCTGGAGAATCCCACCCGGGACGCCAAGATCGCCATGGTCGGCAAGTACGTGGGCCTCACGGAATCCTACAAGTCGTTGAGCGAGGCGCTCAGCCACGCGGGTATCCACACGCGCACCCGGGTGGATATTCACTACGTGGATTCCGAAGACATCGAGCAGTCGGGTACGGCGTGCCTGGAGGATATGGACGCGATTCTGGTGCCCGGTGGATTCGGCAAGCGCGGTATCGAGGGCAAGATTCTGGCGGCGCGTTTTGCGCGCGAGAATCGCGTCCCCTACCTGGGTATTTGCCTCGGCATGCAGGTCGCGGTGATCGAGTACGCGCGCCACATAGCGGGGCTCGACGACGCGAACAGCACGGAATTCAATTTCCAGACGCCGTACCCGGTCATCGCGTTGATCACGGAGTGGATCAATCAGGGTGGCATGGTCGAGCAGCGCAACGAGAGTTCCGATCTGGGCGGCACCATGCGCCTCGGCGCTCAGAAAGGTCGCTTGCGGCGCGAGTCACTCTGCCGTTCGGTGTACGGGACGGACATCATCAACGAACGCCACCGGCACCGTTACGAGTTCAACAATACTTATATGGATCTTCTGCAGGACGCCGGACTGTTGATTGCCGGCAAGACCATCGACGGCAGCCTCGTCGAAGTGGTGGAAATTCCCAACCATCCCTGGTTCATCGGCTGTCAGTTTCACCCGGAGTTCACCTCGACGCCCCGGGACGGTCATCCTCTGTTCCGCGGGTTCATCGACGCGGCGAATGCATACCATGAGGAGCTGGAACGCGCCAGGAAGGTCGCCGAAGTGGCGATTGCCGACGCATGAAGCTGTGTGATTTCGAGGTCGGGCTGGACCGGCCGCTGTTCGTCATTGTCGGCCCCTGTGTGATCGAATCCCGGGCACTCGCGGAGGACACCGCCGGGGCGCTCAAGGTCATGGCGGCGGACGTCGGCGTTCCCTTCATCTACAAATCGTCCTTCGACAAGGCCAACCGGAGTTCCCATCAGAGCTATCGCGGGCCGGGTATCGATGAGGGATTGAAGATCCTCGCCCACGTGCGTGAATCCATCGGCGTGCCCGTGTTGACCGACGTGCACGAGGACACGCCACTCGATGCGGTCGCCTCGGTGGTGGACGTGCTGCAAACACCGGCGTTCCTCTGCCGGCAGACGAATTTCATCCAGCGGGTCGCTGCATGCGGCAAGCCGGTGAACATCAAGAAGGGGCAGTTCCTGTCGCCGTGGGAAATGCTCAACGTGGTCGAGAAGGCGAAGGCGTCGGGAAACCGCCAGATATTGGTGTGCGAACGCGGTGCATCATTCGGCTACAACACGCTCGTGTCGGACATGCGCGGCCTCGCGGTAATGCGCGAGACCGGTTGTCCGGTGGTTTTCGACGCCACCCACTCGGTGCAGCAACCCGGGGGACGCGGCACGTCGTCGGGAGGGCAGCGGGAGTTCGTGCCGGTGCTGGCGCGGGCCGCGGTGGCGGCAGGGATCTCCGGGGTATTCATGGAAACGCACCCCGATCCGGAAAAGGCTTTGAGCGACGGGCCCAACGCCTGGCCGCTGGACCGCATGGCTGATCTGCTTGCAACACTCAAAGAGTTGGATGATCTGGTAAAGTCGCGCGTCCTCGCGGAGTCCGAGTTGGGCCTGCCGGAGCGTCGCACTGATCGGGTGTGAGCCCCCGATGAGCAAGATCGTCGACATTCGCGGTCGCGAGATCCTCGACTCCCGCGGCAATCCGACGGTGGAAGCGGACGTGGTGTGCGAGGGCGGCACGCGCGGTCGCGCCGCCGTGCCGTCGGGTGCCTCCACGGGACGCCGCGAGGCCTTGGAGCTCCGGGATGGCGATGCCGGTCGCTACCTCGGTAGAGGCGTGACCAAGGCGGTGGCCAATGTTGGGGGTCCGATACGCGATGCGCTGCTGGGAATGGAGGCCAGCGCCCAGAGCGATATCGACGCGCGCATGATTACCCTGGACGGCAGCCCGAACAAGGGAGAACTCGGCGCCAATGCCATTTTGGCGGTATCGTTGGCGTGCGCCAGGGCCGCCGCTGAAAGCCGTGGTCAGCCCCTGTACCGCTACCTCGGCGGGGCCGCACGAGGCGATGAACCGTGGCGCATGCCGGTGCCGATGATGAACATCATCAACGGTGGCGCTCACGCCGATAATCGCGTGGACCTGCAGGAATTCATGGTCGTACCCATCGGGGCCGACTCGTTGGCGGAAGCGGTGCGCTGCGGCGCCGAAGTTTTCCACGCGCTCAAGGCGATTCTGGCCGGCAAGGGGTACAGCACCGCGGTGGGTGACGAGGGTGGGTTCGCTCCGGATCTCAAATCCAATCGCGAAGCCGTCGAGGTGATTCTCGAAGCCATCGAGAAGTCCGGTTATGCCGCCGGCAGGGATGTGTGTCTGGCCCTGGATCCGGCGAGCTCTGAATTTTACCGGGACGGCCGTTATTGTCTGGATTCCGAAGCCAAGTCCCTGGATGCCGAAGGCTTCACCGACTACCTGGCGGACTGGGTGGATCAGTATCCCATCATTTCCATCGAGGATGGCATGGCGGAAGACGACTGGGATGGATGGTCGACGTTGACGAAAAGGCTCGGTGACAGAGTGCAGCTGGTGGGAGATGATCTCTTTGTCACTGATGCGAAGACAATCACAACGGGCATCGAGCGTGGTGTCGCCAACTCCGTGCTCATCAAGCTCAATCAGATCGGTACCTTGACCGAAACCCTCAATGCCATCCACACGGCCATGAAGGCGAACTACACGGTGGTGGTTTCCCATCGTTCCGGGGAGACCGAAGACACCACCATCGCGGATTTGTCCGTGGCCACCGGCGCCGGGCAGATCAAGACCGGATCCCTGTCACGCTCGGATCGTACCGCCAAGTACAACCGCTTGTTGCGCATCGAGGAAGAGCTCGCGCCAGACGGCGCCTGTGTCTATCCCGGGCAAAAAGCCTTCTACAATATATCATCAACGTGAAAGCATTCGTCGTATTGCTGGTATCGCTACTCGCACTGGTGCAGTTTCGTCTGTGGGTCGGCGACGAGAGTCTCGCTGAAGTCTGGCGCTTGCGCCAGGCCATCGATAACCAGACTGCGGAGAACGCCTTGCTCCAGAGTCGCAACCAACGACTGGAGGCAGAGGTGCGCGATCTCAAGACCGGTCTCGAGGCGGTGGAAGAGCGCGCCCGCCTGGAGCTGGGCATGATCCGCAAGGACGAAATCTACTTCCAGATCGTCGAGGATTAATCCCCTTTCCCGGTCCTAAAGACGGGGGGAGCCCCATGGTCGCAGAAAATCAAAATGGGCTCCGATTCTGGGCCGTCGTGCCCGCCGCCGGAATCGGGGCACGCATGGGCAGCGAAACACCGAAGCAGTATCTGTCCCTGCTGGGGCGTCCGATTATTGCGCATACGCTCGAGCGCTTATGCAACCATCCGCGCATTTCCGGGGTCATGGTGGCGCTGGCCGCGGACGACCGGTGGTGGCCGGAGATCCAGATGCAACTTACCCGCCCACCGCTGGTGGCCGCCGGTGGTGACGAGCGGCGCGACTCAGTGCTCAGCAGTCTCGATGCGTTGACCAAGCACGCGTCCATGGATGATTGGGTGCTGGTGCATGACGCGGTGCGCCCGTGTCTGCGCGATGAGGACATCGATCGACTCATGAATGAGTTGTGGTCGGATGAGGTGGGCGGATTGCTGGCGATGCCGGTAAAGGACACCATGAAGCGAGCCGCTGGTGACGGTCGGATCAGCGAGACGGTCAACCGGGAGTCCCTGTGGCGCGCGCAGACGCCGCAGATGTTTCGCCTGGGCGCGTTGCGCGATGCCATGCAACGATGCGTCGACACAGGCCGCAATGTGACCGACGAGGCGCAGGCCATGGAACTCACCGGCGCCCGCCCACGATTGGTGCAGGGTCGCGAGGACAACATCAAGATCACGCAGCCGGAAGATCTGAAGCTTGCAGAGATGTTTCTCACCCGCATGGAGGACGCGTCATGAGAATCGGCCACGGATACGATGCCCACCGTTTGGCAGCCGGCGAGCGTCTGGTGCTCGGTGGTGTAACCATTCCCCACGACAAGGGACTCGCGGCCCACTCCGACGGCGACGTGGCGCTGCATGCTTTGTGCGACGCGCTCATCGGCGCCGCCGGAGGTGGCGACATCGGCAGGCACTTCCCCGACGACGATCCCAGCTACGAGAACATCGACAGCAGAATTCTGCTGCGTCGCGTGATCGCGACCCTGGGCGACCAGGGGCTCAGCGTCGGCAACGCGGACGTGACCATCGTCGCCGAGGAGCCGCGCCTCGCCGCCCACGTGTCGCAGATGCGCGCCAACATTGCCGCCGATCTCGGTATCGACGCCAACCGGGTCAACGTGAAGGCCACGACCACTGAAAAGATGGGCTTCGTCGGCCGGGGTGAGGGCATCGCCGCCCACGCGGTGGTGTTGCTCGAGGAGTGATACCGAATAGCGAGGAATCGACGCGCTGCTTCATCCTGCCCCGGGATCTTCCCCGCGCCTACGGGCCTGCGCCGGCACGGGGCCGCATCAAGCAGCACAGCGATGACTTCTCGGTGGAGGAGCTACTGGGATTCGAGCCGGAGGGCGAGGGCCCCCACGCCTGGCTCCAGATCCGCAAACGTGACACCAACACCCGTTGGCTGGCAGGGGCGCTTGCCCGGCTCGCGGGAGTGGCCGGGCGCGATGTGGGTTATGCGGGGCTGAAGGATCGCGCCGCCGTCACCACCCAGTGGTTCAGTGTTCCCATGGAGGGTCGCGGGTCGCCGGATTGGGGAGCCATCACGTCGGAGGAGGTGGAGGTGTTGCGGGTCACGCGGCATCGCAAGAAGCTTCGCCGCGGCGTTCTGGCGGGCAATCGCTTTCGCATTCGTGTGCAGGGCTTCGAGGGCGACACGCAAGCGCTGGAATCCCGCGTCCGCGAGCTCGATGCCAGTGGCGTGCCGAACTACTTCGGCGAGCAGCGATTCGGGCGGGACAGTGGCAATGTCGCCAGCGCCTGGGAAATGCTGGCCGAGGGAAAGCGGGTTCGAGACCGGGATCGCCGCGGGCTTTACCTGTCGGCGGCCCGGGCCATGTTGTTCAACCGCGTGCTCGCCCGCCGGGTCCATGAGGGCAGCTGGCGTCGCGCGCTTCCCGGGGAGGCGTTGATGCTGGATGGCAGCCACAGCGTCTTCAAACTGGCGGAGCCGGACGCGGACATCGACGGGCGGCTTGTGCGCATGGACCTGCATCCCACGGGGCCCATGTGGGGTCGCGGCGACCCACTCGCTTCCGGCGAGGCGTTGGCGCTGGAAGAGGCGGCCCTCGCCGGTTGCGCCGCCTGGTGCGATGGCCTGGATGCCGCCGGACTCGAGAGCGCTCGCCGGGCCTTGCGGGTACCGTTGGCGGAGTTGAGCGTGGCCTTCGAGGCCACGGATCGGCTCATGGTGTCATTCGTCCTGCCGGCCGGCGCCTATGCCACCATGGCCATGCGGGAACTCATCGATTCGGACCCGGTGTGAGTTTTCTCACATCGGCGACCGAGCCCTGGTCAGTAGAGTGACAGCCGTGCACAGGGATCATCAGGGATGAGCACGGTGCACATGGAAATACCCCCGTCTGCTCCCTCTCCCCTCTGGGGGAG
>CAXMNG010000225.1:0-5476 GCA_964194585.1 Salibacteraceae bacterium | reverse complement strand
ACCGCGCTTCGCGGCAGACTGTCCATGAAGTGCACCTGTTTCGGCGCCTGTACCGATCCCACCTGTTGCTTTGCGAATGCGATGATGTCTTCGGCGCTGGCGTCGGCGCCCTGCCGCAATTCGATGGCCACCTGCACCGCCTCGCCCCACTTCTCATCCGGGCGGCCGAACACGACACACTCGTGTATGGCGGGGTGGGCGGCGAGGGCCGCTTCCACGTCGCTGGGATATACGTTGAACCCGCCGCTGATGATAACGTCCTTCAATCGGTCTTTGAGAAACAAGAACCCGCGTTCATCCAGATAACCCACATCCCCGGTGTGCAACCAACCGTCCACCAGGGCTTCGGCGGTCTGCTGGGGGTTGTCGAGATAGCCGCTCATGAGCAGATCGCCGCTGATCACGATCTCGCCCTGCTCGCCCGTGGGTAGAAGCGCTCCCGCGGCATCGACGATGCCGACCCGGGTCATGAAGCTGGCCCTCCCGACTGATGCGATAGTGCTCTCGTCGGTGGCTTCCTCTGGAGTGAGCGCCGTGATGATCTGCGGCGCCTCGGTAAGGCCGTAGTTGGTCGCGATCACGGGCCCGAACAGGGCGCGCGCCTGGCGGATCTTCTCGGGGGGCATGATGGCGGCACCGTAGATCAGCAACCGCAGCCGCTCGAAGCGCCGTGGCTCCTGCTCCATGGCCTGCATCATCATGTAGATGAGGGTGGGGGGCAGAAAGCTCGTTGTGATGTCTTGTCCCTGGAAGGCGTCCAGAACCTTCCCTGGCGCGGTCTTGCCTTCCATGAATACCAGCGTTCCGCCCGCAGCCAGTATCGGCGTCACGTAACAGGAGGTGCCGTGGGTGAGTGGCGCAGCCACCAGATAGCGATCCGCCGGGCCGAATCCGAAAGCATGAATCATGCTGCTGGCACCGGCGATCCACGCCCGGTAGGGCTGCAGCACCCCTTTCGGCTTGCCGCTGGAGCCGCCGGTAAATTTGATCGCCTGGGTAAGCGCTGGCGACAGTCCTTGTCGCCGCGGCCGCTCGCCCCGATGCCGGGCGATGAGATCGTCGATGTGCAACGCGCCGGCACTCGCGCTGTCCTTGCCGCGAGCGGCAATCAGGACCGGTGCGGAACCGGGATCGAATTTACCGAGACATGCTTCGTCGGCGATCAGCAACGATGGTCTGGCGGCGGCAATCTTGGAGCTGAGGTCACGCGAAGCGTCCAGAGGATTCAGCGGCACCCAGATCTTGTCCGCCGCCATCACGGCAAGCAATGCGATCAAGTGCTCGACGTTGTTGTAGGCACAGACTCCGACGCGGCTTTGAGGCTCAGGATCCATGGCCTGCAGGGCAACGGCGAGCGCATCTGCCCGTGCCACCAGCTCCCCGTGGCCGAGAGAGATCCCCGGCGCCTCCACGGCAACGACGTCCGGGAGGCGCGCGGCGGCACGGTAAATGAGATCGACGGGCTGCATGCTCGTCCGGAACCCTTCAGCCGCCTGTGTCCGGCTCCGCGTCGTATGGCACGCCTTCTTCGACGAGCTCCCATATGTAACGCATGCTCGGTGTCCGCTGCTCTTCGGCGATATGGGCGACGAGACCCGCCGAGCGTGAGATAACGGCAATGCCGCGCATGATGGGCGCGGGGATCGCGATCTCGCCAAGCAGCGCGCCGACGGCCCCGGTGGCGTTGATGGTGATGTGTTTGCCGAAGCGCTGGTCGACCGCCGCCGACAGCGTGCGCAGAGCGGCGATGTGACGCCCCGGCACGCCTTCCGCTTCCGCGAGAGCAAAGAGCTTGGGCGTGCGCGGATCGTCGGGCTTGTGCATATGGTGACCGAATCCAGGGATCGGTTTGCGCATCCGTCGGTACTCGTCGGCGATATCGCCGGCAGCTTGCTCCCCGTCCGGTGCCGAGAGAATGCGTTCGATCAACGCGGCGCAGCCTTCCATGGTACCGACGAACATGCTGCCGACGGCAAGCAATCCGGCACTCACGCCCGCCTGCAGTGACTCCGGAGTGCTACCGTAAATCATGCGGGTAGCAATAGCGCTGGGGGTCAGACCGTGTTCCATGAGCGTCACCAGCACGGCATCGAGAATGCGGGTCTGGGCGCGCGTCGGCCGGCGTCCGGTGATTGCGAAGTACGTCATCTCGGTAAAGCTGAGCTCGCCAATCAGTTCGTCGACGAGATCCACGCCGCGCACGGTGATGGCGTCGGTGCTGTGGGTGCAGAGGCGTGTGGTCGGTTTGTCGGCTGCTTTCATGTATCGAGACCGTTCGCGTGCTTGCGAGGATGGATGTTTGACGATCCTTGTCGACTAGTCGTCGAACTGCAAGCCGTGCTCTTTGATCTTGCGTGTCAGGGTATTCCGCCCCCAACCGAGCAGGCGCGCCGCATCCTGGCGCCGGCCGCCGGAGGCGTTGAGTGCAGTCTCGATCATGACCTGCTCGAAACGTGGCACGGCAGCATCGAGCAGCGCATTTTCGCCGGTCGCCAGATGATGTTCCGCCCAGCGCCGCAGCTGTGCCTGCCAGTCGTCGTCACTGGGCACCGATTGCGGGTTGTCGCGAAGCTCGGGCGGCAGATCGGCGAGCTGAATCTCGTTTCCCGAGGCCATCACCGTGAGCCAGCGACACAGGTTCTCGAGCTGACGCACATTGCCGGGCCAGGCCATCGTCGTCAGATAGCGTTCGACGTCGCCACCCAGGGTCTTGGTCGCGGCACCCAGCTCCTCGGCGGCAGCGGACAGGAAGTGGCGCAGCAGCGGAACAATATCCTCGCAGCGATCCCTGAGCGCCGGTACGTGCACCCGGATGACGTTCAATCGGTGATAAAGATCTTCGCGGAAGCTCCGATCGCGAACCCGGGACTCGAGATTCTGATGGGTCGCGGCAATAATGCGCACGTCCACGCGGATCGGGACGTGGCCGCCGACACGATAGAACTCGCCGTTGGCGAGCACGCGCAGAAGCCTTGTCTGGAGCTCCGGCGGCATATCACCGATCTCGTCGAGAAACAGCGTGCCGCCATCGGCCTGCTCGAAGCGCCCCAGCCGTTGGCTCTGGGCGCCGGTGAACGCGCCACGCTCGTGTCCGAACAGTTCGGACTCCAGGAGCTCGCGCGGAATCGCTGCCGTATTGAGCGCGATGAATGGTGCGTTGGTGCGCGGGCTGTGCCGGTGCAGGGCGCGCGCTACGAGCTCTTTGCCGGTGCCCGACTCGCCGGTAATGAGCACTGTGATATTGGAACGCGACAGTCGGCCGATGGCACGGAAAACCTCCTGCATGGCCGGAGCCGATCCGACGATGCCGCCGACGGCGCTCGCGGTGTCGTCCGCCGGGGCCGACCATTCGGTCTCTTTCCCGTGACGCCCGAACGCCCGGCGCACCAGCGCCACCGCTTCGTCCACATCGAAGGGTTTCGGCAGATACTCGAAGGCGCCGCCCTGATAGGCCGACACCGTGCTCTCCAGATCCGAATATGCCGTCATGATGATGACCGGCAGCTGCGGATGGCGCGCGGAAATATTTTCGAGAAGGCTGAGCCCGTCCATCTCCGGCATGCGGATGTCGGAGACGACGACATTGGGCTGCTCGACGCTAAGGCGTGCCATGGCCTCGGCGCCGTTCTCGAAGACGGTCACCGCCATGCCGGCCTGCGTCAACGCGCGCTCCAGCACCCAGCGTATCGAGCGATCGTCGTCGATTACCCAGACCTGCGCGTCGCTCATATGCCGTTCTCCACCGGCAGAATGAGACTGAAGGTGGTGTTCCCGGGAACGCTTGCGAACTCGATCAATCCGTCGTGCTGGTGCAACAGAGACTGGGCGATGGACAGGCCCAGCCCGGTACCGTCACCACGGCCTGTGACCAGTGGAAAGAAAACGTGCTCGCGTAATTCATCCGGCACGCCGGGGCCGTCGTCGTGCACCTCGATACGCACCACCAGACGGTGACAGGTCTGACCGATCGTGAAGCGGCGCTGAATGCGCGTGCGCAGCTGTAACGCGCCACTGCCGTCGAGGGCCTGCACGGCATTGCGGGCCACGTTCAGGGTTGCCTGAATCAGCAACTCGGGATCGGCATGCACCGGCGGGATACTTGGATCGTAGTCCCGGGTCACGTGCACCCCGGGCGGCGCCTCCGCGCTCAGCAACGCCCGCACCCGCTCCGTCACTTCGTGAATATTGATGCTGCGCTTGTCGGGTACCCCCCGGGGTCCCAGCATGCGACCGAGCAGATTTTGCAGGCGGTCGGCCTCGTGGACGATGACCTGGGTGTACTCCTTGAGGGCATCGTCGACGAGTTCCCGTTCCAGGAGCTGCGCGGCGCCGCGAAGCCCTCCCAGAGGATTGCGGATCTCGTGGGCGAGGCCACGCATCAGCGCGCGCACCGACGCATTGCGGGCGACGCCCTGCTCGTCGCGGGTGATCCGCCGGTGGCGGTCCACAGCCACGAGCTCCACCAGAAGCCGCGCGTCGTCGCGGCTCTCGCCGATGGGCGTCACGCTGCAATCCACGGTGATGGTCTGTGCCGGAAGCGTGAGGTGCATCTCACGCTCGGTGAAGGGCGCGCCACTGGTGGCCGCCCGGCCAAGGGCGGCGGTGAACAGCGTGGTCTCGGGAAGAAGTCGCTCGGCGCTGGTGCCGAGCACTTGATTGGCACTCACGTCCAGCAGCTCTTCTGCGGCGGGATTCATGGCCAGTAGACGCAGATCCGTGCCGAGCAGCAGCACCGCCGTGGTGAGGTTGTCGATAATGGTCTTGGTGCTGTCCACGGACTCGCTCGGAACCTGCCTGATGGCAGGCTGTCCAGCCGCTTGCATGGTCGGCTGCGTATTGGCGGCTGGTACGGGCATGACTTCCATATGAGCAAAAATCGGACCAGCTCCACCGCTGCTTGCCATTGGCGCCAGGCAACGGGAAAGCGCCGCTCGAGCCGCGTAACTACGGGAAATCACGCCTTCTGCGTGCCGCCATGGATCGCGCCGGCGACGCACGGCATGCCCATGAGTCGGGGAGTATGCACCAAAATGGTGCGTGGGTGAACCGGGATCGGGGTGGGCAACCCGGCGGCCGTGTCAGCCGCCGCCGCGTTTCAGATGAAAGATGACGCTGTTGCTGCGCGCGATTTCCTTGCCCTCACCGTCCTTGATCGCCGCCTGCACGGTATGGGTGCCGCGGTCGACTTCCGTAAGGGTCACGGAGGTGCCGCTTCCGCTACCGATGGGCCGACCGTCCATCATGACCTCGATCTTGTGCCCACTGCGCAATCCCGGCGTAAGAGTCAGGCTGACCGGCACGTTGCCACCATTGTCGCGTATGGTCGCATTGTTGCTGGGACTCGTGACCTTGAACTCCTGGTAGCCGTCGGGCTCGGGCTCGTCCTTCTTGGCGGTCGAGTCCTCCAGCGGCGGCGGGCGGGGCAGGCTGAAGCCCTGCAACGGCTCGAGCGTGACCTCTTCACCCTGGTCCGCGG
>CAXMNG010000224.1:0-10550 GCA_964194585.1 Salibacteraceae bacterium | reverse complement strand
GCGGGCGCCGTGGGTGGAGATGAAGTACTGCAGCACGTCCAGGCCTTCGCGGAAGTTGGCGGTAATCGGCGTCTCGATGATGGAGCCGTCGGGCTTCGCCATGAGTCCGCGCATGCCCGCAAGCTGGCGAATCTGCGCGGCGGAGCCCCTGGCGCCGGAATCGGCCATCATGTAAATGGAATTGAAGGATTGTTGCACGACCGCTTTGCCGTCGGCGTCGGTCACGTGCTCGCTACCGAGCTTCTCCATCATGGCTTTGGCAACCTGCTCGTTGGTGTACGACCAGATATCGACGACCTTGTTGTAGCGCTCGCCGAAGGTCACCAGGCCGGACGCGTACTGGCCCTCGATCTCCCTGACCTGGACTTCCGCAGCCGCGAGGATGCGGCCCTTCTCCTCGGGAACCACCATATCGTCGACGCCGATGGAGATGCCGGCGATGGTGGCGTAGTGAAAGCCCGTGTACATGAGCTGGTCGGCGAACACCACGGTTTCCTTCAGGCCCACCTGACGGTAGCAGGCATTGATGAGCCCCGAGATGCCCTTCTTGTTCATGGTCATGTTGACCAGCGAGAACGGCAGGCCCTCGGGCATGACCTCGGAGAGCAGCGCACGACCGACGGTGGTGTCCATCAGAGATCGCAGTGGCTGCATCTCCCCGTCCGCGTCTTCCTCGTAGGTGTCGATGCGCACCTTGACGCGCGCATGCAGCTCCACAGCCCCGGTCTGGAATGCCCGGTGTACCTCGGCCACGTCGGCGAACGCCATGCCCGACCCTTTTGCGTCAACGCGTTCGCGGGTCATGTAGTAAAGACCCATGACCACGTCCTGGGTGGGCACGATAATCGGTTCTCCGTTGGCCGGAGACAGGATGTTGTTGGTCGACATCATCAAGGTACGCGCTTCCAGCTGCGCCTCGATTGAAAGCGGCACGTGCACCGCCATCTGGTCGCCGTCGAAGTCGGCATTGAAAGCCGTACACACCAGCGGATGCAGCTGAATCGCCTTGCCCTCGATGAGCACCGGCTCGAAGGCCTGAATACCCAGTCGGTGCAGGGTCGGGGCGCGATTGAGCAGCACCGGGTGCTCGCGAATCACCTCCTCGAGAATGTCCCAGACCTCCGGACCCTCGCGCTCGACGAGCTTCTTCGCCGCCTTGATGGTGGTGGCGAGTCCGCGCAGCTCGAGCTTTCCGAATACGAAGGGCTTGAAGAGCTCGAGGGCCATTTTTTTGGGCAAGCCACACTGATGGAGCTTCAACGTCGGCCCCACGACGACCACGGAACGGCCTGAGTAATCGACGCGCTTGCCGAGCAGATTCTGACGGAAACGTCCCTGCTTGCCCTTGATCATGTCGGCGAGCGACTTCAACGGGCGCTTGTTGGTGCCGGTTATGGCGCGCCCGCGACGGCCGTTGTCGAGCAGCGCATCCACGGACTCCTGCAGCATGCGCTTTTCGTTCCTTACGATGATGTCCGGCGCATTGAGGTCCAGAAGCCTCTTCAACCTGTTGTTCCTGTTGAT
Organism: Salibacteraceae bacterium; assembly: GCA_964194585.1. Classification (GTDB taxonomy): domain Bacteria; phylum Pseudomonadota; class Gammaproteobacteria; order HK1; family HK1; genus JAABYT01. The sequence continues at coordinate 9,026 of CAXMNG010000224.1, read as the reverse complement.
CACCCGGCGATAGAGATCGTTGAGGTCCGAGGTCGCGAAGCGTCCGCCGTCGAGTGGAACCAGAGGGCGAAGCTCCGGGGGCAGAACCGGGAGCACCTTCATGACCATCCACTGGGGCCGGTTTCCCGATACCTTGAAGGCCTCCATGAGCTTCAGGCGCTTGGTAAGCTTCTTGATCTTCGCTTCCGAGCCGGTCTTGGGAAGATCCTCGCGTACCTGTGCGATCTCGCTATCGAGATCGATGGTGCGAAGCAGCTCATAGATGGCTTCCGCGCCCATACGCGCGGTGAACTCGTCACCGTACTGCTCGATGGAATCCAGGTACATCTCGTCGGTCATCAGCGAACCGCGTTCGAGATCGGTCATGCCGGGATCGATGACGACGAATGCCTCGAAATAGAGGATGCGCTCGATATCCCGGAGGGTCATGTCCAGCAACAGTCCCATGCGAGACGGCAGGGACTTCAGATACCAGATGTGGGCCACTGGACTCGCAAGCTCGATGTGGCCCATGCGCTCGCGGCGCACCTTGGCCAAGGTCACCTCGACGCCGCACTTCTCGCAGATGACGCCGCGATGCTTGAGCCGCTTGTACTTTCCGCAAAGACACTCATAGTCCTTGATCGGGCCGAATATCTTCGCGCAGAACAGCCCGTCACGCTCCGGCTTGAAGGTACGGTAGTTGATCGTCTCCGGCTTCTTAACCTCACCGTACGACCACGATCGGATCTTGTCCGGTGATGCCAGACCGATGCGAATGGTATCGAAGCTTTCCACCTGACCTTGTTGCTTGAGCAGATTAAGTAAATCTTTCATGCTTTCTCCTGCCTCAGGGCAGTTTGCTGAAGTCCGAAACCAAGCACTTTCCTTCGCAGCGCACCGTCAATCCTGTTCCAACTCGATGTCGATCCCGAGCGAGCGGATCTCCTTCATCAATACGTTGAAGGACTCGGGCATCCCGGCTTCCATTTGGTGGTCGCCGTCGACGATATTCTTGTACATCTTGGTACGCCCGTTCACGTCGTCGGACTTCACGGTCAGCATTTCCTGCAGCGTGTAGGCGGCGCCGTATGCCTCCAGCGCCCAGACTTCCATTTCACCAAAACGCTGACCGCCGAATTGCGCCTTGCCACCCAGCGGCTGCTGGGTGACCAGGCTGTATGGTCCGGTCGAACGCGCGTGCATCTTGTCATCGACCAGATGATTGAGCTTCAACATGTACATGTAGCCAACCGTCACCGGCCGATGGAAAGCTTCGCCTGTGCGTCCGTCGCAAAGAGTGGTTTGTCCGTTTCGCGGCAGATTCGCGAGCTCCAGGAGATCCTTGATCTCCTCTTCGCTCGCGCCATCGAAGACAGGCGTAGCCATCGGAACACCACTCTTGATGTTCTCGGCAAGCTCCATGAGCTCTTCGTCGTTCAAGTCCTTGAGGGGATCGGGCTTGCCTTTCACGGCGTACACTTTCTTCAGGAACTGCCGGATCTTCAAAGGCTTCTCGCCATTTTCCGCCATGCGTCCGACCTGAGCCCCGAGCCCCTTGGCGGCCCAGCCGAGATGCGTCTCCAGCACCTGGCCGACGTTCATGCGTGAGGGCACACCCAGAGGGTTCAAGACCACGTCCACTGGTGTGCCATCTTCCATGAACGGCATATCTTCCACCGGCACGATCATGGATATGACGCCCTTGTTTCCATGCCGCCCCGCCATCTTGTCGCCGGGCTGCACGCGCCGCTTGACGGCCAGGTACACCTTGACCATCTTCAGCACACCCGGAGCCAGATCGTCCCCGGAGGTGAGCTTCACGCGCTTTTCCTCGAAACGCTCGTCGAGGTTTTTCTGCTGTTGCTCGAGCTGCGCCGCCATGCTTTCAAGCCTCTTGTTGGCGGCCTCGTTACGCAATCGGATTTCGAACCACTTGTCCCGCGACAGCTCCTCGAGGTAGACGGCGGCAATGCGGGCGCCTTTCTTGAGGCCCTCCGGACCACCCTCGGACACCTTCCCGACCAGAAGCTTCTCGAGACGCAGATAGGTATCGTCCTGGAGAATGCGGAACTGGTCCTCGAGGTCCTTCTTGACCTTGTCGAGCTCCATCTGCTCGATCTGCTTGGCCCGCGCATCCTTTTCGACGCCGTCGCGCGTGAAGACCTGCACGTCAATGACGGTGCCGTTCATTCCCGATGGAACGCGCTGGGAGGTGTCCTTTACGTCCGAGGCCTTCTCGCCGAATATGGCCCGCAGCAGCTTTTCCTCGGGCGTAAGCTGCGTCTCGCCTTTCGGCGTCACCTTGCCGACCAGGATGTCGCCGGACTTGACCTCGGCCCCGACATAAACAATGCCGGACTCATCGAGCTTCGAGAGCGCACTTTCGCTGACGTTGGGAATATCCGCGGTCACCTCTTCCGGGCCGAGTTTGGTATCCCGGGCGACACACACGAGTTCCTCGATGTGGATAGTAGTGTATCGGTCTTCCTGGACGACTCTTTCCGAAATGAGGATCGAGTCCTCAAAGTTGTAGCCATTCCACGGCATGAATGCGACCAGCATGTTCTGCCCGAGCGCCAGCTCTCCGAGATCCGTCGCCGGACCGTCGGCAAGAACGTCGCCACGAGCGATCTGATCGCCGGTTTTCACCAGCGGCGTCTGATTGATACACGTGTTCTGATTCGAACGCGTGTACTTCGTCAGAGAGTAAATGTCGACGCCCGGCTCTCCCGGGACGGCCTCGTCGTCATTGACTCGCACGACGATACGCGCAGCGTCAACGGAGTCGACGGTTCCACCACGCTCGGCGATCACGGTTACGCCGGAGTCGATGGCCACCGTGCGCTCCATGCCGGTACCGACCAGCGGCTTCTCGGTGATCAGCGTGGGTACGGCCTGGCGCTGCATGTTTGAACCCATCAACGCGCGGTTGGCGTCATCATGCTCCAGAAACGGTATCAGCGATGCGGCCACCGACACGATCTGCTTCGGCGACACATCCATGTACTCGACCTTGTCCGGTGCTGACAGCACGAACTCGTTCAAATTCCGGCAGGTGACGAGCGCATCGGAAAGCCTGCCCTGGGGCGTGAGCGCCGCATTTGCCTGGGCGATGACAAACTGACCTTCCTCGATGGCCGACAGATACTCGATTTTGTCCGTGACCTTGCCCTTCTCGACCTTACGGTAAGGCGTCTCCAGGAACCCGTACTCGTTGGTCCGCGCGTACACCGCCAGCGAGTTGATCAGTCCGATGTTCGGACCTTCGGGGGTCTCGATGGGGCACACGCGACCGTAGTGGGTGGGATGCACGTCGCGAACCTCGAACCCCGCCCGCTCGCGGGTAAGCCCGCCCGGACCCAGCGCCGAGACGCGCCGCTTGTGGGTTACCTCGGAGAGCGGGTTGTTCTGATCCATGAACTGAGAAAGCTGGCTCGAGCCAAAGAATTCCTTGATGACGGCCGATACCGGCTTCGCGTTGATCAGCTCCTGAGGCATGAGTTCCTCGGTTTCGGCCAGGCTCAGGCGCTCCTTGACGGCACGTTCGACTCGCACCAACCCGATACGGAACTGGTTCTCCGCCATTTCGCCGACGCTGCGGATTCGGCGGTTGCCCAGGTGATCGATGTCATCGACCACGCCGTTGCCGTTCTTGATGTCGATGAGAACCCTGAGCACGTCTATGATGTCTTCCTTGGACAGTACCCCGGGACCCTTGATGTCGCTGCGCCCCACGCGGCGATTGAACTTCATGCGACCGACCGGAGACAGATCGTAGCGATCGGCGCTGAAGAACAGATTGTTGAAAAGCGTCTGTGCGGCATCCTTGGTGGGCGGCTCGCCCGGGCGCATCATGCGGTAAATCTCCACCTGCGCCTCGATCTGGTTGTGAGTCGGGTCTGCGCGCATGGTCGAAGAGAGAAAGGGGCCGCGATCCACGTCGTTTACGTACAGCGTTTTGATCGAGGTAATTCCGGCCTCGCGGAGCTTGGTGACGACTTCCTCGGTGAGGATGTCGTTGGCGTTGGCCAGCACTTCACCGCTTTCCTTGTCCACCACGTCCCGGGCAAGAATGCACTCGTAAATGTACTCATCGCCCGCATCCAGCTGCTTGATTCCGGCCTTTTCCAGCAGGTTGATATGGCGAGCCGTGATGCGACGGCCGTCCTCGACGATCAATTTGCCTTTCTTGTCCTTGATATCGAAAGCGGCAAGCTCCCCGCGCAGGCGTTCCGGAATTATTTTGAACCGCACACCCGTCTTGGTGATCGTGAATCTGTTCTCTTCGAAGAAGGTTTCGAGGATCTCCTCGGAGCTCAACCCCAGAGCGCGCAGCAGTACCGTAGCCGGCAATTTGCGGCGCCTGTCGATACGCACGTAGACCAGGTCCTTCGGGTCGAACTCACAATCGAGCCACGAACCGCGATAGGGAATGACCCGCGCGGAGAACAACAGCTTACCCGAGGAATGGGTCTTGCCCTTGTCGTGCTCGAAGAAAACACCGGGTGAACGATGCAGCTGCGCGACGATCACACGCTCAGTACCGTTGATGATGAAGGTGCCGGTCTCGGTCATGAGCGGAATTTCGCCCATGTAAACTTCCTGCTCCTTGATGTCCTTGATGGCACGCTCAGGTCCCGTGCTCTCCTTGTCGTAAAGCACGAGATGCAGCTTCACGCGCAACGAGGCCGCATAGGTCATACCCCGCAGCTGGCACTCCTTGACGTCGAATACCGGTCCGCCCAACCTGTAGCTCACGTACTCGAGGGCGGCGTCCCCGGCATAGCTCTCGATGGGGAAAACCGATTTGAATGCCGCATAAAGGCCCTTGTCCTGACGCGCTTCCGGCTCCACTCCCGCCTGGAGGAATTCGCGATAGGAATCGATCTGGATGGCCAGCAGGAACGGCGCGTCCAGAACACTGGGCCGCTTGCCGAAGTCCTTGCGAATGCGTTTTTTCTCAGTAAAGGAATAACCCATGGTTTGTCCTCGAGCTAATGATTCCGTACCCGGCGCGACAGCCCGTCGCCGACTGCGAGCAGGCGTGAATGCCGGCTAAGCACGAACAGGCCGGTGGCCTCGCGGCCACCAGCCGTTGCTGACGTAGCAATTGCAACTATCAACGTCTACTTGATTTCGACCGAGCCACCGGCCTCTTCGAGCTGACGCTTGAGATCCTCGGCTTCGTCCTTTGCGACACCCTCCTTGATGTTCGCGGGCGCGCTCTCCACCAGATCCTTGGCCTCCTTGAGCCCAAGTGACGTAATCGCGCGAACGACCTTGATCACCGAGACCTTGTTAGCGCCGAAGCTCGTCATGTGAACATCGAACTCGGTCTGCTCCTCTGCAGCTTCGACGGCGGCTCCCGCTCCCGGGGCCGCGGCCACCGTCGCTACTGCCGCGGAGACGCCGAACTTCTCTTCCATTGCTTCGACAAGCTCCACTACATCCATAACCGACATATTGGAAATTGATTCCAGAATGTCTTCTTTCGTTACAGCCATCTACTCATCTCCTGGTGCCCACGTTTCTGTGACGTGGGCCGTTAAAATTACGCCGTTTGCTTTTGATCGCGCACTGCCGCAAGTGTCCGCACGAGCTTGGCTTGCGGTTCTGCAAGCGTGCGCACGAGCTTCGCTATTGGAGCCATCATCACCGACATCAGTTGACTGATGGCTTCATCCCTGGTCGGAAGATCTGCGAGTCTGCCGACTTCGGATGTCTCCAACAGCCTGCCGCCGAACGAGACCAGCTTGATGACAAGCTTGTCGTTCTCTTTGGCATAGTCGCGCATGACACGAGCCGCCGAGCCCGGCTCCTCGCCGGAAAACGCGAGGATCAGCGGGCCGCTGAGGCTATCGTTCATGCAGGCAAAATCGGTGCCTTCGAAAGCACGGCGCGCCAATGTATTACGTACCACTCTCATGTATACACCGGCGTTTCGCGCGTTGACGCGAAGATTCGTCATCTCCGCAACGGAAAGGCCGCGATATTCTGCCGCGATGGCGGAGAGTGCTCCCCTTGCCACCTCGGCGACTTCCGTGACCACCGCCTTTTTGAGTTCCAGTGTCAGCGCCATGCTTTTACCTCCGGGACACAGGACCGCCATCCCACACGTGGAAGACCTCCCGGAGGAGATCCGACATCCACGACGTGGTCGACGCTACCAACGGGATACGCCTCTCGACGTTCCCGCACCCACGGTGACCAAACATCAATCTGTTCGGGGCTTCACCGTCTGCGCAGGCAAATGAATCCGGTTTTCACGGCACTCATTACATTAAGCGCTAGCTACGCGCCTGCGGTCTTTGACAGCTATCCCTTCTCCCAAACCGGTGCTCTCGCACCAACGGTCGGGGTCGGAACAGCCCAAAGTCTTTATCAAACTCCCAAGCTCGCCTTGTCCACCGGAACTCCGGGTCCCATGGTGGACGAAACCGTAATTCTGCCCAGATACACACCCTTGGATGCGCTCGGCTTCGACTTCTGTAGATCGCCGATGAGTGCCTCGAGGTTTTCTCTCAGGGCCGCCACCTCGAACTTCACCGTACCGATGCTGCAATGAATGATTCCCGCCTTGTCGGTACGGTACTGCACTTGTCCTGCCTTGGCTTTGCGGACCGCTTCGCCCACATCCGGGGTCACCGTGCCGACCTTGGGGTTCGGCATCAGTCCGCGCGGTCCGAGAATTTTGCCTAAGCCGCCGACGACTCGCATGGCGTCAGGGGCGGCGACGACGACGTCGAAGTTGAGCTCACCCCTCTTGACCTGCTCGGCGAGGTCATCCAGGCCGACCAGATCGGCCCCGGCCTCGGTGGCGGCGTCGGCGGACTTCCCTTGCGCAAACACGGCGACACGAACCTGTTTACCCGAGCCATTGGGAAGCACGGTGGAGCCACGTACTACCTGGTCGGACTTTCTCGGATCGACGCCCAGATTGACGCTCACGTCCACTGACTCGGTGAACTTGGCAGTCGCCAGCTCTTTCACCAGACTCAGGGCGTTGTCGATGGGCTGCGCGGAATCACGATCCACCTTGTCCCGGAATTCCCTGACGCGTCTTGATCGTGTGCTCATGGCGTCACCTCATCGGATCGGGTATCCATGGACTCGTCGGCTCGGGCATCCTGCTTCGCCCTAACTCGTCCATCCATGGACTCGTCGGAATCGACACCCATGCTGCGCGCGCTGCCGGCGATGATGCGCACGGCTGCGTCCATGTCCTCGGTATTCAGATCGGGCATCTTGGTCTTCGCGATCTCTTCGAGCTGGGCGCGGCTGATCCTGCCCACCTTATCGGTGTTGGGCGTACTGCTGCCCTTGTCGAGACCCAGCGCCTTGCGGATCAGCACCGCCGCGGGCGGGGTCTTGGTGATGAACGTGAAGCTGCGGTCGGTATACACTGTTATGATGACGGGCGTAGGCAGTCCCGCTTCGATGTCTTGAGTCTGCGCGTTGAACGCCTTGCAGAACTCCATGATGTTGACGCCGTGCTGACCGAGCGCCGGGCCTACCGGCGGACTGGGATTTGCCTGCCCAGCGGCCACTTGCAGCTTGATGTATGCCTCGACTTTTTTTGCCATCGTTCAATACTCCGTCGGGTGCTGGCGCCTTTGTTCGGCTCCCCGAATGGTTTGAGCTTGCAAGGGGACAGACTTAAGTCTGTCCCCTCCCGCGCGCGTGCGCGCGGCGCAGCTATTCCTTCTCCACTTGTCCGAATTCCAACTCCACGGGCGTAGAACGCCCGAATATCGAGACCGCCACCCGCAGGCGACTCTTCTCGTAGTTGACCTCCTCGACGACGCCGCTGAAATCGTTGAAGGGGCCATCGACGACGCGAACCACCTCGCCGGGCTCGAAAAGAATCTTCGGTCGCGGCGTATCGGTGCCTTCCTGCACGCGCTGCAGTATCTCGTCGGCTTCTTTCTCGGTAATCGGAGCCGGGCGATCACTGCTGCCGCCGATGAAGCCCATGACTTTCGGCACGCTCTTCACCAGGTGCCAGGTGTCGTCCGTCATCTCCATGTTCACGAGCACGTAGCCCGGGAAAAACTTTCTATCACTGCGCCGTCGCTGACCGGCACGCATCTCCACCACTTCCTCGGTGGGTACCAGCACGTCACCGAAGCTATCCTCGAGACCGCTACGCTTGATTCGCTCTTTCAACAGACGCGCGACCTGCTGCTCGAATCCGGAATAAGCATGCACGACATACCAGCGTTGGCTCATTACCTCAGCCCCCATGACCCAGAAGTAGTCGCACCGCCCATGACAGAATTCCGTCGACCATCCAGAGGAAAATGGCTACCAGAGTCACCACGCCAATGACTACCAAAGTCGTCTGAGTAGTCTCCTTGCGCGTAGGCCATACGACCTTTCTGAGCTCCGTGCGGGATTCGCGCATGAATTCCCAGGCGGTTCGGCCCTTGTCCGTGGAAAAAGCAATCGCGGCGGCGGCCCCTGCTACGATGAGCAGGCCGATGACCCGCAGCAGCAGGGACTCCTCCCCGTAGTAATAGAATGCCACGACCGCCGCAGCCAACAATGACGTGGCGACCAGCCACTTCAGGGTGTCCTGCGCCTTGCTCGCTGTTTCGACTCTCACTCCCATCTCAATCCCAAGTTCCAAGCACACATGCGCGACCAGTGCGGGACACTCTGCTCCAATCGACCGTGCTTTGCGGCCGGCCGCGAGCCTGAACTCCCGTCACGCCATCTGAAATCGACAATCGAAAGACGGAAACACCCCGTTTGGCAGGCCAGGAGGGAATCGAACCCCCAACCTGCGGTTTTGGAGACCGCCGCTCTGCCAATTGAGCTACTGGCCTTTGGTGTGTCGTGATCAATGATTGGTGAATCGTGATACGTAATGGTCAGCGCGTTACGGTTCTGAACTTCCTACCTCGTCATCATCACTCGATGATCTTCGCGACGACGCCTGCACCCACGGTGCGTCCACCCTCGCGGATCGCAAACCGCAAGCCCTCTTCCATCGCAATCGGCGCGATCAGGTTCACCTTTACCTGGATGTTGTCCCCGGGCAT
>CAXMNG010000223.1:0-9584 GCA_964194585.1 Salibacteraceae bacterium | reverse complement strand
GTCGGCAGCTATCCACGGCCAGTGGGCACCGGGGGTGGAAGACGCAGCCGCTGGGCGGGTTCATGGGGCTCGGTACCTCTCCCTGAAGTACCTGGTGCTCGCGCTGTTGCTCGGTGGTCGGATCCGGGACCGGTACCGCCGACAGCAGCGCCTTGGTATAGGGATGAATGGGGTTGTCGAAGAGCTCGTCGGAGCCCGCCAGCTCCATCATCTTGCCCAGATACATGACGGCGACCCGGTTGCAGAGATGGTGCACGACGCTCAGGTCGTGGGCGATGAACAGGTAAGTGAGGCCGAACTCTTCGCGAAGATCTTCCAGCAGGTTGATGACCTGGGCCTGGATGGAAACGTCCAGGGCCGATACGGCCTCGTCGCAGATGATGAACTCCGGATTCAACGCCAATGCCCTGGCGATACCGACGCGCTGGCGCTGGCCGCCGCTCATCTCGTGGGGATAGCGATCGGCGAAGGCGGGATTCAGTCCGCAGACGGACAGCAGCTCGGCAACGCGCTTGCCGCGTTGGCCGGCGTCCGGCTGGATGCTGTGCACCTTCATGGGCTCACCGATGATGTCGCCGATCTTCATGCGCGGATTCAGCGAGCTGTAGGGGTCCTGGAAGATCACCTGGATCTTCTGCCGCACCGGGCTCAAGGCCTTCTCGTCCAGGTCGTTCAGGTTCACGCCCTCGTAGACGATGTCGCCGGCGGTCGGGTGCTCGAGCTGCAGTATGCAGCGCCCCGTGGTGGTCTTGCCGCAACCGGATTCCCCCACCAGTCCCAGGGTTTCGCCCTTCTTGATGTCGAAGCTCAGGTCGTCCACGGCCTTCACGTAGGCGATGGGCTTCTGGAAGAGGATGCCTTCGAGGACGGGGAAGTACATCTTGAGGTTCTTGACCTCGATGAGGGTCTCGCCCTTTTCTACCTTGGTGAAGCCGCCGGGCGTGGCCGCCGCCACCGGCTGCGCGCTGCTCACGACGCCTCCTCGCGCAGCTCGGCCATTTCCTGCGTGCGCCAGCAGGCGGCCACCTGATGGTCACCGACGCCTTCCAGGGGCGGGAACTCGGATGCGCAGCGCTCGATGGCCCAGCGACAGCGCGGGCGGTAAGAGCAGCCGTCATCCAGTTTCGTCAGGTCCGGCGGCTGGCCCTCGATGGGCACCAGCCGTTTTCCGCGATGTTGATCCATGCGTGGCACCGATGCCAGCAGGCCCACCGTGTAGGGATGGCGTGGGTTGTGGTAGACCTGCTCGGCGGTGCCCATCTCGACGATTTTGCCGGCGTACATGACGTTTACCCGGTCGGCATAGCGGGCCACCACGCCCAGATTGTGGGTGATGATGACCAGCGCCACGCCCAGCCGTCTCGACAGATCTTTCATGAGCTCCAGGATCTGCGCCTGGATGGTGACGTCGAGGGCCGTGGTGGGCTCGTCGGCGATGATCAGCTTTGGATCGCAGCTCAGGGCCAGCGCGATCATCACCCGCTGGCGCATGCCGCCGCTCAGGTGATGCGGGTACTGCTTGAGGCGCCGGGCGGCGTCGGAGATCCCCACCATGCCGAGCAGTTCGAGTGCCCGCTCGGTGGCTTCTTCCTGGCTGCTGCCCATATGCAGGCAGATCGTCTCGGTCAGCTGATGTCCGATGCTGAGCACCGGATTGAGCGAGGTCATGGGTTCCTGGAACACCATGGAAATCTGGGCGCCGCGCACCTGGCGAATGTCTTCGTCGTTTAATTCGAGCAAATTGCGGCCCTGAAAGTGGATGGTGCCCTCGACGATCCTGCCGGGGGGATCGGGGATCAAGCGCAGAATGGACATTGCGCTCACCGACTTGCCGCAGCCCGATTCGCCGACGATGGCGACGGTCTCGCCTTCCTCCACGTCGTAGCTGATGCCGTCGACCGCTTTCACGACTCCGGCGGAAGTTCTGAACTGGGTACGTAGATTATGAATTTCGAGAAGTTTGGCCACGGCGGTGCCTTATTATTCTGGCTCGGGTTGGATGCGGCGCGCTAGCGCGGCGCCCCCTGGCGGTCGCAGCTCCGAGGGGGCCAACGGTAGGGTGGCCCCGTGCAAAAGTCAATGAAGGTCAATGGGGGCCAGGGAGCCGCCGGGCCGGGCCACCCGCGGGCGCCCCAGCCCGCTTTGTATTCCGGCCGCCGACGATATGGTACCGTCTTTGGCTCGATTGTCATCCTGGGGGCGATCCATGAGTAGCCAAGCACCGTCCATGGATGGCCGCGAGCCGGTGGAGGAGACCCGGCGCGTCGCGGTGCTCGTCGAGCGTGCCCGCGTCGCCATGACGGGCTTCAAGGATGCCGATCAGGCACGCGTGGACGAAGCGGTAACGGCCATCGCGTGGTCGCTTTACAAACCGGAGCATGCGCGGGAGCTGGCGGAGATGGCGGTCCGGGACACGGGGCTCGGAAACGTGGCCGACAAGTTTACCAAGAATCAGCGCAAGACCTTCGGAACATTGCGCGATCTTCTGCGCGCGAAGACCGTCGGTGTCATCGAGGAGGACTCCGCCCGGGGTCTGGTGAAGTACGCGAAGCCGGTGGGTGTGGTGGCGGCGGTTACGCCGTCGACGAATCCGGCTGCTACACCGGTCAACAAGGCCATGATGGCGATCAAAGGACGCAATGCCGTCATCATCGCGCCGTCGCCTGCGGGCCTGGCCACCACGACCCGGACCGTCGACTTGATGCGGGCCGAGCTCGCCAAAATCGGATTGAGCGAGGATCTGATACAGGTGTTACCGGCGCCGGTGAACAAGGCGCTGACCAGTGCGCTGATGCAGGCCTGCGACCTGGTGGTAGTGACCGGTTCCCAGAACAATGTTCGCTCGGCCTATTCCAGCGGCAAGCCGGCCATCGGTGTCGGCGCCGGCAATGTGCCGGTCATCATCGATGCGAGCGCCGACCTCGACGATGCCGCCGGCAAGATTTGCGCTTCCAAGACTTTCGACAACGCCACGTCGTGCTCGTCGGAGAACTCCGTCGTCATTCTCGATGCAGTGTATGACGATGCACTGGCGGCGCTGGAGAGAGCCGGAGGCTACCTTGCCGGCGACCAGGAGAAGCATGCTATTGCCGACACCCTGTGGGTGAACGGGCATTTGAACAGAAAGGTCATCGCCAGGGACGCCGAGGTATTCGCACGTGAAGCGGGGCTCGAGCAAGCGGCGAAGAATGCACGCTTTTTCATGGTGGAAGAGACCGCCATCGGGCCCGAGCATCCCTTCTGCGACGAGAAACTGGCGCTGGTGCTGAGCGTTTACCGCGCCGCGGATCTGGATGAGGCGATTGCCAAGGTGCGGGCGATACTTGCTGTCAAAGGGCACGGACATTCCTGCGGCATTCATACCAAGGATCCGGCCAATGCGCGCCGAATCGCCGAGCAGATGGATGTGGTGCGCGTGCTCGTCAACCAGGCGCATACTTTCGGAAACGGCGGCGGCTTCGACACTGGCCTCAACTTCACCCTCAGCATGGGTTGCGGCACCTGGGGCGGGAACAGCATCAGCGAGAATCTCAACTATCGGCACTTCATCAACATCACGCATCTCTCCACCACTATTCCCGAGGATAAACCCAGCGAAGAGGCGTTGTTCGGGGCGCACTGGAAAAATTACGGTCCTTGAACTTCGAAGAGTACGCATCGAAGCCTTTGCTCGACGCGTCGGGAATCGACGTGCCGCGTGGCCGCGTGGTCGTGTCCGCCGACGAAGCCGCTGCCGCTGCCGGTGAGTTGGGCCCAGTCGTCATCAAAGCCCAGGTACCTACCGGCAAGCGCGGTAAGGCGGGCGGAATTTTGCCGGCAGGTGACGAAGCGCAAGCAAGGCATGCAGCGGATCGGATCCTTGGCATGGACATCGGCGGCTACCGCGTCGAGCGTGTGCTCGTCGAGGAGCAGGCGAGCATCGCTCGCGAGTTCTATGCCGCTGTCCTCAACAATCCCGCGAGCAAGGGTCCGATGGTGATGTTCTCCGCCACCGGCGGCATGGACATCGAGGAGATCGCGAGAACGGACAGCGAAGCCATGCGCGAAGCGGCCGTGGACATCCGCGTCGGCTTCGATGGCGCCGCCGCCGAGCGCTTACTCACGGGACTCGAGCTGGGGGAATCGAAGCACAAAGTTGCCGATTTTCTGGTCAAGCTCTACGCCTGCTACTGCAAGCACGACGCCGAGTTGCTCGAGGTGAACCCCCTGGCGGTGCTCGCCGACGGGCGCCTGGTGGCGCTGGACTGCAAGTTCGTGCTGGATGATTCAGGGGTCAAGCGGCAGCCGGAGCTGGAAGGACGGGGCACTCCGGAACGCCTGACGGCGCTGGAGGAACGCGGCCGCGACCTCGGCCTGCGTTACATCGGGCTGGATGGCAGCATCGGCGTGCTCGCCAACGGTGCCGGCCTCACCATGACCACCATGGACGTCATCGCCCATCATGGTGGCGAGCCCGCCAATTTCCTGGAGATCGGCGGCGAGGCATACACCAAGGCAAAGCCCGCCCTCGAGCTGGTGCTCGACAATCCCAACGTGAAGAGCCTCGTGGTCAATTTCTGTGGCGCTTTTGCACGCACCGACGTGATGACCGAGGGCGTAATCGACGCCTGGCAGGCGCTGGCACCGGAAGTACCGGTGTTCTTCAGCGTTCACGGCACCGGCGCCGAGGAAGCCATCGCCATGCTGGAAAGTCGCTTGCGCGTGACACCTCATCCGAACATGGACGAGGCAATCGTCGCCGCTATTGCCGCCGCGGCCGGGGACGGGCCGTGATCGTCCGCGGCAATGAGCGCGTTCTGGTGCAGGGAATTACCGGACGCCAGGGAACGTTTTGGACCGAGCGCATGCAGGAATGCGGGACCCGCATCGTCGCCGGCGTGAACCCCAGGAAGGCCGGCGAAACCCATTGCGGCGTTCCCGTCTACGCGAGCGCGGTCGAGGCTGCCAGGGACGATGCCATCGACGTGTCGGTTCTCTTCATTCCGCCATTGGCGGTGCGTGATGCCGCCCTCGATGCCATCGAAGCTGGTGTGAAGAAGCTGGTGATTCTCACCGAGCACATTCCGGTGCAGGACGTGATGGTTCTCCTGTCCGCCGCCCGCGCCAACGGCGCCAGCGTTCTCGGTCCGAACACCGCCGGGCTCGTGACCCCCGGTGAGTGCTTCGTCGGCTTCATGCCGGCATTCAGCGCCAGTATTTTTCGCCCCGGACAGGTAGGCGTGATATCGCGTAGCGGCAGCCTCGGCACGCTCATCTGTCTCAATCTCGTCCAGGCGGGCCATGGTGAATCTGCTTTCGTCGGCATCGGCGGTGACCCCATTATCGGCACCACCACCCGGGACGCGTTGCAAGCCCTGGACACCGACGAGCAGACCCGGGCGGTGGTCATGGTCGGCGAGATCGGTGGCGCCATGGAAGAGGAGGCCGCCGAATATGCCGCCGGCATGAGCAAGCCGGTGGTGGCCTTCATCGCCGGACGTGCGTCGCCGCCGGGCAAGAAAATGGGCCATGCCGGCGCTATCGTGATGGGTGATCAGGGCACCTATGCATCGAAACGCGATGCCCTGGAGCGCGCCGGCGTGACCGTGCTGGACACACCGTCGGATGTGGGTGGGGCGATCAGCGAACTGGTGCAGTAGCTTTGACGCAGCGCCACCCCCGAGAACAATGAGAGCTATTCAGGTCAGGCGTTACGGCGGTCCCGAGGAGCTGATGGAGTGGGAGCTCGGCACGCCCGAGCCCGGCCCCGGCGAAGCCCTGGTGCGCATCAGCCACGCCGGCGTCAACTTTACCGACATTTACACCAGGCAGGGTGTTTATCGCCACTCCCAAACCTATCGTAACCAACCACCCTTCATTCCCGGTATGGAGGCCATCGGTGTCGTCGAAACCATTGGTGACGGTGTGGAAGATATCGCGCCGGAAGACCGTGTTGCCTACTGCTTGAGCCTGGGCGCCTACGCCGAGTATGCCGTCGTGCCGGCGTGGCGACTGGTCCGCGTGCCGGGGGGGCTGGACTCGACCATTGCCGTCAGTCTCATGCTGCAGGGATGCACCGCGCACTATCTCACCCATTCACTATTCGCCCTCGAGAGCGGCCAGGTGTGCCTCGTGCATGCCGCCGCCGGCGGTGTCGGCCAGTTGCTGTTGCAGCTTGCGCGTCTGCGTGGCGCGCGTGCCATCGCCACGGTGGGAAACGAGGAGAAGGCGGCTATCGCCAGGGACCTGGGTGCCGATCCTGTCATCCGTTACCACGAAGAAAAGTTTGACGACGCCGTGCTCGAAGCAACGGAAGGGCGCGGCGTCGACGTCGTCTACGACGGCGTCGGCAGGTCCACGTTTTCCGGCAGCCTTCGCAGCCTGCGGACCCGCGGAACCCTCGCTTTATTCGGTGGCGCCTCGGGAGCCGTGGAGTCGGTGACGCCCCTGGACCTCGCCGAAGCCGGCTCGTTGTTCTTCACTCGCCCGCACATGGCGGACTACATGGCGAGCAGCGACGAGATTGCCTGGCGCGCGGGCGACATGTTCCGTTTCGCCGCCCAGGGGGATATCAAGGTACGCATCGATCGCCAGTTTCCGCTCTCCCAGGCCAGTGAGGCACACCGGCACATGGAGCAGGGCGGCACCCGCGGCAAGTTGTTACTTCGCATGACCGACGGCGAGTAATCGCGCATTGTTGCGTAGGTTGGGCTACGGCGCGCAGTTCTGCGCAGGGAGCGCTTCCAGCTCGCGCAACTTCACGTCGATGGAAAAGTCACCGTAGTCATAGATCATGTCTCCGGCGACGCCGTTCTCGTAGAGAATCGCGCTCATCTCGAACTCCGGCGATGGTTGAATCGCCGCGTGCTTGAAGTAGGCGAGGCGGAAGGACCACGAGCGTTTCTCCGATACGCCCCGGGGCACGTTCTCGTCTCCCGGTGCGCGCTCTCCACTGATGAATGCCGTGATCTCGTAAGGCGAGTCCAGTGTGCTGCCGTCGAAAACCGTGCGCACGAGATGCTGCTTACCAGCCCGCGCAGCCTCAATCAATTCCGCCAGGTGCCGCGCCGGGAAAATCGTGCCGGTGGGCAGGGGTCGTAACTCCTTCTCGGGTTTCGCAAACCGGGTTTCGCCGCTTCCACCAGGCTCGTCAATCCGGGCAACACCGCCAAGCTCTTCGAGCAACTCCCGATCCTGGTAGCTGCGCGTGCTGAACCAGTAGTCGGTGCCGTCCGTCGATTCCCAGCCCGAGAGCTGCGCCACGTGCTCGAGTCCGGCGCCCTCGGCGTGGTATAGCCGGAAGCCGATGTACTGTTCCATGCGCCAGCCGTCACAGGCGACTTCGAAAGTGATCTCGAGGCGGCCCTTGACGCCGGCAATGTCGCTGACCGTCGACCTGATGTGCCGCGACAGGCTGTATACCGCGCGGTGGGAGAGCAAGCCGGGCGCGCCGCTCTGGGACGCCGCGGCGCCGGGGACGGTGCCGGCCAGAACCAGGATGGTGGCAAGGACAACCAGGAGTTGGTGTGAGTGGAGGAGACGGGACGCCCACATATCGCTATTGTAGCCGCCTCAATAAGACAGTTACGCCGCGACCTCTCCTGGCGCCGCATCGTAGCCGAGCACCGGAGCCAGCCAGCGCTCCACTTCGGCAACACTGATATTTTTGCGCGCCGCGTAGTCGCGCACCTGGTCCCGTTCGACCTTGCTGACTCCGAAATAACGGCTCTCGGGGTGCGCGAAGTAGAATCCACTGACCGATGCTGCCGGTAGCATCGCGAAGCTCTCTGTCAGCCGAACTCCTGCCGCAGCTTGCGCGTCGAGAAGCTCGAACAGCGTGCGCTTCTCGGTGTGGTCTGGACAGGCAGGATAGCCTGGCGCCGGGCGGATACCCCGGTACTGCTCCTGAATGAGCGCCTCGTGTCCGAGGAGTTCTTCGTTCGCGTACCCCCAGAACTCCGTGCGCACGCGTTGGTGCATGCGTTCCGCGAAGGCCTCAGCCAGTCGGTCGGCGAGAGCTTTCGCCATGATTGCGCTGTAGTCGTCGTGGGCAGACTCGAAACCAGCGACGACTTCGTCCAGACCGAAGCCGGTGGTGACTGCGAAGGCACCCAGATAATCCTTCAGTCCGGTTTCGCGGGGCGCGATGAAGTCGGCGAGTGCCAGGTTGGCCCGCCCGGCACCACGATCCATCTGCTGTCTCAGCGTGTGAAAGGTGGCAAGGGGCTCCCGCACGTCGTCGTCGGCATAGACGACGATGTCGTCCGTAATGCTTGCCGCCGGCCAGAAACCGATGACGGCCCGCGCCCGCAGCCAACGCTCATCGACGATGCGGCGGAGCATCTCGTTGGCATCGGCAAAAAGATCCCGCGCTGCGGCGCCGACGGTTTCGTCATCGAGAATGCGCGGAAAGCTTCCCGCCAGATCCCAGGTACGAAAGAACGGCCCCCAGTCGATGAACTCCACCAGTTCCGCCAGAGGGTAGTCGTCGAATTGTTTCCGTCCCGTGAACGCCGGTGGTGGTGGCGTGTAGATCTTCCAGTCGAGGGGGCAACGGTTGGCCCGTGCCTCGGGGAGGGTCGCGCGCCGGGCGTTGCGTCGTTGCGCGGCCCGCTGCTCTCTGATGGCCGCGTACTCCGCCGCGGTTTGCGAAACGTATTGCTGACGTCCCGTTCCCATGAGCTTGCTGACAACCCCGACGGCGCGCGACGCATCTGGCACGTACACCGTCGGCCCGTGATAGTTCGGCGAAATCTTGACCGACGTGTGCACGCGGCTGGTGGTGGCGCCGCCGATGAGAAGCGGCAGCTCGAAATTCTCCCGTTCCATCTCGCTGGCCACATGACACATCTCGTCCAGGCTCGGCGTGATGAGGCCCGAGACCCCGATGATGTCGGCGCCCTCGGCGCGGGCGGCCTCGAGTATTCGACTCGCGGACACCATGACGCCCAGATCGACGACCTCGTAATTGTTGCAGGCGAGCACCACGCCGACGATGTTCTTGCCGATGTCGTGCACGTCACCTTTGGCGGTGGCGAGCACTATCTTGCCGGCCGAGCGGGATACATCCTCACTGGACTTCTCTGACTCCATGTACGGCTCCAGATGGGCGACCGCCTTCTTCATCACCCGCGCGCTTTTCACCACCTGCGGCAGGAACATCTTGCCCGCGCCGAACAAGTCGCCGACCGTGTTCATGCCGTCCATGAGCGGGCCTTCGATGACTTCCAGGGAGCGCGCAGCCAGACGCCGCGCCTCTTCCGCATCATCGACCACGAAATCGTCGATGCCGTGCACGAGCGCATACACCAGGCGGTCGTGGACATCGGTTTCCCGCCAGCTCAGATCCTCGGCCTTCTGCCTGGCTTGGCCCTCTACAGAAGACGCGACATCGAGCAAGCGCTCGGTGGCATCGTCGCGCCGGTTGAAAAGCACGTCTTCGATACGCTCCCGGAGGTCCTCGGGGATATCCTCGTAGACGGGCAGCTTGCCGGCATTGACGATGGCCATGTCGAGCCCCGCCTCGATTGCGTGGTAGAGAAAGGCGGAGTGCATGGCCTCACGCAGCGGGTCGTTGCCTCTGAACGAAAAGGACAGATTGGAAA
>CAXMNG010000222.1:0-6381 GCA_964194585.1 Salibacteraceae bacterium | reverse complement strand
GCAGGCGACTGCTTTGGTGAGGAAGCGCTGGTGTCGGAATCCAAGCGCAACGCCACCGTGACCATGCTCACCGATGGTCAGCTGATGCGACTCGCGAAAAAAGATTTCAACGAGCTGATCAAAAAACCGACGCTGAGCTCGGTCACCTATAAGCAGGCGATCAAGCTCACCGAGGAAGGCGCCGTGTGGCTGGACGTCCGCTTCGCCGACGAGCACAAGGCGACCGGGATCGAAGGCAGCAACAACCTGCCTCTCAACGTGCTGCGCAGCAAATTGCGCGCGCTGGACATTGACAAACGCTACGTCGTCTACTGCGACAGCGGTGGGCGCAGCTCCGCGGGCGCGTTCTTACTCGCGCAACGCGGCTTCGACGCCTGCTATCTGGCGGGTGGTCTGATCCACAGCCCGATGGGCGCGCCCGTCAAGGCGCCACCGGCGGCAAAGCCCGCGACGCGCCGCAATCAAACGCCTGCCGCGCGGGCGCCGGTCAAGACCAAGCCACCGCCCGCGCGTGCGGCCGGCACGCCTGAATCTCGCGAATCCGCGCGCAAGCAGGCGATCACCCTTCCAAATCGCCGCAGTCCAGCTGCGCCAGTCACTCGACGCGTCACTCAGGCGCCGCGAGATCGACGCGGGCTCGACCCCGCAACCAGTCAAGCACAAGGCATCGCCCAGGAGCTCGCCGTGGTCAAGGGCGAGCTGGAGGCTATGCGCAAGCTCAAATCCGAAGCGGATTCGGCGCGCGGGGCTGTCGAACGCGCCATGGGCGAACGCTTGCGCGCGGAAAGGGAAAAGTTCGAAGCCGACGCACAACGGGCGCGGGCGGCCATCGAGGAAAGCAAACGCCTGAAGCAGGAGATCCTCGCCATCAGGAAAGCGGCGGAAAAGGACGGCGTGGCCAAGGCCGGGCAACAGCGCGCGCTCGATCGCAATGTCGCGGATTCCGAAAAGCAACTCATGGGGGAAAAGAAACGACTCGAGGCGGATTTTCAAAAGACCGCCCATGAACTCGCCGAGCTACAGCAGAAGCGGGGTCGGGCGGAAACGCAACTGCGTGAGGACATGGCCGCGCTGGAGAAGCGAGGCCACGAAACCGCGCATCGCCTGGAAGACGCAGTCCGGCTCAAGGACGAAGCAGAAGCGGCGCGCCGGGCTGCCGAAGAAGCGATGGAGGATTCCCTGCGCACAACACGCGCCCAGCTGGATGCCGATGCGAAGCGCCACAAGGAAAGCGCAATCGAGCTGGAGCGGCTCAAGCGTGAGGTCGAAGAGGCGCGCGCCGCGGCGCACGCGGAACGCAGTCACAAGCAATCCCGGGAAAGCGAGCTGCGGAATCTCAAGGAGGAAACGGAAACACGGCTGGAGAGCGAGGAGAAACGGTTGGAGGCCGATCAGACGCGTCACCAGCAGGACCTGGTCAGTCTTCAAACCGTGAAGGAACAGGCGGAACGGGAAATCCGCGAGGAACGCGAGGCCCTGAAACGCGCTGCGGAAGACGCGTCGAGGCGAATGGCTCAGGCACAACAGCTCGAGCAGGAGCTGGAATCGGCGCGTCGTAACACCGAGCGCAACGTTGAACGGAAGCGCGAGGAATTGCATGCCATGGAAGAGCGCCTGCGTGCCGATGAGAAAACCATGATGAAACGTGTACAGGCAGCCCTGTCCGTCGAGCGAAGAAAGCTCGAAGCCGAGCTCGCCGGCAGCCGCGAGGCCCTGTCCCGGGCCCAGAAGCAGGCACGCGAGGCCGCCGAAGCCGAGAGACGCGCCGCCGAGCAGGAAGCCGAGCGAGTCATCACCGAGTACAAGAATGCCCACGAGACCGTGCTCGCCGAAGAGCTCGAGAAACTGAGGTTGGAGCGTGGCCAACTCGAAGGCGAGGCGGAGCGCGCTCAGCGCACGCTCACGGAGGCAAAACGCATACAGGGTGAGGCGCGGAAGAGTCAGCAGGCCGCGCAGAAAGAGCTCGCGGCCTTGCGCAACAGCGAGAAACGCGCAGGTCAGGAGAAGGCACAGCTGACCGCCAGGATCCAGGAGCTGGAGAAGCAAGCCAAGCAGGCGACGGAAGAGCACCAGGCGATGGCACACGCGAGCCAGGTGGCCGAGGCGGCGCGGGACGCGACGGCCGCGGAGCTGGAGAGGCAGCTGGAGGAAGAAGGCCGGCTGCTGGATGACAGGAATCGCATCATCAGTCCGGCGAAGCTCGCCGAGCTCAAGGGCATGCGCGACAAGCTGGCCGGCAAGGCAGGCGATCGCCAGAAGAAAAGGAAGTAGCTCGGATGCTCGATCTCGTGGTTCGGCGCGCCACACTACCGGACGGACGGCGCGGTATGGACATCGCCTGCCTGGACGGCCGCATCGTCGAGCTCGCGGCAAAAATCGAGGCCCCGCAAGCGGCGCTGGAGATCGACGCCGCCGGATGCCTGGTTACCCCGCCCTTCGTCGACAGTCACTTTCATCTGGACTCCACGCTCTCCTACGGCCGGCCGCGGGTCAATCGCTCGGGAACTCTGCTGGAAGGCATCGCAATATGGGGCGAGTTTGCGGAGACGATTTCCGCCGACGATGTCAAAGCGCGGGCACGGACGCTCTGCCACTGGGCCATCGCCAGGGGTAACCTGGCCATCCGCAGTCACGTGGATGTCTCGAACCCGGAGCTGGTGGCGGTCAGGGCGTTGCTGGAGTTGCGCGAAGAGCTGCAACCCTACCTTGACCTGCAGCTGGTGGCGTTCCCCCAGGAAGGCTATCTTCGTAACCCCGACGCGCGCGCCGCGCTCACGGCGGCCCTCGATCTCGGCGTCGACGTGGTCGGAGGCATTCCACACTTCGAGCGCAGCATGGCCGAAGGCGGCCGCTCGGTGACGTTGCTCTGCGAGCTTGCCGCCGAGCGCGGCCTGCCCGTGGATCTGCACTGCGACGAGTCCGACGACCCGTTGTCCCGGCATATCGAAACCCTTGCCCGCGAGACTGTGCGCCTGGGATTGCAGGGAAGAGTTGCCGGATCACACTTGACGTCCATGCACTCCATGGACGACTCCACCGTCTCGAAACTGCTGCGGCTGATGCAGGAAGGCCAGGTGCACGCGATCGCCAACCCGTTGATCAATATCACTCTACAGGGCCGGCACGATGCTCATCCCAAACGCCGCGGCATGACCCGGGTCAAGGAGATGATGGACTGCGGCATCAACGTCTCCTTCGGCCACGACTGCGTCTTGGATCCCTGGTATGCGCTCGGTAGTCACGACATGCTGGAGGTGGCACACATGGGACTGCACGTGGCGCACATGACAGGTATCGATGAGATGCGCGCCTGTTTCGACGCCGTCACGGACAATGGTGCACGCACCCTGGGGCTCGAACACTACGGACTGGAAGCGGGCTGCCACGCCGACATGGTGGTGTTACAGGCGTCGGACACCATCGAGGCCCTGCGAACACACCCGGCGCGCCTGCACGTCATCCGCCGCGGCCGGGTCATCGCCAGCACGCCACGATCGACGGCCACGCTGACCCTCGGCGACCACCAGGTCGAAGTGGATTTCGCGGCACCGCGCACCGATTCAATCTAATCGGCCGCAATCGCGGGCAATTCACCGATGCGCTCGGCGTCGTCTTTGAGGCGCCGGGCGGCCTCCTCCAGGCTCAAACTCTCCTGCGCCTTCGACCCGAGGCGGCGAATGGACACGCTGCGCTCCTCCACCTCACGCTTTCCGACGGCGATCAGTACCGGTATTTTCTGCAAGCTGTGCTCGCGGACCTTGTAGTTGATCTTCTCGTTGCGCAGATCCAGATCCACCCGAAGGCCGTTGGCCCGCAGCACCTCTGCGGCTTCCCGCGCATAGTCGTCGCCGTCGGAGGTGATGGTGGCGATAACCACCTGCACAGGCGCGAGCCACATGGGCAGCCTGCCCGCATAGTGCTCTATCAATATACCCGCGAATCGTTCCAGTGAGCCGAACAGCGCCCGGTGCAGCATGACCGGCGTGTGCTTGTGACCGTCCTCACCGATGTAGTGCGCGTCGAGCCGCTCGGGCAGGGTCAAGTCCACCTGCAGCGTTCCGCACTGCCAGTCACGTCCGATAGCGTCGCGTAGCACGAATTCCAGCTTCGGGCCGTAAAACGCACCCTCACCGGGATTCAAAGTGTACTCGAGGCCACTGGACTCGATGGCGGCGAGCAGTGCCGCCTCCGACTTATCCCAGATGTCATCGGCGCCGACCCGCTTCTCGGGCCGGTCGGCGAACTTGATGTGCACGTCGTCGAAGCCGAAATCGCGATAGATGCTCAGAATCAGCTCGCACACGGCAATGCACTCTTCGCTGATCTGGTCCGGCGTGCAGAAAATATGGGCATCATCCTGGGTAAAAGCGCGCACGCGCATGAGACCGTGCAGGGCCCCGGAGGGCTCGTAACGGTGCACCTTGCCGAACTCCGCAACCCGCATCGGCAGCTCCCTGTAGCTGCGCAGCCCATGCCTGAACACCTGCACAACACCCGGGCAGTTCATGGGCTTGAGCGCGTACACGCGCTCGTCGGGCGTTTCCGTCGTGTACATGTGCTCGCCGAAACCTTCCCAGTGACCCGATGCCTTCCAGAGCGCAAGGTCCATGACGTCCGGCGTGTTGATCTCCACGTAACCAGCCGCTTGCTGCCTGCGGCGCATGTAGTCGATGAGACCCAGGAACAGCGTCCAGCCCTTGGGATGCCAGAAGACCGCACCGGGCGCCTCTTCCTGAAAATGGAACAAATCCATCTCGCGCCCCAGGCGCCGGTGATCGCGGCGCTCGGCTTCCTCGAGCTGATGCAGATAGAGCTTGAGCTGCTTGTCGGTGGCCCAGGCCGTGCCGTAGATTCTCTGCAGCATCTCGTTGCGGGAATCGCCCCGCCAGTAGGCGCCCGCCACCTTGGTCAATTTGAAGGCCGTGCCCAGACGTCCGGTGGACGGCAGATGGGGGCCACGGCACAGATCGATGAACTCACCCTGTCGATACAGCGTGATGGCGTCGCCCGCGGGTATGCTTTCGATGATCTCCGCCTTGTACTCCTCGCCCTGATCGCGGAAGAAGCGTATCGCTTCGTCGCGATCCCAGACTTCACGCTGAATCACCTCGTCACGGACCACAATTTCGCGCATGCGGGCATCGATGCGTTCCAGATCCTCAGGCGTGAAGGGCTGCTCGCGAGCGAAGTCATAGTAGAAGCCGTTCTCTATGGCCGGGCCGATGGTGACCTGGGTTTTCGGGTACAGCTCTTTCACCGCTTCGGCCATGACATGGGCCGCGTCGTGACGCAGTAGCTCGAGGCCATCGGGCTGGTCGCCCGTGACAATGGCGACCTCGGCGTCATTTTCGATCAGCGTACCGAGATCCTGGAGCTCGCCGTCGACACGCACGGCGAGCGCATCCCTGGCGAGGCCCTTTCCAATGTCGGCGGCGATATCGGCGCCGCTCAGCGGAGCGTCGTAGCTGCGCACGGAGCCATCGGGCAGGCGAATGTCAGGCATCGTCGTCTCGTATGGGCCACTCGGGCACCGAAAAATCCAATGGGCAATGGTAAACGCTGTCAAAGAACGACACAATTTGACCGCCGGGCTCAACCATCCGGCCTGTCATCGTGGCCAGGAGTCGCGCCCATGGATATTTCCGAAAAAGTCATCATCATCACCGGGGCGGCCCGCGG
Organism: Salibacteraceae bacterium; assembly: GCA_964194585.1. Taxonomy (GTDB): domain Bacteria; phylum Pseudomonadota; class Gammaproteobacteria; order HK1; family HK1; genus JAABYT01. The sequence continues at coordinate 702 of CAXMNG010000222.1, read as the reverse complement.
CCTCGGACAGACCTATGCGAAACGATTCGCGGAGCTCGGCGCCCACCTGGTGGTCTGCGATCGGCGCGACTGCGACCAGACCGTGGCCCGATGCCAGCAGGCCGGCGCCGAGGCCATCGGCTTCGCGACCGATGTCACGGATGCGGCCAGCGCCCTGACCATGGCTGAGCGCGCGCTCGAGCGCTTCGGCCGTATCGACGTGCTCATCAACAACGCGGCGCTCTTCGGCAGCCTGCGCTTCGCGCCCTTCGACAAGCTCGACGAGGCAGAATGGGATGCCACCATGAGCGTCAACGTCAAAGGCATCTGGCATTGCTGCCGGGCGGTGGTTCCGGCCATGCGCGACGCTGGCGGCGGCGCCATCATCAACATCAGCTCGCTGGCGGCGGTCTACGGTATGCCCAACGGCCTCCACTACACGACTTCCAAAGCCGCCGTCATCGGCCTCACCCGCGGCCTGGCCCGCGAGGTGGGCCGCTACAACATCCGCGTCAACGCGGTGGCGCCCAACGTGGTGGATACGGAAGCGGCCGGGGAATTCTTCGGCGACAAGAAAAACAAGCTCATGGAAGCCACCACGTCCCAGATGTCATTGCGCAAGCCCCTGGAGGCGGATGATCTCTTCGGTAGTATTTTGTATCTGGCCAGCAATCAGAGCTCCCACACCACCGGCCAGACCTTGATGGTGGATGGAGGCACCGT
>CAXMNG010000221.1:0-7376 GCA_964194585.1 Salibacteraceae bacterium | reverse complement strand
CGCGTGTTCCAGGCTGCGGCGGCGGCACTCATCTGGACCTGATAGTCGTTCGGGAACTGCTTCCCGACCATGGCGAAGATCTGCTCCATCGGGACGTTGCCCAGGGTTCCCTGGGGAAGTGCCGCCAGCGCCGTGGCGAAGCGTTCGCGGAAATACACATCGAAGGCGTCGTCGAGCTCGTCCATGGTCGTGCCGAGCACCGTCTGCATTGCTTCCGGTGTTGTTTTACCTTCCGCATACGACGCCAGCAGGTCGCGGATGACAGCGAATCCCCAGCGCGTCTCGATGAAGTCGAATACCAGAGACGCCTGATAATAAGAGTGGATGATCTGCTGGGGGTAGGTCGGGCGAACGAAGCCGTCATTGAGCCGGCTTACCGGGAGCATCAGGCCCGCGTTGTAGGCTTTGAGGAAATCCACCGTGACATCGTTACCCCAGGCTTCCCGAGCCTGTTGCTCTTCGTAGACGGAGAGGCCTTCCGTGAACCAGCGCGGCACGCGGTGTTGCGAGACACCCATGTGAAAGCTGTGGGCGATCTCGTGCCACAGCACCGATCCCCAGTTGAAGCTCCCCACGGGTTTCGCCGAGGGCGAGTCGAGCGCCACCACGGGTCCGAAGGAGACGCCAAGGATGCCGATGCCGGCGAGGCCCAGGGTGCGGACGGAGAAATCCCGGTGATCGGGGTAGAGCTCGACGCGCAAGGGTCCGTCCGGTTGCCAGTCATAGCGCTCTGCGTAGTAGCGGTAGGCGTTTTCGGCAAGCGCCAATACATAAGGTGTCAGCAGCTTCGCTTCGTCCTCGTGCAGCACGACGATGACGTGCTCGCTCTCGACGGTCTGGTAGTCGTCTTTGCTATCCAGAAAATCCAGGGTGTTCTTGGTCCACACGTTGAAAGGATCGCCTTCGAATGCGCGTGCGACGTTGGCGTGGCCTTCCTCCATCTCGCCGATACGCAGCTGGTTGAGACCGAGGATGCCGTAGCCGCGCCAGGAGTTCGGGTCCATGTCGACGGCCAGTTGTGCGAAGCCGACGGCATCCTGGTAGAGGCGATTCTTGACCGCGATCTCGGCCAGCGTATTGTACAAATCGGCGTAGCGGGGATTGACGTCCAGGGCGCGGGCGACGGTCCGGTCGAACATCCCGTCGTTGCCATTCAGGTGATAGACGGCTGCCAGCACCGCCAGGGTCTGTAACGCGTTGGCGTTAATCGCAAGAGCACGCAATGCTTCTTCCTCAGCGGCGTCGTACTGCTCGGACTCGATCAGCAGCTGCGCGAGGAAGGTACGCGTGGGGACGTAGTTCGGGTTGCTCGCCAGGCTCTTGTCGAGGGTCGCCACGGCGTCGCCGCTGTGGTCGAAGTGTTGGCTGCGGGCAAGGCCGAGAAGTGCGGGTGCGTATTCGTCGTCGATGGCGAGCGCCTCGCGGAAGGTCTCGAGGGCCTCGGTGTTGTTGTACTTGTCGAGCAGCAGATTGCCGAGGGCCACACGGGCAGCGACGTTGTCCCTGTCGGCGAGCGCCGACTCGCCGTATATGCGCACCGCGTCGTGGTAGAAGTCCGGCTTGGTATCACCGAGAGCTTTGGCCGAGGTGGCGACGGCGGCGAGCTCGGCGGAGGTCAGGTCGGGATGCAGGTTGTAATGCGCGACGACGCGATGGAACCACTGTGCGGCAGTTTGCGTGTTGCCCCGGTAACGGGCGAGCGCGCCGAGATTCTGCATGGCTTCCAGGCGGGGTGCATCGTGCAGCCTGTAGGCGCGCTCGAAGCTCGCCTGCGCGGCGTCGAGATCACCCACCGCGAACTGTGCCTCCCCCAGCGCGTTCAAAATGTCGCCGCGGCCCGCATCCAGTGTCAGGAGATCGGTGGCTGTTTCCATGGCCTCGGTGTACTTACCGCCATCCATCAGGTCGCGCACAGCCTCGATCTCGATGTTCGCTGCGGCGAATGCCGCGCTGTATGTCACGGCCATAAACGCAGCCACGGCGCAGACTCCGACGATCGGTCGCTGGATGTGCGCGGCCGTCATTGCACCACCTCGGCGGGGCGAAGAGCACGATGGAGCAGCGCGAACTGCACCAGCAGCTCTTCCAGGCGATCGTCGTAGACAATCGGATCGTAGAGGGATTTCACGGCAACCAGCGAAGCAATGCGCCGCTCGAGTTGGGCGCGGTCGGTGAGCAATCGCGTTAGTTCTGGCTCCGGGATAGCATCCGAGTACCGGGTACGATCGCTTTGCAGATAAGTGCGTTGAGCGAGGGCGCCGCTATCATCGAGCACCGCGTGCTCGCTCTGTAGAGTCGCCGCCTCGTTGTAGCTTCGCTCCACCGCGCGTTTTGCAAATGTGAAGGCCTCCAGCACCGACACGCGGCCGTTCTTGTCGCTGTCGGCGCCGGGCTCGGCGTAGGCGCCGATGAAGTACCCGGGGAACACGGTGTGGTAGCGTTCTGCTGCGCTGGCGGTCGCCGTGATGACGATGCGGTCAGGCCCTGAGAGTGCCTGGATGAAGGGTCCGCTGGACGGTGCGCCGTTGACGATGATCCAGCGAATGTCGCTGTGGCGTTCGAGCATCGCGGCGAGCTCCGCCGCGCTCAGGTCCGGTCCCGGAAGATTGAACAACAATCGATCGCCGCGGGCGGTGCCGTGGCCAATCAGCAGCAGGAAGACGGCGTCATCGGCTTCGGCGGTGGTCGCGAAGCGGTCGATGGCAAGTTCGAGTTCACTCTTGCGCGACTCTGCGTCGGCGCCGTCGGTACCCGACTCCGCCAGATAGACGATGCGTTGCCGCGGAACGCCTAAGCGATCGACGGCGGCATCGATCATGGTTTTCGACCATTCGGCAAATTTTTCGCTGTAAACGGGCTCGCCGCCGATGCCGCTGGCGACGATGAGGAAGTTGCGCTCCGCCGCCTGGGATGGCGATGCCAGTATCAGCAGGAGTGTGATGAACAGGGTGGTGATCGGAAATCCGAGTCGCTGGTAGATATTGATACAGGTGCTCATACCAGTCCCCGTCGGCGCCGGTAAAGCCATTCGAAACCGAGCAGCGTGATCAGCAGCAGAAAGACGACGGGCATGTCCCACAGGGGCAGGCGCTCCTGGACGCTGGCGCCGCTTTCGGAGAGCGGGATCTCGTCGGCGAGCGCACCGACCTCATGGGCGCGGTAGAAACGTCCACCGGTATCGTCGGCGATGCGCCGCAGGATGCCCTCACGCATCTCCGCGCGATAGTGATCCGGTGTCACCATGCCGACGGGGAGCTGCATCTTGCCCGTTGCGCGCTCGTTACCGGAGCGGGCTTCGACGCTCAGCTCGTAGATGCCCGCGTGCTCGGGCGTGAACTCGAGGCGATACACGCCGTCGCGGCTCGCGTCCCAGCTCATGGGTAGCTCCAGGCGATCACCGATGGGTGTGTGCACGATGAGCCGCACGGCAGCGGCGTTCTGCGGATGAAAGGACGCGTCCACGACGTCCGCCGTTATCTGCACGGTTTCATTCGGTGAGAGGTGCTCGTTGCTCGCGTGAATGGTGACGGCACCGGGTACCGAGTGCACCAGCCCGCGTAACAGCTGCCGCCAGAGGGTCTCGTGGGTCTGGTTCTCCGGCGGGATGTCCTGGTGCATCTGCCAGGTCCAGGAGTTCTGGACATTCAACACCAGCGCCCGGCCGCGGCCGAAGCGCTGCTCGGCGAGCACTGTCAGGGGCTCGGCCAACTCCGGCGCCAGGCCTTCGAGCAGAGTGGCGGCCCCGGGTTTTGCTCGGTAGAGCGGGTGCAGCACGGTAAGCGGTGGCAGCGTTTCCCAGGCAGGCGCCCCGGCGCCGCCCGCGGCCAGTTGTCCTATGGGGTGGCCGTATCCGGCGGCGGTCGGCCGCACGGTGACTTGCGCGAGGATTGCGTCGACGCGCGCCGAGTCGAGAACAACAGGTAACAGCTCGGCCACCGGTGTGTTGCCGTAGCCGCCCCCGGTGAGGGCGCGCCGGCCGCCCAGCACCAGCAGGCCGCCACCCCGGCGGCTGACGAAGTCGGCGATGAGTTGCAATTGCCCGGGGCTGAAGTGGCCGGCTTCGATGCTGCCGAGAATCAGCCCATGGTAGCCGAAGAGCTCTTCGGCGCTTTTCGGGAACCCTTCCGCGAGCTCTTGGGGATTTTCGATGCCGAGCCGATAATATTTGTTCTCGGCGGTGCGCACCAGGGAGACTACGCGCAGGCCCTCGTCCTTTGCGATGGCCCGGCGCAGAAACTTCAGCTCGAAGCGCGGCTCGCCCTCGAAGTAGAGGATGCGCTTGCGTTGGTCGTCGACGTCGAGGATCGCTTCCCGTGCGTTGTTTTCGACCAGCACCTCGTCATCTGCCGGCGCGATGTGAAAGCGGAGCTGTCGAACGCCGGCGTCCGTTGCCGTGAAGTGTGTGCGGACTGTGCGTTCGGGTTGATCCGCGCGCAGGGTGACTTCCTCTATACCGATCAGTTTTCCGCCGTCCTCGATCAGCAGCTTGACCGTCTCGTTGTCGAAACCCCGATGGCTGACGACCACATCGGCGACGACGGATGAATCTTTCAGTGTGCGTCGCGGCATGTTGACCGCGCTCACTTCGATGTCCCTGGAGAAGCTCGGCTGGCCGACAGCGACGGTGGTGACGGGAACATCGGCCGCCTTGTAGGCTGAGAGTTTCTCATTGAGAGCCGTCGCACGGGTGACGGCGCCGTCGCTGACGATGACCAGCGCCGCAAGGGATTGCGGATCGATGGCGTCACGCACGCCGTCGAGCGCCTGACCCAGATCGGTTCTGGTGCCGGCGAAGCGCATGCCATCACCAGGAGTGAGCGCATGCATACTACCGGCAAACTTGAAGAAGCGCGGCTCGAGGCGCCGTGAGAGCGCCTTGCTTACCTCTCCCAGCTCCGGATGGAAAGCCGTGCGCATGAACTCGGCGCGGGGTGCACCGTCCTGGTCGGGCACGCGCATGCTGATGGAGTCATCCAGCAGGATGGCGACGACGCTTCGCTGGGAGACGATGTGGGTGACCGTCAGTACCGGTTGAAAGAGCGCCAGCACGATCAGCGCGACGGCGGCGGTGCGCGTGAGCGACAGAATGCTGCGATCGCTCGCGCGCATGCTGATGGTCGCGCGCCGGTAGTAGAGCAGGGTGGGGATCGCCGCCGCGGCTGCCAGCACCAGCGCGAGGTAGAGCCAACCGGAACCCGAGAGCGTGATCTCACCTCTGGCGAACATGCCGGCCGGGTGCTTGAACAGGAACTCCCACACCGCTTCGTGCCCCGCTTCAGTAACTCATCCCGTAAATGACGAAGTTGATGCCGATTTCGAATGCGAAGGTGGAAAACTTGAGGGGATAGCTGGGATCGTCCGCCCACTCCCAGGCATCGCCGAGATCGGTATTCCAGTTGATCAGCACCATCAGGCGCCCGTCGTCGTCGAAGATGCCGCGCACGTGGGGCACGTAGCCGTCGTATTCGTGGGTGGGCCCGCCGGATGCCACCATGGAGCCCTGGTAAACGTTCGGCACCTGCAGGATCTCGGTGACGTCGTAGAAGGCGTGAAAGACCGGGTGCTCCATGGGCAGCTCGACGATCTCGCGGTCCGGAAACACGCGCTCTATCTGCGTCTCGAAGTTCTGCCATGCCCAGGTTCCCCAGAAGTCGTCGACGACTAAGAAGCCGCCGGCCTGTAGATAGTCCCGCAGTGCCGTGACCTCGGAGTCGGACAGGATCATGCTGCCTACTTCGAGGATGTACAGGAAGGGATGCTTGCGCAGCTTCGGGTCGTCGAGCTCGAGGGCGTTGTCGGAATCGAAGGCGTGGACGGTGGACAAGCGCTTCAATGCAATCAGGAACTGCAGATCCGCCTTCGGGTAGTCCACCGCCCAGCGCCCGCCCCAGTCGTCGTCGCCGGTATCGGTATAGATGCCGCGGGTGAAATAGAATTCGTGGGCCTCGTCCCCGTCGCCTCGGGCCGCCGCCGGGCCGCTGATCGATAGCGCCCCCGGAATGGCCACGAAGGCCCAGAATGTGAGTGCTAGCAGTATCCGCAAACCACCTCTCCAGGGTTCCCGCAGTCGGCCTTCCATCTTATCGGATTGGAGCCGCATGGGGCGGCGAGGTTCCGGTGCCCTGCCCACGGGGGTGGCACCAGAGGCCGATCCCGGGTTCCAATGGGAATTCCACCAGGGAGGTATCAGCATGCGCAATTTCAGCCGGATTCTTGCCATTCTGGTGGCCTCGGGCACCCTGGGTAGCGCGGCACTCGCGCCCGGTGGGGCAGAGGCCGCCAGCTCGGCGGAAGTCACGCCGACACCCGGCACCCTGACTCTATGGCGCCCCGGGGATCCCGGACAGCCGCTTCGCATCAGCGGTTGGGTACGGAGCACCAACGGCAAACCCATTCCCGGTGCGACCATCCACATCCGCCAGACCGACGGCACCGGTGTCTACACCCCCGACTACCAGGCGAGCCTGAAGACCGGGAAAGACGGCAGCTATCGCCTGAGCACCGTCCTGCCGGGCCAGTACTACGGCGTCAAGCACATCCACATCGGTGCCGTCCACGAAGGCTACGAATATCTCCAGACCGAAATACTCTTCAAGGGCGATCCGAATCTCGACCCGGAATCGGACAGCAAGTACGCCATCCATCTGGAGGAAGCAACGGTCAACGACAAGACGGTTCTATTCGGTCGTTTCGATATGATTTTGCGGCCGATGGGCAGCGATTGATCGGCAATTAGCTGTCGGGAACGGCGTAGCCGAGGTTTCAATGGGGTTTCAATGGGGTCAGACTCGATTGATTTTGCGGCGATCGCGGAACCCATCTGATTTCCGGTCTCCGCCCCGGACGCAGGGTGACGTTTGGCGTTTGACTAATGCCTCGACACGTGCTCGGAACGAGTCGTCGCCCAGTACCCAGGCCTTGTTCGTGGCATCGCGAATTCGACAGACCGTCTCCTCCGGCAACGCAGCGTCAAACATGCCAGCATAGGCCCGTTGCCTTGCAGCATCCGATGCCCCCAGCGCACGATAACCGTCATGGGGTGAAACCAGCTTGTCTGGTGTCCCCGCCACATTGCAGTGATGACTCGACCACCGGTAGTTGGCCGGTGACGCCACCATCCCCGCTCTCACCGGGTTTTCCTCGATGTATCGATAGCAGGCAAGCAGGTACTGGTCCGTATCCACCAGCGTCGCCCGAAATCGACCCTCCCACAGTGTTCCGGTGCGGCCATAAGCGGTGTTGAAATATCGCACGTAGCAGCACCCCAGTGACTGCATCGTTCGGCTGATACTTCGCTCCGTATCCGGCGTTATCAGCAGATGCACGTGGTTCGTCATCAGGACGTAGGCGTGGATGCGGCAGCCGTACCGGCGGCA
>CAXMNG010000220.1:0-8506 GCA_964194585.1 Salibacteraceae bacterium | reverse complement strand
TCAATCGAGTCTGACCCCATTGAAAAAGCTTGTCCCCATTCATCACGCTCCTACATCAGGGCAGCCAGTTCCTGCGGATCGGTGACAGGTCTCTCGCAGACGAACCGCCGGCACACGTAGGCGGTTCCAGAGTCGTTCACTTGCGGGCGGTTGGCCAGCAGGGGGATGATCGCATCTTTGTTCCCCGCGCCGGCGGCCACCACCTGCAATGGCCGGTAACCCGTGCGGACTACGCTCAGCAGCGGTGCAATCTGCTCTTCGTCGCCAATCAGCGCGATCTCCCGGGATTCGCCCATGACGAGACTCGCCGCATTGAGCCATTCGCCAAAGCCCGATGGATACTGGGCCATGAGCTTGCCGACGCTCCTCGTCGCACGCTCCGCCGTATCCCAATAGGTCGGCTCACCGGTGAGAAGGCCGAGTTTCAGGAGCACATGGGCTGCCATCGCGTTGCCACTGGGGATCGCGTTGTCTTGAATATCCTTGGGACGATGTATCAACTGCTCGTGGTCATCCCGGGTGTCGTAGAAGCCACCGTCCTCCACGTCGGAAAAATGCGCCAGCATCGCATCCGCAAGCTCGCGCGCCCACTGGAACCAGCGCTTGTCGAACGTGGTTTGGTAAAGGGCCAGCAACCCTTCGGTGAGAAAGGCATAGTCTTCCAGATAGGCGTTGTATTTGGCTTCCGAGCCCGCTTTCCAGGTGCGAAGCAGGCGGCCATCCTGCGCGCGCATGTTCGCGTACAGAAATTCGGCGTTGGCGGTTGCGACGTCCCTGTAATCCGTTCTGTCGAGCGCTTGCGCAGCCTCGGCGAACGCCGCCAGCATCAGTCCGTTCCAGGCGGTCAGCACCTTGTCGTCGAGCCCCGGCCATATGCGCTTCGACCGCACGTCGTAGAGCTTTCGACGCGCGGAAGCGATCGTGCTCTCGAGTTCCGCCTCGTCGAGGCCGGATTGGTCAGCGACATCCGACGCCCGACTACTCAGGCGCAGGATGTTATGTCCCTCCCAGTTCCCGCTGTCGGTGATGTCGTACATTTGCATGAACGGCGGTGCATCATCACCGAGAATGCTGCGAACCTCGTCGGCCGACCAGACGTAGAATTTCCCTTCCACGCCCTCACTATCAGCATCCTGACTGCTGTAGAAGCCACCGTCCCCGTGACGCATCTCACGGCACGCGTAGTCGAGGGTCTCCTCGGCAATGCGGCGATAGAGTGGTTTGTCGGTGTGCTGCCAAGCGTGAAGATAGACTCTGGCGAGCTGCGCATTGTCGTACAGCATCTTCTCGAAGTGCGGCACGAGCCACTGCTCGTCGACGGAGTATCTGGCGAAGCCGCCGCCGATCTGATCGTACATTCCTCCCTGGGCCATTCGCAGCAGGGTGAACTCCGCCATACTGAGTGCCTCGTCGTCGCCGCCGCGCAGACTCTCGCGCAACAGAAACTCGATCCCCATGGGTTGGGGAAATTTTGGTGCCTGCCCGAACCCGCCCCAGGTGCGATCGAATCGCTGCTTCAGATCATTCACCGCGGAAGTAAGTATGTCCGTGTCGAGTGCGTCGACGGGCGCGCTCACCGCAACCGTCTGCTGAACATGCTGGGTGATCTGCTCGGCGCCCTCCTGCACCGTGTCTTGCCGGTTCTTCCACGCATCCGCAACACCGACCAGAATCTGTCGAAAGCTCGGCATGCCGTGGCGTGGTTCCTTGGGAAAATAGGTGCCGCTGTAGAACGGCCGGCCCTCGGGAGTGAGAAAGACGGTCATCGGCCAACCGCCATGCCCCGTCATCGCGGTGACGGCACTCATATATATACTGTCCAGATCCGGCCGCTCCTCGCGATCCACCTTGATATTGATGAAATGCTTGTTCATCAGCTGAGCCGTTTCATCGTCTTCGAAGGATTCATGGGCCATCACGTGGCACCAATGGCAGGCCGCATAGCCGATGCTCAACAGGATGGGTTTGTTTTCCGTCTTCGCCAGACCCAGAGCCCCCTCTCCCCATGGATGCCAGTCCACGGGATTCTCTACGTGCTGCAGTAGATAGGGGCTCGTCTCTTTGTCCAGGTGATTGGCCATGGAGATCTCCTTGTTGCAGCATCGTTGCACAATTTACGATCCGAACGCCACCACATCCTTCGGCTATACATCGGCATCGGCATCGGAATTGAATAACTCGCGGAGCTCTTCGGACGCATCCCGTGCCGACTGGATCAGCGCGTCTTCATCCTGGTGAATCGCATACTGCTTCGACAGCGTCTCGGTATCGTGCTTCAAGAAGAACGAAGTAGCGGCATCAGCCTCTCCGGGAGAGAGCCCGATGTCCTTGAGGACCTCACCGGCCAGAAAGATACTCGATAGCAGCGTATCGCGGATAATAAAATCCGCACCGACCTCCATGAGTCGCAGGGCATGTTGTCGGTTGTGGGCGCGGGCAGCGAGATGCAGGCCCGGAAAATGGTGCTTCACGGTCTCGGCGATCTTGACGGATACTTCGACATCGTCGAGAGCGAGAACGAACACTTTGGCTCTGTCTACATGGGCGGATCGCAGCAGGTCGAGCCGCGCCGCGTCGCCATAATAGATCTTTTTGCCATAACGCCTTACGAAATCCACCTGGTCCGGGCTAGCCTCCAACGCGGTAAAAGGAATCTTGCGCATTGCGAGAATTCGGCCGATTATCTGACCAAAGCGCCCGAACCCGGCGATGATGACTTGATGATCCCTGTCGTCCATCTCGTCGTAGGGACGTTCGTCCTTCTTCGGCATCGCAGACTTCGACAGTCTGGTGTTCAGCAGATAGAGCAACGGCGTTGCCGCCATCGAAAGGGTCACGGCGAGTATCAATCGACTGGTCATGAGCTCGGATAACAGGCCCTCGGCGAAGGCAAGGTGGAACAGCACGAAGGCAAACTCCCCTCCCTGGGCGAGGACCACGGAGAGCGTGAGCGCGGTGCGCCATTCGACGCGAAACAGCCGTGCCAGGGGAATGATGATCGCAGCCTTGAGCACGATGAGTCCGAGGGTAATGCTAAGTATCACTACCGGCTCACGCACCAGCAGGCCGAGGTTCGCCGACATTCCAACGGCAATGAAAAACAGACCGAGCAGGAGACCTTTGAACGGCGCGATGTCCGTTTCCATCTGGTGGCGATACTCGGAGTCTGCGACCAGCATGCCGGCGAGAAAGGCCCCGAGCCCCATGGAAAGTCCCAGTGAATCCATCAGTACCGCGGCGCCCAGCACCACCAGCAGGGTCGCGGCGGTGAATATCTCGTGTATCCGCGCAGACGCGATCAGTCGCAGCACCGGGCGAAGAAGAAAGTGACCGCCGATGACGAAGCCCACCAGAACCAGCAGTGCTCTCAGTACCTCGTCGAAGTGAATCGTGGTTCCCATGCTCGAGCTTCCACTCGCCAGCAACGGCACCAGAGCGATCAGCGGGATCACGGCGAGATCCTGAAACAGCAGCACGCCGAAGGCGGCGCGGCCGTGGGGAGTGGTCAGCTCCTTCTTCTCGGCGAGCATCTGGAGCACGAAGGCGGTGCTGGAAAGCGAGAGGCCGAAGCCCACCACGAATGCCGTCCCCCACTCCAGGGAGAACCAGCGGGCGACTCCGGTGAGGAGGGTGCCGGTGACGAGAACCTGCAGACTACCGAGTCCGAATACCGACCTGCGCAGAACCCAGAGGCGGGAGGGTTTCAGCTCCAGTCCGATGATGAACAGAAGAAAGACGACGCCGAATTCGGCGAAGTGCAGAATGTTATCCACGTCGGTTATGAGGCGCAGGCCCCAGGGACCGATCAGCACACCAGCGAAGAGGTAGCCGAGAACCGAGCCGAAGCCGAGCTTGCGGGCGAGAACAACCGCGACGATCGCGGCCGCCAGATAGATGGTTGCATCATGCAGTATCATGTCGACGTGCTCCGTCGTGAGATCGGTATCAGGGCACCGAATTAGAACAACCAGAGGCGTCCAACTTCAGTTGTCGGCATGGAAAGCTTGAGTGTACGACAGGCGCGGCGGCTCGCGCTCGCCCGCGGGGGGCTGTTGAAACCCGAGATTACCGGCTTGCCCGTCCGGGCGGCGGGGAAAGGTCTGCGTGCTCGGACCCGGTGCCACAGCATCATCGAGCGATTCGGGTACCTGCAGCTGGATTCCGTCTCCGTGGCCGGCGCGCGTACCCATTCCATTGTCCTTGCCTCGCGCCTGGAGAATTTTGACGCGAGCCTCGGCGAGGAATTGCTGACGCCCGGCGAGCCGCTGTTCGAGTATTGGGGACACGAGGCCTGCTGGATGCCCATGGCGCTGTACCCTTGTTTCGCCTTTCGGCGCCGTGATTTCAAGGTGCATCCGTGGCGGGGCGATTTGCTGGGCGAGCACCCGCGGATGGTCGCGGAAATCATGCGGCGGGTGGAGCAGGAGGGAGCCTTTCGATCCGTGGAACTGGAGGGCAGCGGCGGCCAGGGTTGGTGGGATTTCAAGCTTTCGAAACGCATCGCCGAGGCTTTGTGGTTCTCGGGGGAGCTCGCCATCGCGAGCCGGCGCCACTTCCACAGAAGATTCGACCTGCCCGAGCGCGTCATCCCCGACGCTTTCCGCGGCAACGGCGCCAGCGACGAGGAAGCCTTCGACATGTTGCTGTCGAAGGCCCTGGAAGGGCACGGGTGGGCCACCACCGGAACGCTGTCGGCGACCTGGCGCTTGGTCAACTGTCGCGATCGGGTGGCGGAATCGTTGCAACGCTTGGTGGAGAGCGGCCGAATCTTGCCGTGCACGGTGCACGGAGCCGAACGGGACTTGTCCGGCTGGGCGCGCCCGGAAGATCTTGACCTTGCCGCCGAACTCGACGGCGCCAGACCGCGCCGTGACCGGGGCGTTCTGCTGTCTCCTTTTGATCCGGTTCTGTGGGATCGGGAGCGGGTACGGCTTCTATTCGATTTCAACCAGGTGTTGGAAATCTACAAGCCGGCCGAGGTACGCCATTACGGCTACTATTGTCTGCCGGTGCTCGCCGGAGATCGATTGATAGCGCGCGTCGATCTGAAGGCCGAGCGCAAAGCCCGAAACTTGCGGGTGCTTTCCTGTCGTTACGAGTCAAGTGGAGGAAAGGGCGCGGTCGCGCCACGGGAACGGCGTGCCGTGCAATGCGCGCTGTCGCGCTATGCAACAGCAGTGGGATTGGAGATCGATGCAGGGACGGTGAGCATAGAAGTCTGAACGATGACGACAGTTACCCGACTGTGTCTGGTTCTATTCCGTTTCCTCGACCAGAAAGCGCTGGTCGAGGAAACGCCCCAACCAACGATCCGTTTCCGCCGCGAAGCGCACGTAGCCTTCGAGGTGGGCCTCGCGGGGTTGCGCGCCGGGCAGTCCGAGCTTCGGTGAGCCGCCTTCCGATCGGCACCAGCTGTCGACCATTTCCCGGGTCATCTCCGGGTGAAACTCGATGGCGTAGGTGCAGCCGTCGTAACGGAAGGCCTGGCCGGTAAAATTTTCATTGTGGGCGAGATGCACCGCGTCGTCGGGGATCTCGAAGGTTTCGGTGTGCCACTGGTAGAAAACCGTGGGGCTCTCGAGAAAATCGCCACCCGACTCCGTGGGCACCACCTCGTAGTATCCGATCTCCACCAATCCGTCCTGGTGTTTTCCCACACGGGCGCCAAGCACGCGTGCGATTTGCTGACCGCCCAGGCAGATCCCCAGCAATGGGCGGCCGCTGGGGAGGGCGTACTTCTCGAGCCACTCCAGCTCGGCGCGGATCCCGGGCAGGTGGTCGTCGTTTGCGCTCATAGGTCCGCCGAATACGACGCTGGCAGCATATCCTGAAAGATCCGTGGGTAGGGGGTCGCCCAGGTTCGGGCAGCGGCGGTCGAGGGAATAGCCGCGCGCCGTCAGGAACTCGCCCACGCGCCCTGGCGTGGACTCTTCCTGGTGGACGACGATCAGTACTTTCTGGCTCATGCCTGCATTTTCGTCAGAGCAGCCGCCACTTTATCCAAAGCGTGTCGTTGGGGAAAGCGGGATCGATGAAGAGTGAGCAATGCGCCACATTCTCTCGACTGGACCCGCTAGATGTTGCAGCGGCTGCGACTTAGAATCCCTCTGGAAGGGTAACTCCGGCAGGTCCGGGGGTTTGAAAGCCGAAGAGGGAAGTGACTGATTCCTACGATGTGATCATCATCGGTGGCGGGCTGACCGGCTGTGCCACGGCCTACTTTCTCGCTGCAGGAAAATTCGACGGCTCGGTGCTCGTCGTCGAGCGGGATCCCACCTACGCCAACGCGCCATCGGCACGCTCCGCCGGCGGCATCCGACAACAGTTTTCGACCCCCGAAAACATTCGCATAGGGTTGTTCGGCGCCGAATTCGTCAAGAACATCGGACAATATCTTTCCGTCGATGGAGAGGCGCCAGTGGTCGATTTCAAGGAGCGCGGCTATCTGATTCTGGCATCACCCGACACCCTTGCGCTCATGCAGGACAATCACGCGCTTCAGCGGCAGCTGGGCGCCGATATCGCCTACCAGACGAACGACGATTTGACTGTACGCTTCCCGTGGCTCGCCACCCAGGGACTCGCCGGAGGCTCCCTGGGTCTCTCGAATGAAGGCTGGCTCGACCCTTACTCGCTGCTGCAGGCGTTTCGGCGAAAAGCAATTTCCCTGGGAGTGACGGTCATCACTGACGAAGTCAACCAGCTCCGGAGCCGAAAGAATCGCGTCAGTGAGTTGGTGTTGCGCAGCGGCCGTTCGCTCACCCTTGGTGTGGTATTGAACGCGGCGGGCGCACGCGATGCCACGGGCCTGGCAGCCCAGTTGGGGATTCAGTTGCCCGTGGAACCCCGAAAGCGCTGCGCCTTCGTATTCGAATGCCGGGAGGAGATCGGCGATACACCGCAGGTGATCCTGCCGAACGGTGTCGCCTTTCGCTATGAGGGGCAGCGCTATCTTGCAACCGTTGCGCCGCCGCCGGAACGCGACCCACCAACTACCGATTTCGATATCGACTACGGCCTTTTCGATGAAATCATCTGGCCGGCGCTCGCCGAACGCGTGCCGGCCTTCGAAGCCATCAAGGTCACGAATGCCCACTCGTGCCACTACGATTTCAACACGCTGGACGAGAACGTGATATTAGGCCATGTGCCGGAAGTCGAAAACTTTCTGGTTGCCACCGGCTTCTCGGGACACGGCCTCATGCAGTCGCCTGCCGTAGGACGTGCTCTCAGTGAGCTAATCCAATTCGGCGAGTATCGCACTCTCAATCTGACGCGGTTGGGCTACGAGCGCGTGCTCGCCGGCAACCCTCTGCTGGAAACGAACTGCTACTGAGAAATTCGCGGTCGTTCGCGGTCATGACATCGAATTAATGCCCGGGACACGGGCCAGTAACCGCCACACCCCTATCATCCTCGCCTGACGCTCGCAGAGTCGTTCCGCGTCCACCGTGTTCTTGCACAGGAGTTATTCAATGGCAAAACATCACAAGCGGCTTCTAATCGGCATCGCCGCCGGTATTGCCGTCAGCGCGGTGGCGATCGGAAGCTCGGCAATCAACAGCCGGATACCGAACGCGGGTTCCGAGGCGACCGACAAGGTGCGGATCGTGGACGACCGCAGGCTCCCCGAGCAGTGGGCCATCAACGCCGCCTACGGGCGCGGCGCACTCGGTAATCTCCAAGCTGCCCTTACCGAGATCGCGAACGATAATGCCGAAGAGGCAAAAAAGGATGTCACCGTAGCGCAATCTCTGCTGGACAAGATAAAATTCGAATTACCGCACACGAGAGACTTCATTCTGGTTCACTCGGAAGTACGTGTGCTCGATGATGCGGATCCCACCAGTTTCGTGCAAGAGAAGTCGGACAGTATTCTCCGTGAGTTTGAAATGATCGATCACGAAGCAATTGTCGCCGCGCTCGATTTATTGGACGTTCCACTGGCATACACTCGTGTCGATCTGCCATTGACCAGAACCGTCACTCTAGTGAACGAGGCACTGCAAGCACTGAACTCCCAGGACGCTGATGGGGCCCGCGACAAGTTGATGGAAATCGGAAACGGACTTCGCATCGAAACGGTACACGTCGGCACCGAAGAATCACCGGTCGATCTGGGAAATGAGGACGACGCCAGTTAACACGGGATTCAACGGCCCCGAATTAATTCTCGTCATTGTGAATCCATTGGAGGAGTCATGTTGGTCTTAAGCAGGAAAATGGGTGAGTCCATCCGCGTGGGTGATTCCGTGACCGTGACGGTGCTGGGAGTAGCGCGCGGCCAGGTCAAGATCGGAATCGAAGCCCCAAGAAAGCTCGCCGTGCATCGAGAAGAGATCTATCGGCGCATCCAAGACGAAAAATCCCGCGGGGAGTCCACGAAGGCCGCGTCCAGCTGAATCTACCGGCAGTTGAGTCGATTACAACAGGGATGGACACTTGCCATGGAAGGCAATTCTAACTTGTCGGCCGCACTCACGGGCGTGAGGACTCATGCCCCAAG
>CAXMNG010000219.1:0-3263 GCA_964194585.1 Salibacteraceae bacterium | reverse complement strand
AGGCACTGAATGAGGGCCGAGAAGCTGCGACAACATACTCCCGGGTCATGGCCGGAATAAACAAATGTCAGCGCGTGATCTCGATCGCTTTCGTATAAATCAACCCCCTTGCCACAATGCAGTTCGGCGTTTGCGTAGTCTCCCATGAAAAAGCTGTTTGTCCAGAACAGGTGGTGAGTCTCGATGTGCACGCCGACATCTTCGGACCCGGCTGCGAGGTCGAAACAGCGATCCCCCAAATCGCGTGCGACCCGAGATTCGCCGCGAATCATGTGGTATTGACCCTGTCCGCGGAGCGCGATGAACAGCTCGCGCTCATCGCCGAGCTCTTCGCACAGCACGCGCGCACGCGTGTAGGCGTCCAATACCTCCTTGGCCGCCCAGCCCTTCGCGGCCATCATCGTAACACCCAGGGCTTTCTGATAGTCGAGCTCCTGCCGGAGCCGCACCTGCGAGTCGGGCAGCGATGCGATGAGCTCGAGCCCTCGCTCGAGATACTCGATAGCCTGCTGGTGGGCCGAGCGCTGAATCGCCTTGCTCGCCGAGCGGAATAGATAATGAATGGCCTTGTCCCTCAGCTCGCCACCGAGCGCGTGGTGCGCGAGTCGCTCGACCTGCTCTTCGAGCCGGTTGGCATAGAGCTCTTCGATCAGGCCGACCAGCCGCACATGCGCTGCTCGACGACGCTCCTTGAGCACCGTCTCATACGCAACCTGATGGGTGAGCGCGTGTTTGAACGTGAATTCCGGATCCGACAGCAAACGAGTCTGATACAGAAACTCTGCGCTCTGAAGCGTGTCCAGAAGCTCGCCCAGCCTCCCTTCCTCGACGTCGGCGATGGCCTCGAGGAGTTTGACCGGAACATCCTTTCCGATCACCGCCGCCGTTTGCAGCAGCTCTTTCGCGTTCGCAGGGAGCCGATCGATGCGCGCTGCGAGCACGACTTGCACCGTGGAAGGAATTTCGAAACTCTCGATGGGCTGGCCCAAACGGAACGCACCCTGCCTGCCTACGAGCGCACCGATCTCGACCAACGCGCGCACCGACTCTTCGACGAATAATGGCGTTCCCTCGGTTCGCTCGATCAAACGTCTGCGTAGTCGCTCGAGTTCGGGATTCTCGCCTAGCAACACACTCAACAATCGATCCGAGTTCTCCGCGCTGAGCGGATTCAGGCGCAGTTGGGAGAAATAGGTCTTAACTAACCATTCGTGCCGGTACTCGGGCCGATGGGTAAACAACAAAACTACGCGGGACGCGCCAACGTTCTCGACCAAGTGCTCGAGCACCGCCTGAGTGCCGACGTCCGTCCAATGCAGATCCTCGACCACCACGATTATGGGTCGAGCATGACTATGACGGATCAACACGGCGTTGACGGCTTCCAGCGTACTCTGGCGCCGCTGCGGGGGACTGAGGGTCGACCAGTGCAAGTCGTCCACCGGAAGGTCCAGCAGCGCAAAAAGCGGGGGGAGCATCGCGTCCAGCGCTTCATCGATTGCGCGTACGCCGGCGCGCAGCTTCTCGGCTGATTTCGACTGAGTATCGCGCTCGCCTATATCGAACCATGCACGCAATAGATTGGCGATCGGAAGGTAGGTGGCGCTCGTGTCATGCGACGTGGTGCCGGTTTCGAGCACGGTCCAGCCGGCTATGAACGGGGAATCGAGGAACTCGTGCACCAGCCGGGATTTTCCTATTCCCGGCTCGCCCATGACTGCCACTACCTGACCCGAGCCACTCGCGGCACGTTCGAGCAGCTCGCCGAGTCGGGCCATCTCGGCGTCTCGCCCAATGAAACGTGTTAGCGCTCGCGCCGATCGGACCTCCCAGCGCGATCGCAGCGGCGACCTGGCTCGAAGCACGAACAACTCGATCGGAACCGCGACACCCTCGAGCGACCTCTCCCCGAGCGCTGCAATCTCGACAAATCCTTCGGTGCGTCGATTAACTTCGGCCGTGATCCCGATTTCGCCTGGATCGATGACCGCGCCGATGTGTTCCGTAATTTGAGCAACGGGACCCACCGCGTCGTAGTGTCTCGAGTGCTCGTCACCGATCGTCCGTACCACCGCCTCGCCGGAATGGATCGCGATTCGAATATCCAGCGCCGGGTTCGACGGAAAAGTGTCTCGCATGGCGAGCGCGGCGTAGCAGGCACGCACCGCGTGGTCCTCGTGCGCTTGAGGTGCACCGAACAAGGCGGTTACGCCGTCGCCTCTGATGTGGCTGATCGTACCTCCAAAGCGCCCGATGGCATCGGCCATTGCCTCCAGGACGGGATCCACGCGCTCGAGCGTTGCTTCGGGGTCCGAACCATCGACGACCTCACGGATGCGCGCGCACAACACGGTGAGCTGTTTGCGCTCCGCAGGCAAAGCCGGAGATGGCTCGCTGCGCGGAGCCTCGGCGGATGGTGTCGTGACCAGCGATACTGGCGAATCAGTTTCGCGACCAATTTCGGCGGCGAGCCTTTGGGACTGCTCAGCCGGTGCGATCCCGAGCTCGCGATCCAGGATGCGCGTGCACTCCTGATACTGTCGAAGTGCTGCTTCGCGACGGCCGGATCGCGAATACAACCGCATCAGAGCGCAGTGCGCCCATTCCTGCAGCGGATCCATTGACAGCAATCGCTCCGCAATCTGTATTCCCGGTTCGAGCCGCTCGTTTCTGGCGTAGTGACTAAGGAGGTCCGAGAACGCCTGCAGCGCGAGCTCTCGAAGTCTGCGCCGCTCGCTTACAGCCCAATTCTCGAAGCTCTCCTCGCGCAAGCTAAAGCCGTCCAGCAGGTCGCCACGATAGACCGCGACCGCCCGCTCCAGAGATTCGGACGATCGTTCGGCGGCCAGTCGTTCGAACTGGTGGGCGTCGACCTGGATTGACTGCGCGTCGAGCCAGACCGCGTACGCGTCCGTATTGACGATCGCGCTCCGAGAGCTCGGTAAAACCCTGCGTAGACTCGAAAGCGTCTGACGCAGGCTCGCGCGGGCCTGCTCCTCCGCGCTCCGGCCCCACAGCGCAGTGGCGAGGTGCTCTCGCGAGCGGGTCAGACCCGGCGACAAGGCGAGGTAGGCCAGTAGAGCCTTGCTCTTGCGCGTCGAGAGCGCGAGGGGCGAATCGATTCCAACCAGCTGGATCTCCAGGCCTCCGAGCACGTTGATTACGAGGCTGTTCATGGTGGAGGTCAGGAAGTGCGAAAACGCCGGGGGATTCTACACGCTAACACCTTTTCACGCATTTTTGACGCCACGATCCCCACAGTT
>CAXMNG010000218.1:0-20171 GCA_964194585.1 Salibacteraceae bacterium | reverse complement strand
GTGCACGCGTCCGAGGCCAATCGGGCCGACGATCGGCGCATCGGCGTTGCACTACGCTACATCGCCCCCCACGTGCGCCAACTCAACGGCGAGCGCGACAGTGCCATGCTGGTACGCGGCGAAGACCGTTTCGGAAACTTCGTCCTCGAGAAGCCACCCCAGCACGACATGGATGCCAGTGCCCTCGACGAGCACGCCCGCGTCATGAAGCTGCGCCAGGGGATCCTCTACGAAGGCGTCGAGGGAAAGCCTGCGCACATCGAAACGTAGATTCTCAACTCTCTGACAGGGTCCTCCCATGAAGATCACCGGTCTGCGATGTGTCCAGGTGGAAATCCCCCTGGAGAAACCGATACGAACCGCCATCCACGACGTGCGAACCGTGGGCTGCGTGCTGGTTTATCTCGATACCGACGAAGGGTTCGGCGGTGAGGCTTATAACTTCACCATGAATGCTGCGCGCCTGGACATACTGCAGGCGATGATCGAGAGCCTGGCGCCTCACGTAGTCGGCAGAGACGCCTTCGATGTGGAGGGAATATGGGAAGCCATGTGGCGGGACATCAACTTCTTCGGCCACAAGGGAGTGAGTATCTTCGCCATCTCGAGTCTGGACACCGCGTGCTGGGATCTCATCGGTAAAGCCGCGGGGCAACCACTCTACAAGCTCTTCGGCGCATGCCGCGACGCGATCGACGTTTACGCCAGCGGCGGCCTGTGGCTGTCGCTCTCCATCGATGAGCTCGTGGAGGAGGCGCACGCTTTCCTCGCCGAGGGCTTCCGCGCCATGAAGATTCGGGTCGGTAAAAAACGCATGGACGAGGACGTGGAGCGGGTCGCGGCCGTGCGCGAGGCCATCGGTCCGGATGTGGCGCTGATGGCCGACGCCAATCAGGGTTTCACCGTGAGTCACGCCCTGCGCCTCGGCAGACGCCTGGAAGAGTTCCGACTCGACTGGTTCGAAGAGCCTGTGCCTGCCTGGGACCTGGAAGGCCACGCGGCGATCGCGGCGGCGTTGGATACGCCCATTGCTTCCGGCGAGACCGAGTACACACGTTACGGCATGCGCGACATGTTGAAGGCGAAGGCGGCGGACATACTGATGCCCGATCTTCAGCGCATCGGCGGACTCACGGAATTCCGACGCGTGGCGAATCTGGCGTCATCCTATGACGTGCCGATATCGACGCACATTTTCACCGAGCAGAGCCTGAGCATCGCCGGTTCTACGACGAACTGTGTCTATCTGGAGCACATGCCGTGGTTCCAATGCCTGTACAGGGAGCAAATGAGACTGGTCGACGGCCGCATGGCGATGCCGGAGGGGAACGGACTCGGTTTCACCTTCGACCCGGGCGCCGTCGAACGCTACCGGATAAGGTAAGACACCGCTGAAAGAGAGGGAGGAGGGAATGGCGTACTCAGGCGCGGTTGGGTTTGTCGGCTTGGGCGGCATGGGCGGCGGGCTCGTCAAGAACCTGCTCGCCCACGGCGTGCCGGTGTCGGTATTGGACAAGCGGGCAGAGGTGGTGGCAACCGCCGTCGGACGCGGCGCGCGGGCGGCGAAATCCATGAGCGACCTCGCGTGCGCCTGCGATGTGCTCATGGTGTGCGTCAACACGGCTGACGACAGCGAGTCCGTAATCCTGGGCGTGCTCGAGCACTTGGGCAAGGGAAAGATCGTCGTCGAGCACACCACCACAAATCCGGACAGCATCACGCGGCTCGATGCCGCGGTTCGCGCAACCGGCGCCGAGTTCGCCGAGGCGCCGATGACGCGCACACCCATGCACGCGGATCGCGGCGAAGTCAACGTGCTCTACGGCGGCTCGGCACAGTTGCTGGAGAGGCTGCGGCCGCTGTTCGACTGTTACGCGGAAAACGTTTTTCATGTCGGCCCGCTGACCCATGCCATAAAGTTGAAACTCATTCACAACTTCATCGCCTTCGCCAACGTGGCATCGTGGTGCGAGGGCTTTGCCCTCGCCGCCAAGGAGGGTCTCGATATGACCCAGGTGATCGACATCATCTCGTCGGCCGGCGGCAAGAGCGGCATGATGGATCTTTACGGTCGTTCGACGCTGCAGCGTGATTTCGAGCCGTTGATGTCCCTCGCCAACGCCATGAAAGACGTGGGGTACTATGTGGAGTGGTTGGAAGACGCCGGCCTGCCCGCCTTCATGGCCAGCGCGGTTCACCAAACCTACGCCCTCGCGGCCATCATGGGGCACGCCGAGGAAAGCTGCACGGCCGTCATCAAAGCGTACGAGCGCCTCAGCGGCGTAGAGGCGCGATTACCAGAAGAGACCAAGTCTTAAGGGAGATTCCGAATGCTGTTCGACCATCGTACCTACACCTGCAAACCCGGGACATTGCCCAGGCACATGGCGCTCTATGAGAAGCACGGCTTGGCGGCACAACAACGCCACCTGGGCAAACCGTTGTTCTACGGCATCACGGAAACCGGACCGGTGAACAGCTTCGTGCACATCTGGGTGTATGCGGATGCTGCCGATCGCGCCGAGAAGCGTGCCGCCATGCAGGCGGATCCCGAGTGGATCGAGTATCTGGGGATGAGCGCCGAAGCGGGAAATCTGGTGTCCCAGGAAAACAAGCTGATGGTCGAGGCACCGTTCTTCAAGTTACCGTAGTAACAGGGGTGCACGGCGTCTAAAATAGCCGCCGCGCACGGGCGCTCGGTTTCTTCCAACGGGGTTCAGCATGCCAGGTTTCGAAATATTCGGAGAAGAGGAGCGCCGCGAGATCCAGGATGTCCTCGATTCCGGCGTGCTCATGCGCTACGGCTTCGACGGCGCACGCGACGGCCATTGGAAGGCGCTGACGCTGGAGAAGGAACTCGCCGAACGCCTGGGATCCGGCTACGCCCACGTGTGCTCCAGCGGCACGGCGGCCGTGGCCACGGCCCTGGCAGCCTGCGGCGTCGGCGCCGATGACGAGGTCATCGTCGCGCCCTTTACCTTCGTCGCCGACATCGAGATGATCCTCATGGCCGGGGCGGTGCCGGTGTTCGCCGACATCGACGAAACACTGTGCTTGAATCCGGAGGCGGTTGCGGCGGCCATCACCGACAAGACGAAAGCCGTGCTGGTGGTGCACATGTGTGGATCCATGGCGCGCATCGATGCGCTGGCGGCCCTGTGCAAGGAGCGTGGAGTGGTGCTCATAGAAGACGCGGCTCAGGCTCTGGGCGCGCACTTCAAGGGCAAGGCGCTCGGCACCTTCGGTAAAGTCGGCTGCTTTTCCTTCGACTATGTAAAGACCATCACCTGCGGTGAGGGCGGTGGGATAATTACCGATGACCGGGACATCTATGAGGTGATTCAGGCTTATACCGACCACGGCCACGACCATGTGGGGGCCGATCGCGGCACCGAAGGGCATCCCCATATCGGCACCAATTATCGCATCAGCGAGCTGCACGCAGCGGTGGGCGTTGCGCAGTTGAGGAAGCTCGACCGAATGCTCGAGATTCAGCGTGCCAACAAGGCTTACATCAAAGACGGGCTCACCGGCCTCAACCGCGTCTCCTTTCGCGACCTGCCCGACGCGGATGGCGACTCGGCGACATTCTTGAGTTTCTTCTTACCCACCGAGGAGGAAGCCCGGCAAGCCGCGAAAGACCTGGCGGTGGCAGGCGTCGACGGCTGCTTCTACTGGTACGACAACAACTGGCACTACCATCGCCGCTGGGAGCACTTGAAGCATATGAAGAGCCCGGGCGCGCTCGCGCCGGACAAGCTCGGCTACGGTGAAGACTGGGCGGACCGGGATTTGTCCAAATCCGACGCGGTCATGGGTCGCACGATCTGTATGCTGATCAAGCTCTCCTGGGACGAGGCGGCACTCGCCGAGCGCGTGGAGAGAATGAAGTCAGTGCTCGGATGAGTGTCGTTTGATGCGCCGGCCACGATAGCCGCCGTGACCCACATGAAGACCGCGATTCTCGTCCCCGCCAGACTCGCTTCCACCCGTCTGCACGAAAAGATGCTGCACGCGATACACGGAAAGCCCGTGTTGCAGTGGGTTGCGGAGCGGATACGCGATGAGGTGCCGGAGATCCCTCTCTACTTTGCCGTCGACGATGAGCGTCTTCGCGAGCTGCTCGCGCAGTCCGGCTTCGAGGCTATCATGACGGACGCGGCGCACACTTGTGGGACCGATCGCATTGCCGAGGCCAATCGCACCGTTCGAGCAGAGAACGTCATCAACGTTCAAGGTGACCAGGCGCTGGTGACGGCTGTGCAAATCCGCAGGCTGGTGGAGCTCATCGAAGGGGACGCCGATATGGCGACCCTGGGTACTCCCATCGACGCTTACGCGGAATTCAACAAGCGCAACGTCGATGACGTCTACAAGGATCCGGGGGACGTAAAGCTCGTCTGTGACAGGAATGGCAATGCCATTTACTTTTCCCGCGCACCGATCCCCTATTTTCGCGATTCCGGAGGCGCCTACGATGTCGGCACGTCGGATACCACCCCGGTGCTCATTCACCTGGGTCTTTACGCTTACACGTCGGAATTTCTGCAGAAATTCTCATCGCTGACGCCGGGAAACCTGGAGACCGCGGAAAAGCTCGAGATGCTTCGCGCCACCGAGCACGGCTATCGCATCGCCGTAGGTCTCTGCAACGATCCCTACATCGAAATCGATACTCTGGAGCAAGCTCGGGACTTCGAGCGGTATCTCGAAAAGCAAAGCTGACGCCTAGCTGACTCCTCTGCCATCGAATACGAGAACGATCTCACTGATTTTCCGATCTTTGAACTTGCATAACTGTGCGACTGTTATGGATTGGTTACTTTTCTCATACTCGTAGAAAACGCATACGTCTTCCCCACTCTCCGCCAGGCTGAGAACCCGATAGCCGCATTTCTCCGGCGGCTCATCTTTCAAGCTCTGTATGTACGCGTATCTGGAACCGAAGTGATGAAACGGGCCCGAGAACTGCAGATCCTCGGCCAGCAGCGGCTCCAGTCCGTCGATCTCACCGCGACAGAAACGCCTCAGAAACTCCAGAACAACTTTGCGATTGGTCATTTGATCATGACGCTGCTATGCCGATGGCGACTATCGCGAGCACCGTAGTCACGACCAGCAATACCGAAAGCAATCGTACCTTCGCCGCGAGAATCCCGATGCCCGTGGTCAGATCCCGCGTCTGCTCGGCGATCTGATTCATTACCTTCGCCGTTTCCTGGTCGTGCGTGTCGAGGCTGTCGAGCCGCTTCTTGAGCTCGTCGAGTTGGGACTCGGTCCTGGCCGCAGCGTAGTCGGCGACTCGACCGGTCTTTCGAGAAGCCAGAAGGCTGCCCGCCGCATCGATGATGTCCGGGGCCCTGCGAACGAGGGTGGCCCAGGGAATGGTCTTCGCTGCCGCTGCCAGCCATGGCCAGGCCATCGTCCGACCCTCCTGATTGACGGGACTTACAGCCCCGAAAACTCGGGGCCGTACTTTAAGATAGCATCCTGACGGGCAAGTACCCCGGCCCTCTCCGCCCGGGATGCGGGCAGGACAACCGAAGCGACGGTTACCTGTATTCTACGCATCGGTTACGCTGGGAATACCGTGCAGCATCTGCGGAATGCCTATCGGAGCTTGTGCTAGAATTTTCCTAGCCCGTCGAATGAGAAAGCCCACCGACATAGACGTTCACAGCACCGACGATGCGCGTGACCAGAGCACGCGTGGCAGGGCCCGCGTTGCCGGTCTCAGTGGGGCCGCCGCACTCAGCGAGAGCCGCGAGACCCTGCAGGCTGTCATCGATGCCGTACCGGCGATGGTCAATGTCAAAGGCACGGACTTCCGGTACATCTTGATGAACGCCTTTCAGGCCGATCTGTACGGCGTCACGTCCGAACAGGCCGTTGGCAGGACGGCGACAGAGCTGCTGGGTGAAGTCTACGGCTCCTACACCGAGAGTCTCGATGGGAAAATCGTCGAAACGGGTGAATCGCTGCCCTATTTCGAGGAGCAGTTCCGCGACGTCCACGACGTCGCGCGCACCCTCCTGACGACCAAGGTCCCGCTGCGCGACCGTCCCGGAAAGGTGATCGGTATCGTCACGGTGTCACTGGATATCAGTCGCCGAAAGGACGCAGAGCAGGCGCTTCGTCAGAGTGAGGCCAAGGCTAAAGCGACGATGTCCCTGCTGACTAATGCCATCGAGAGCATGAACGACGGGTTCATCCTGCTCGACAACGAAGACCGCCCGTTGCTGCACAACCAGCGCTACCGCGAAATGTATCCCGATATCGTCGATCTGCTCGATGCCGGGGAGCCGCTCAGCGAGCTGGTGGCTACCTATGCGGAGCGAACGGGTCTTCATCCCGATCGCGACGATCGCGAGAGATTCGTGAAAGAGCGCATCACCGCGTGGAGAAACGGGATTTCCACGATCGAGGCCGCTCAGGGCGGACGTTGGATCGAGACGCGCGATCATCAGACCGAAGACGGTCACCTGGTCGGCATACGCATCGACGTGACGGAACGCCGGGAAGCGGAGGAAGCGCTCGAGCGGAGCGAGCAGCGCTACCGGAGCCTGTTCGAGGCGGCCCCCATTTCTCTCTGGGAAGAAGATTGGTCGCAAGTCAAAGCGCTGGTTGATGAGCTGCGCAACGATGGTGTGACGGACCTGGGAGCCGCTTTCCAGGACCGTCCCGAGCTTCTGGCGCGAGCCGGGGCCGGCATCAGAATACTCGATGTCAATGAAGCGACGCTGAAAATCTATCACGCCGACGACAAGCAGCAGCTCATCGAAGAACACCACAGGCGGTTGCGTACCTCGCCCTGGCCGACATTGCTGGAAGAACTGCAAAACCTGACAAGTGGTCAACGGCGAGTCACGACCGAAAGCGAGGATACTCGCCTCGACGGCGCGCGGTTTCATATTCGTACAACCATGGAATTACCGCAGGCGCATGAACACGATTGGCGGCGCGTTTTCGCGGCGGTGGAAGACATCACGGAGGCGCGGGCACTTTCACAACAACTCCGATTCCAGGCTGCTCACGATGCACTGACAGGGCTGGTGAATCGACGTGAGTTCGAGAATCGTCTCGAGCGCGCGTTGAAGTCCGCCGAAGGCGGCCGCAGCGAATACGCCGTGTGCTATCTGGATCTCGATCAGTTCAAGATTATCAATGATAGCTGTGGGCACGTAGCTGGCGATGAGCTGTTGAGGCGACTGGGACGCGTGCTGGCGCAGCAGGTACGAAGCCAGGATACGTTGGCGCGTCTCGGTGGCGATGAGTTCGGCGTGCTGCTGGAGGATTGCTCCATGCACGTGGCGGAGCGTGTCGCCAACGCGCTGCGCCGAACGATAGAGGACTTTCGCTTTGCGTGGCAGAAGCAGGTATTCGGAATCGGCGTGAGCATCGGAGTCGTACCGATTCAAGGCCTTGGACAAACGGTCTCCAGCATTCTCAGCGCGGCCGATGCCGCCTGCTATGCGGCCAAGGATCGTGGCCGCAATCGCATACACATTTACCATGAAGGGGACGTGGAGCTGGCGCGCCGGCACGGCGAGATGCGATGGGTGACCCGAATTCAAACGGCGCTCGAGGAAAATCGATTCGAGCTCGCGCGCCAACCCATCGTGCCACTATCCGCCTCTGCCCGCGAGGACACCCACTACGAGTTACTCCTGCGGATGCGCGACGAGGATGGGAACATCGTGCTACCGGATGCGTTTCTTCCCGCCGCCGAGCGATACAACTTGTCGGTCAAGCTGGACCGATGGGTAGTTCGCGAGGCGTTTCGCCTGCTGATTCGCAATCCGGGTCATCTTGAGAATCTTTTTCTGTGCTCGATCAATCTGTCAGGCGTATCTCTGGCCGACGAAGATTTCTTGATCTTCGTAACAACCGAACTCGCGTCGACAGGATTACCGCCCTCAAAAGTGTGCTTCGAGATTACCGAAACGGCCGCCATCGCCAACTTGGCGGGCGCCATGCGCTTCATCGAAGTGCTGCGCCGGATCGGTTGCCGTTTCGCGCTGGACGACTTCGGCAGCGGGCTTTCGTCCTTCGCTTATCTCAAGAGTCTACCGGTGGACTTTCTAAAAATCGACGGAGTATTCGTCAAGGACATCGTCGAGGATCCCATAGACAGGGAGCTGGTGCGCGCCATCAACGAGATTGGACACGTGATGGGCAAACGAACCATCGCCGAATTCGTGGAGAGCAAGGAGATACTGGCGGCTCTCGGTGAAATCGGTGTCGACTACGCGCAAGGCTTCGAGCTCGGCAAACCGAAGCTGCTTCCGAAGCGGTAAATTTACCTAATTTAATGGGGACAATTTTAATGGGGACAGATCTATTTTCCCTTTGGGAAAATAGATCTGTCCCCATTAAATTAGGTCCCCATTAAATTTATCGGAATCGATTCTGGAGCTCGGCCAGGGCGTCCGCCCCCGGGCACAGATCTTCGTAGGGAATATCGATCAGATCTTCATCGATCGTGTGCGCCAGCGCGTGCATATCCCCACGGTCTTCGTCGATGTAAAGCAAGCCCGTGACGATCTCGCCGCGTTGCTGGTGCTCCTGAATGTAGGCGAAGGCCCGGGACCGATCGGTCGCATCGTAGTCCTGGCCGGCCCTACGCAACAAAACGTGACTGCCATCGTGCAGCTCCACCGAAACGACCTCTCCTTCCAGGGATTGCGCGCTGATGGGCTCCGCGGGAGGGACAAAATCCAGGCGAATAGCCCGGTGAAAGTGCTGGCGCGTGTGCGCATAGCTCTTGGTGGAGTCCTCGTGATCGTTGAAGGTCACGCAGGGGGACAGCACGTCGAGCATCGCGAACCCGTCGTGGTTCAGGCCGGCTTTGATCAATGGCACGAGCTGCTCCTTGTCGCCGGAGAAGCCACGCGCGATGAATGTGCCGCCCAGTCCGAGCGACGTGACCACCGGGTCGATGGGCTGCTGCTCGTTGACCTCGCCCTTCTTGGCCTTGGTACCGACATCCGCCGAAGCCGAGAACTGGCCTTTGGTGAGCCCGTAGACTCCGTTGTTCTCGATGATGTAGAGCATTTTCAGGTTGCGCCTCAATGCGTGCGCAAACTGGCCAAAGCCGATGGAGAGCGAGTCGCCGTCACCGGATACGCCGACGCAATACAGGCTCCTGTGTACCGCATTCGACCCGGTGGCGACAGCGGGCATGCGCCCGTGCACGGCGTTGATACCGTGGGCCCCGCTGAGGAAATAGGCAGGCGTCTTCGACGAACAGCCTATGCCTGAGAACTTCGCGACCTTGTGTGGCGCAATATCGAGCTCGAAGAACGCCTGTATCAGCGCCGCACTGATGGAATCGTGCCCACAGCCGGCGCACAGCGACGAGATCGTGCCCTCATAGTCGTGAACTGTCAGACCCAGGGTATTCCTGGCCTGACCGGCGTAGTTGATTCTGGGCTTGGCGATGAATGTCATGCCGCGGCGCTCTGCTTGACCTGCTCGTATATCGCCGTGTAAATCGTCGTGCAGTCGATGGGCACGCCGCTGTAATGGAGGACGGAGATGAGTCGACCCTTTTCCACGTCCATTTCCAGAGTCAGCAATGATCGCAATTGTGCATCGCGATTCTGTTCCACGACAAAAATTCGCTCGTGGCCGTCCAGAAACGTCTGCACGTCGACGCCAAAGGGGAACGCGCGAAGCCTGAGATAGTCGACGTGAATGCCTTTTTCGGCCAGCAGTTCGGCGGATTCCCGGATAGCCCCGTCGCAGCTCCCCAAAGAGATAACGCCCCAAGTGGTCGTCTGTGGGGCGCTCTCCAGCACCGGGACCGGCAGCAGCCCGACCGCCGTTTCGAACTTCCGCGTGAGACGGTCCATGCCATCCTGATACTCGTCGGGCTTCTCCGTGTAACGGGCCGCCACATTGTGCCCGGAGCCCCGGGTAAAGTATCCGCCCTTGGGGTGCACGCCGGGATAGGTACGGTAGCAAATCCCGTCGCCATCCTTGTCGAGGTAGCGTTGAAACTGGGGCAGCTGCTCGAGCGCGTCGGCGTCGAGCACCTTGCCGCGATCCGGCCGGTAGCCATCGTCCCACTCGAGCTTCTGACACATCCAGTCGTTCATGCCGATATCCAGATCGCTCATCACGATCACCGGCGTCTGCAACCGCTCGGCCAGATCGAACGCGGCGACGGCAAGGCGGAAGCACTCTTCCGGGTTTGCCGGGAACAACAGCACATGCCGCGTATCGCCGTGGGACGCGAAGGCGCAAGCGAGCAGATCGGATTGCTGGGTACGTGTCGGCAATCCGGTAGACGGCCCCGCCCGCTGCACGTCGAACAGCACCAGCGGCACTTCGGCGAAATAGGCGAAACCCAGAAACTCGTTCATCAGCGAGATCCCGGGGCCACTGGTGGACGTAAATGCACGCGCACCACTCCAGCCGGCGCCGACGGTCATCCCGATCGCGCCGAGCTCATCTTCCGCCTGCACGATACAGAAACGGTTTTTCCCGGTATCCGGGTCTTTTCGAAATTGCTCGCAAAGGCCGCGAAACCCATCCATGAGCGATGTGGACGGCGTGATCGGGTACCAGGCGGCAAACGTCGCACCGGCGTACACGCATCCGAGAGCGGCAGCGGTATTGCCATCGATCAGGATGTTCTCTCCGGCCTTATCGAGTTTTTTCAGACGTGTCGCCAGTGGGCACGGAAAGTTCTGCTTCGCGTACTGGAAACCGAGGTCGACGGCTTCGAGATTTGGACTTACGAGCTTCGGCTTGGCGGTAAAGGTTTCTTCCAGCAGCGCTCTCAACACCTCCATGTCCATATCGAGCAGCGCCGCGACCACCCCCACATAGGCGACATTCTTCATCAGAATGCGGGCACGTACGCTGGTAAAGGCGTCGTTGCACATCTGGGCGAGCGGGACGCCGAGAATCTCGACATCGTCGCGGACCAGGGTGGCATCGCGCGGCCACGTGGAATCGTAAATGAGTGTGCCACCGGGACTTACCTCGGCCAGATCCTGACGATGGGTTTCGGCGTTCATCGCCACCATTACGTCGACGCGGCCAGAACGCGCCAGATGGCCCCGATGATTGACGCGAATCTCGAACCAGGTAGGCAGACCCTGGATATTGGAGGGGAAGAAATTCCTCCCCATGACCGGGATACCCATGCGGAAGATGCCCCGCATCAACAGGCTGTTGGCGCTCGCGGATCCCGTCCCGTTGACGGTGGCGAGCTTGATGACCAGATCGTTCAGCCCGCCTTTTTGTAGGGCTTCCATGACTCGATATCGCCGGCTTCATCGCTGGCATAGGGCACGCGAAGAGTCGACTTCTGCATGTCCCAGGCAGCGGTCGGGCAGCGCTCGGCACACAACCCGCAGTGTACGCAGACATTTTCATCCTTCACCATGACCCGGCCGGTCTGCTTCAGCGACCCGGACACGAACATCGGCTGGTCGGCATCCAGTGTCGCGACCTTGAGCCGTTTACGCAGATCTTCTTCTTCGCCATTGTACGTGATAGTCAGGCAATCGACTGGGCATACGTCTATGCACGCGTCGCACTCGATGCACAACGCATCGGTGAATACGGTCTGAATATCGCAATTCAGGCAACGCTCGACCTCTTGCAGCGTCTGCTCCACCGTGAATCCCAGCTCCACTTCGATCTCGAGCTCCTTGAAGCGCTTCTCGAGGTCCACCCGGGGCATCGTCCGCCGCACCATAGAACTGTAGTCGTTACTATAGCTCCATTCATGGATGCCCATCTTGCGGCTGCTGAGATGCATGCTCGGAGGAAGGCGATCGCTCACCGGCTGTCCCTGACAGTGCTTGTGAATCGAAATCGCCGCCTGGTGACCGTGCTCCACGGCCCAGATGATGTTCTTCGGGCCAAATGCGGCGTCGCCGCCGAAGAACACGTTGCTTCGCGTGGATTGGAAGGTGGTTTTATCGACGATGGGCATGTCCCATTCATCGAACTCGATACCGATGTCCCGCTCTATGAAGGTGAAGGCGTTCTCCTGACCGACTGCGAGAATCACGTCGTCACAGGGAAGCACCACCTCGCCCAGCGTGGTGGACTTCAGCCGTCCGTTCTCGTCCTCATTCCATTCCACGCGCGAGAACTTCATGCCCGTGAGCTTGCCGTTCTCGATGATGTAAGCGTCGGGCGAATGGTTCAGCAACAGCTCGATGCGCTCCTCCTCCGCGTCCTCGAGCTCCCAGTCCGACGCCTTGAGCAGGTGCCGCGGTTTTCGCGCCACCACTTTGACGTCCTTGCCGCCGAGACGCAGGGACGTTCGGCAGCAGTCCATGGCGGTATTTCCGCCACCGATGATCAGCACCCGCTCGCCGATACTGTACACGTGTCCGAATGCCACCGAGGTGAGCCAGGTAATCCCGATATGGATGTTGTCGGTCTGGTCACGCCCGGGCAGCTCGAGGTTCTTCCCCGTGGGTGCACCGGTGCCGATGAAAACGGCGTCGTAGCCCTCGTCGAGCAGAGCTTCGAGGCTATCGACGGGAGTGTCGAGACGCAGGTCCACGCCGAAATCGACGATGGCGTCGATCTCCTCGTCGATGATCCGCCCGGGCAGGCGAAAGGACGGGATGTTGGTGCGCATGAGCCCACCGGTCCGGCTCAACGACTCGTAGACGACGCATTCGTAGCCGAGCGGCATCAGATCGTTTGCTACCGTGAGGGATGCGCAGCCGGCGCCGATGAGCGCGATGCGCTTGCCGTTCTTGTTGCGGGGGATCTTCGGCAGGCGATCCGTGATGTCATCACGGTGGTCCGCGGCCACCCGTTTCAGACGGCAGATGGCGACGGGTTTGGCGTCTACACGGCCACGGCGACAGGCGGGCTCACAGGGGCGGTCACAGACGCGGCCGAGAATTCCCGGGAAAACGTTGGACTCGCGGTTGAGGAGATAGGCGGCGGTGAATCGGCCCTGGGCGATAAGCCGAATGTATTCCGGCACATCTGTATGGGCCGGGCACGCCCATTGACAGTCCACCACGCGGTGGAAGTAGTCCGGCTGCGACGTGTCTGTTGGCTTCACGTGTGCGTCTCGAGCACCTGCAAATTCAGGCGACCCACACGAGCCTCCCCCTTATTGTTTTCTGCCATCCCAAGACTACGGATTAGTCAAAAGATTTCAAGAGGAAACATGAAATATTTAAAGTTCTAAATGATATAGAGCAAAATACGCGGCAATGCCCAATATCGGCACCATTATCGGCACCATTCTGGCGGCCGCCGGAGAGAACCATTCTCGACCGGATATCACTCCCCCAGCATCGATTCCACCAGCTGATTGAGACCGGCGAAGTCGCGAATCATCAGGGACTTCTGGCGGCGCTCGATAAGGCCCCGTCGGGTGAGGCTCGCGAGCTCCCTGGAAACGGCTTCGCGGCGGGTGTTGACCCGCGCCGCGATGTCGGCGCTGGTGGGCAGCGGGGAAATGGTGGCGGTGTTGTCTTCGGCCAGCGAGTCCTCGGCGAGTCGCACGAGCTCGGCGCGGATGCGGCTCTGAACATCCAGGGTGCGCATCTCGTAGAGCCGCTGGGAGTACAGGCGCACCAGCCGCGTGAGGCGCTGCAGCACCGCCTCCGCCACCGTCGGGTGAATCTTGATGGCCTCCCGGAAAGCAGATTCGGGCATGGCCACCAGCAACGTTTCCGTCACGGCGACCACGCTGGCGGACCGTTGCTCTCCGTCTATAGCGGCAAGCTCGCCGAACATCTCTCCTCCCTCCAGGTCCCGGTAGGAGATCTCCTTGCCCGAGAGGGAATGGATGACCACGCGTACGGTTCCGGAAACGATGAAAAAGACATTCCCGGAATCGTCCTGGTAGGCGATGATTTGACGCTTCGCGTCGAAGCGTTCGAAATGGCAAGAGCTCGCCACCTCGGCCAGGGACTCGCCGTCCAGTCCCGTGAATGGCTCGATCTTCGCCAGTGCGCGCGTCAGCCGGTCGTACATACGGTTACCCGGTAGCCGGCGGCCTGACTGCCGCCGGTGGAGGTGATATTGAGACGATACCCGATAGACTGCTGCCCAAGCCAACAGTTTCAATGCTGGTGGAGCCGGCCCCGGGCTGGCGCCGGCGGTCTCGAGGGGGGAGTGTCGAAGGGAGGGTTTATGCCTCGCGCACGTCGCCCAGCGTGGCGGTCTCGTTACCGCCAAGTACTTCCTGCCACAGCTTGAAGTCCTCGGTCTCTCCTTCCTTGAGCTCTATGCCGATCAGATAGCGCTTACCTTCGTCGAGTTCCTGGCACCATTTGACCTCGCCGGCGAGAAGGAACTTGCTGGTGTGGTTGGAGATCTCGACCCAGAGCTCCAGCAGAAAACCCTCGGGCAGCTGCTGCTCCAGCTGAATTCTGATCCCCTGGCTGGATACGTCCTTGGTCGAGCACCGAACGACCGTTCCAGGCGGCAGCGTGTCGCGCGTCGACGAGACGATCTGAACGACGACTCTTTCGTCCCGCGGCTGTCGAACATGCTGACGTCGATCCTTAGTCGTAGACATGGAATTACCCTGAAGAATTAAATGAATATGTTCCGATGGCTTCACTGGCCTGTATGAAGTAGCGGCCTATTTTGCCGCGGAATTTAGCCCGGCAATGTGTCCTCGTTGGCAGTAATCGTCAGACAATGGCGGCGCACCGCCACGCCGGGATTATTTTTCATGCGGATCAAGGGGTTAACGCATTCCGCAATCAAAGCGCCGACGGCAAGCTGTGCTCCTGTTCCGGACGCTTTCAGGATGCGCCTCTATACTCTGTCCATCAGGATCAGGAACGGCCTGGCGGTCTCCTCGGGCATTATTCCCATGCAGCGATTCACGGTATTCATTCTGGCGACGTTTCTGGCTGTCTCGGCGGCAGAAGCTGCCAAGATGTACAAGTGGGTGGACGAAAACGGTGTCACGCATTTTTCCTCACGCCAGCCACCTCGGGAGAATGCGGACAAGACCCGGCTGCAGGGTGGAACGACGACTCAACCGCGAACCAGCACCGAATCCGGGGATCTCGCGAACATCAAGCGTATAGATCTGTCGAATCCCGGATGGCAGGGATGCACGAGCAGCCTTTGTCAGCTCGTGAGGCAAATCGATCCGGATTGTCAGACGAGCTTCTGCAGCCGCGCGAAGCATTACAGCGATGGGTGCACCTCCGCGGTCTGTCAAACAAAAAAATTGACTTTCGAAAAGGATATGCAGGATCGCCTGGCGATGCAGAATGCGCTCCGGCAAAGGCAGGCCATCAATGCCAATGCCACACCCACGGCGCCCGCGGCCCAGAGCCAGGACTGAGTGATCGCTGGCGGCTACTGAATCGGAGCCAGGAGGCGTGCGACTCCGACACCGAACTTGAACCAAATGGATTTCGCATCCAATTCCCCCTGCTCGACCATGCGCGAGTTGGCGAAATCTTGTTCGAACATATCCTTCACGCGCGCACCGAATTCCTTGTCCACGATCATCAGGGTGATTTCGAAATTCAGGCGAAAGGAGCGATTATCCAGATTCGCCGTTCCTACTGCCGCGATGTCATCATCGACGAGCATGACCTTCTGGTGCAGGAATCCCGGCTGGTAGCGAAAAAGCCTCACGCCATAGGGCTCGGTCTCGCCGTAGTAGGAAAAGGACGACAGCCATACCAGAACATGATCCGCCTTTTCCGGTAAGAGAATTCGTACGTCCACGCCTCGCAGCGCAGCAATCTGCAGCGCCGCAACCACTTTAGGATCGGGTACGAAGTAGGGGGACGCGATCCAAACTCGATTTTTTGCCGAATGGATGGCGTGCAAGAAGAACAACCCACAGGTCTCCAGATCGTCGGCCGGACCCGAGGGGATCACCAGAACATTTTTGTCCCCCTTATCTGATCGTGTCGGAGACCAGTTCAGATCCGGCACCCGGTGGGTTGCCCAATACCAATCCTCGATGAAAGCCAATTGCGCCGCCTGAACGGCCGGACCCCGAACGCGAATATGTGTGTCGCGCCACGAACCGAAAGCCGGGCTTCGGCCCATGTATTCATCGCCGACATTTAAACCGCCGGTGTACGCGGCGCGCCCGTCCACGATCATCACCTTGCGATGATTTCGAAAGTTGAGCTGAAATCGGTTGCGGATTCCCTTTGTCGTGTTGAACGGGCTCACATCCACGCCCGCACTTCTCAACTCTCTCAGGTAGCTTCCCGGTAGCCGAATGCAGCCGATCTCGTCGTAGAGCAAATACACGCGGACACCCGACCTCGCCTTGTTCATCAATGCTGCCTGGAACTCGCGGCCCAGCTCGTCGTCCTTGATGATAAAGAACTGAACCAGCAGGTATTCCCGCGCGGACTCGATGCCCTCGAAGATGGCGGCGAATGTCTGCTCGCCGTCCACGAGCAGGTCGGCGTCGTTGTAGCGGGTGAACGGCATGGCGGCCAACTCTTCCATGACCCGGAAGTTCATATGATTTTCTTTGAGATGGACGACGAACTCCGGCATTGCGGGAACAATCCGATCGATGATCGGTTGTATGTCTTTGCTTTCGGTACGCCGCGCGTCAATGTAGCCATAATACTTGCTGCGTCCGAAAACCCAATACAGCGGCACCGCCACGTATGGGAAAGTGAGCAAGCTCACGATCCAGGCGATGGAGCCCTGGGAGGTGCGAACCGTCATCACCGCGTCCACGGCGAGCACTATGCCGGAAACGTAAAAGAATCCTGCCACGGCGATACCGAGGATAATCCAGTGTTCGCTCATCCTTACTCTTCCTGCCGGCGGATGCTCGCAAGCACGTCTACCCTCGCAGGGGGCTTACGTCTTCCGGGGCTTCACCGCCAGCATCATGTGCAGTCCGACGAGAATGAGAACCATGCTGGCGATCATTGTCGATGTTATCGGCTGCCGGAAAATCAGCAATGCCAGCACGGCAACCATGAGTGGAATGACGCTGTAGACGAAACTCGACGTACGTGTGGCTCCGATTTCGCGAATGCTCAGATTGTACAAGAGATAGCCCAGCCCCGATCCGCAAATCCCCATATAGAGTACCGACAGTAGCGATGCACGGGATATCGCTTGAATTTCGCCCAGGGGGGCTTCCAGCGGTGCAAGGAACAGCAGCATCAACACCCCGAACAGGGTTGCATAGAAAGTCAATGTGAATCCGGAGTATCTGTCCAACATGCTTCTGATCAAAAGCGCGTACACCACCCAGCTGATGACCGACAGGAGCATCAGCAGATCTCCTTTGTTGAACCGGACTGCGAGAATCGTTTCGATATCTCCATCGGAGAGCAGGATCAGCACTCCGAGAAAGGCGACGACGAGGCCAGCGTAGTTCCCGCGGCTGAGTCGCTCTTTCATCAGAAGGGCTGCCGCCACACCGGTCAAGACAGGGCTCAGCGCATTGATGATGGCGGTATTCGCGACTTCCGTATACCGGAGGCTCAGGAAGAAGAAGTAGTGGTAACCCACGATTCCGAACAATCCCAGCAGCAGGGCCGGAGCGATGTCGCGGCTGCGAAGGACCAGGGCGCTACGCTTGTAGTGCAGCAGGAGACTGCTCAAGAAAAGCAGGGCAACCACATAGCGCAGCAGCGTGGTCGTTAGCGGGCCCAGATCGAGCGTCGTATACTTGCCTGCAATGTAGCTGCCAGAGAACAGCACGCTGGTCATGAGCGGGAGCAGGACTCTATTCACGGGTGCGGTGCGCTTGGCGAGCAAGACGGTTCAGAGGACAGGCCCAGAGGATGGTCATTATGACAGAGGTTAGCGTCGGCGATCTGCTTGCAGGGACGACGCCGGTAGGCAGTGACGTCACGTTGAAAGGCTGGGTGCGAACGCGCAGGGATTCCAAGCAAGGGTTTTCCTTCATCAACCTGCATGACGGGTCCTGCTTCGATGCCATCCAGGTGGTCGTCGATAAATCGCTGCCCGGCTACGAACAGGAGATCCTCCACCTGACCACGGGCTGCGCCATCGTCGCCACCGGCGAGCTGGTGGAGTCCAAAGGGCGCGGTCAGAGCGTCGAGGTGCAGGCAAATAGCATCGAGGTGCTCGGCTGGGTCGACGATCCGGATACCTATCCCGTATCAGCCAAGCGCCACACTTTCGAGCATCTACGCGAGGTGGCGCACCTGCGGCCGCGGACCAATACCATCGGAGCCGTCGCTCGGTTGCGCCACTGTCTCGCCCAGGCCATACACCGCTATATGAGTGACAACGGCTTCGTGTGGATCCACACGCCCATCATCACCGCCAGCGATTGCGAGGGCGCCGGGGAGTTATTCCGGGTCAGCACACTGGATTTTGCCAACATCCCCAGGGACGACGAGAACAAACCGGATTTCTCCTCGGACTTCTTCGGCAGGGAAGCGTTCTTGACCGTATCCGGACAGCTCAACGTCGAGTGCTACTGCCTCGCGCTCTCCAAAGTCTATACCTTCGGCCCGACCTTCAGGGCCGAGAACTCGAACACCAGCCGCCACCTGGCCGAGTTCTGGATGATCGAGCCCGAAATCGCGTTTGCGGATCTGAACGACAACGCCGACCTGGCGGAGTCATTCCTGAAAAGCGTCATCAAAGACGTCATGGAAGAACGCGCCGACGACATGGCGTTTTTTGCCGAACGTATCGACAAGACGCTGATGCCGCGACTGGAAAGCCTGGTGCAATCGGAATTTGCGCGCATGGACTACGGCGAAGCCGTCGACATTCTCAAACGTGCCAATAAGAACTTCGAGTTTCCCGTCGAGTGGGGACTGGATCTGCAGTCCGAGCACGAACGCTACCTGGCCGAGGAGCACGTCGGCCGGCCCATCGTGGTCATGAACTACCCGGCTGAGATCAAGGCCTTCTACATGCGGCGCAACGACGACGGGAAAACCGTCGCCGCCATGGATGTGCTGGTCCCCGGCGCCGGCGAAATCGTTGGCGGCAGTCAACGCGAGGAGCGCCTCGATGTGCTGGACGAGCAGCTGAATAAGCTGGGCTTGAGCGAGCAACTTTGGTGGTACCGGGATCTGCGCCGTTACGGCACCGTCCCCCACGCGGGCTTCGGACTGGGATTCGAGCGGCTGCTTTACTACATCACCGGCATGGCGAACGTCCGCGATCTAATCCCGTTTCCGAGAACACCGAAAAGCGCACCGTTTTAGTGGGTTGGCTGTGATAGCCGGGTATCTAACCTGACTGACATCGTCCGATCCAGTGGGACTATTAATGTCTCGGCCCGGCCACCTGTAGCAGCCTCTATGTTGTTGAAGACGCGCCTAACTCGTCGTCCAGACCCGCCGCGGGCCGAGCTTGCGGCGATAGTGGCTCGGGGTCAGGCCGGTCTTGCGCTTGAACAGGCGGCGAAACGACGCGGGATCGCCGTAGCCTACCTCGCGCCCAATCTCGTCGATTGTGTCGCACGTCGTCTCCAGGGATTGCTTTGCCTCCTCGACGCGAAGTGAGCGGACGTAGTCGATCGGCGTATACCCGGTCGCCGTTCTGAAGCGGCGGGCGAAGGTGCGCGGTGTCAGGCCCGAGCGTTCGATCACGCGCGCGATTGGGTGCGGCTCGGCGCAATGGTCGGCCAGCCACCTCTGGCAGCCGCCCACCACGGCGTCGTCGTGCCGCGGTGGCGGCGACATAGCGGCGAAGCACAACTGACCGCTGTCGTGTTCCTCGAACAGGAACGCCTTCGCGGTGTTGATCGCTTCATGGACGCCGCAAAAGCGCGCGATCAGGTGAAGGCAAAGGTCATGCCACGACGACGCGCCCCCGGCGGTCACGATCCGCCGATCGTTACCGGCCAGGCAGAGAACGCGCTCGACCCTCAATTTCACCTTTGGGTAATAGTGCTTGAATCGCGCATCATAGGTCCAATGGGTGGTCGATTCCTGGCAGTCCAGCAGGCCCGCGTCAGCGAGCAGAAACGCGCCCGAACAAGCCGAGGCGATGGTCGCGCCGCCGGCATACATGCGATCGAGCCATGCGGCCTCGCGGGGATAACGGCCCACGGGCGATTCATCGCCCGGTATGGTCATTTCGGGAACACAGACCACGTCGGTCGCGGTGACGTCGTCGAGGGCCGCCTGCGGCGCCACTGGCACGTCGCCCCAACACGAGAAGGGCTCAGCCGTCGCGGCGACAATGCGCACCTCCATCCGGGGCTCGCCCGGCTGGCC
>CAXMNG010000217.1:0-7408 GCA_964194585.1 Salibacteraceae bacterium | reverse complement strand
GGGGGAGACCATGGACATTCAATCGGCCATTCGCGCCGTCACCGAGCATCGCGATCTCTCCGGTGAGGAAATGACTTCGGTGATGCGCGCCATCATGAGCGGAGAGACGACTGAGTCCCAAATCGGCGGATTTCTCATCGGGCTGCGCATGAAGGGCGAGACCGTGGAAGAGATTGCAGCAGCTGCCACCGTCATGCGCGAGCTGGCAACGCCGGTGCAGGTGGACGTCGAGCATCTGGTGGATACCTGCGGCACCGGGGGCGACGGCAGCAGCACTTTCAACATCTCCACGGCCAGTGCCTTCGTGGTCGCCGGCGCGGGCGCCAGGGTGGCGAAGCACGGTAATCGATCGGCATCCAGCAGTTCCGGAAGCGCCGACGTGCTCGAAGCCGCGGGGGTCAACCTCGACCTGACCCCCCAACAGGTCGCACAGTGCATCCGGGAAGTCGGTGTCGGCTTCATGTTCGCGCCCAGGCACCACGGTGCCATGAAGCACGCCATCGGACCGCGCAAGGAGATGGCGGTACGCACGATCTTCAATGTGCTCGGGCCGTTGACGAATCCCGCCGGGGCGCCGAACCAGGTAGTGGGAGTGTTCAGCCTCGAACTCATCGAGCCACTGGCCCGGGTGCTCGCGCAGCTTGGCAGCCGTCATGTTCTGGTGGTGCACTCCGCGGACGGGCTGGACGAGATCAGCATCGGCGCCGATACCCACATCGCGGAATCCAGGGACGGACGCGTCCACACGCACAGCATTAATCCAGAACAATTCGGAATGACGACGGCCGATCTGTCGACACTGACCGTTTCTTCACCCC
Organism: Salibacteraceae bacterium; assembly: GCA_964194585.1. Classification (GTDB taxonomy): domain Bacteria; phylum Pseudomonadota; class Gammaproteobacteria; order HK1; family HK1; genus JAABYT01. The sequence continues at coordinate 6,590 of CAXMNG010000217.1, read as the reverse complement.
AGGAGAGCCTCGAAACGATCCGGGCGGTGCTCGGCAATTCCGAAGGCCCCGCCCGCGATATCGTCGCCCTCAACGCCGGCGCCGCCATCTACGCCTCGGGCCTGGAGGAGGATTTGAACGCAGGCGTCAGGTTGGCGCTGGAATCGCTGTCCAGTGGCGCGGCACGCGAGCGATTGGCAGGGTTGGTCGAGCTCAGCAACAGTTTCTGATTTTTCCGCCGACCTATGCCACCTGATACTCCAGACATCCTCAAGAAAATTCTCGCGCGTAAGGCCGAGGAGATAACCGAGCGCAGCGCACGCATCAGCATGCGCGAGCTCGGTGAGCGCGTAGCGAGCATGCCGCCACCACGGCCGTTCGCGGACGCACTGCGAGCGAGGATCGACGAAGGCCGGGCGGCCGTCATCGCCGAGATAAAGCGCGCATCCCCGAGCAAGGGCCTGCTGCGGGAAGAGTTCGAGCCAGCCGTCATTGCCCGAGAGTACGAGGCCGGCGGCGCCGCGGCGCTTTCGGTGCTGACGGATCGGGACTTTTTCCAGGGCGCGGACGAACATCTCGCGAATGCTCGCGCGGCTTGCGCGTTACCGGTGCTGCGCAAGGACTTCACCATCGATGCCTATCAGGTATACGAAGCACGCGCGATGGGAGCGGACTGCATCCTGTTGGTCGTGGCGGCACTCGGTGACGCTTCCATCAATGATCTGGCGGGACTGGCGGTGCATCTCCATATGGATGTGCTGGTGGAGGTGCACGATGCCGATGAGCTCGAGCGTGTGCTGCACCTCGATCGCCTGATGCTGGGCATCAACAGCCGCGATCTACGCACCTTCGAGACCAATCTCGATACCATCGTCAATCTGCTGGCGTCGATACCGGATGATCGGTTAGTGATCGCCGAGAGCGGAATTCACACGCCGCAAGACGTCGGGCGTCTACGCGACAACGGCGTCCACGGCTTCCTGGTGGGAGAAGCGTTCATGCGCGCACGGCACCCGGGCGAGCGCCTGGCGGCCCTGTTTGGCTCTTGACGCTATCTGGCGCCGAATACGACGATGGTTTTTCCCGAGACGGAGATGAGGGTCTCTTCTTCCAGGTTCTTGAGCACCCGCCCCACCATCTCCCGTGAGCATCCGGCAATGCGTCCAAGCTCCTGGCGGGTGATGCGGATCTGCATGCCGTCGGGGTGGGTCAATGCATCAGGCTGCTTGCACAGATCCAGTAGCGCGCGCGCCACCCGGCCCGACACGTCCATGAACGCGAGGTCGCCCACCTTGCGGCTGGTGTTGCGCAGCCGAAGCGCAATTTGCGCAAGCATGGCGTACAGAACTTCGGGCAGCTCCGCCGACAAACTGCGCAGTCGATCGTAGCTGATCTGGGCCACCTCGCACTGGGTGCGCGCCCGTACCCAGGCGCTGCGTTCACGCTTCTCGTCGAACATGCCTATCTCACCGAAGAAGTCACCTTCGTTGAGATAGGCCAGCACGATCTCGTGACCGTCGTCGTCTTCGATGAGCACCGACACCGAGCCCTTGACCAGATAGTAGAGCTCGTCCGAATAGTCGCCGGCGTTGATGATTACCGTCTTGGCGGGGAAGGTCCTGCGATGGCAATGCTCGAGAAACCGTGTGATAACGGATTGTCGGTCAAAGGTTTGATCTAGCGACATATTTTGCTCCGCAAACACCGGCTACTGGTAGTATTGTAAATCCTCCTAAGTGTATGCGAGGCATGGGCGCCTGTCGACGCGATCTCCGGATGAAAGCAACAATCAAATGGCTCGATGGGGTCTCGTTCGAGGCCGAATCGGGCAGCCGTCACCGGCTGATTCTCGACGGCGCGCCGGAGCACGGTGGGCAAAATGCCGGCCTGCGGCCCATGGAAGCCGTCCTCATCGGCGTGGGGGCCTGCAGCGCCTTCGACGTGATTTCCATCCTCAGGAAGGCCCGGCAGCCGGTCGGCGACTGCGTGGTGGAGCTCGAGGCTGACCGCGCCGAGGATCCGCCCAAGGTATTCACCCGCGTGCGCATGCGCTTCGTGGTGACCGGCAAGGGACTCGAGCGGGCCAAGGTGGAACGGGCCGTGGCGCTGTCGGCGGAAAAGTACTGCTCGGCCACGGCCATGCTGCGCCCGACCGTGGACATCCAGCATGAGGTGGAGATTGTCGAGGGGTAGCCGTCAATCCACCTTGTAGGGATCCGCCGCATCGCGCAGCCCGTCGCCGAGAAAGTTGAAGGCAAGCACGACGACGATGACGGGCACCACCGGCAGCATGAGCCACGGGTACAGGGCCACGGAATTGATGTTTTGCGCCTCGGTGAGCAGCACGCCCCAGCTGGTCACAGGAGGCCGCAACCCCAGGCCCAGGAAGCTCAGGGCCGTCTCGCCGAGAATCATCGACGGGATGGAGAGTGTCGCCGATGCAATCAGGTGACTCATGAAGTTGGGCAACAGATGGCGGCCGATGACCCGCGCCGGCCGCGCCCCCATGAGCACCGCGGCGATGGCGAAGTCTTCCTCCCGCAGCGCCAGCAGCTTGGAGCGCACGGCCCGGGCGAGTCCGGTCCAGTCCACCAGACCCAGGATCACCGTGATGCCCAGAAACACGCCGATGGGACTCCAGGTCACGGGCAGAGCGGCGGACAGGGCCATCCACAGAGGCAGCGCGGGAAAGGACCGGATGACCTCGATGAGCCGCTGCACGACGCTGTCCACCCAACCGCCGTAATAGCCCGCGAACCCCCCGAGCACGATACCGATGACGAAGCTGATGGCGATGCCGATGAGTCCGACGGTGAGCGAGATACGCGCGCCGTAGATAATACGCGACAGAACATCGCGGCCCAGGCGGTCGGTCCCGAGCAGAAACAGCGTGCCACCCTCGGCGGGGCACACGAAGTGAAAGCTTCCCGGTATCAGACCCAGCCACTCGTAGGAGTCTCCCAGACAGAAAAATCGCAGCTTTTGTATCTCATCCGGATTGTCCGTATAGACACGGCGCAGATCTTCAAGGTCCAGCTCGAATCCGTATTCGTAGACGAAGGGCCCCCGGAAGCGGCCTTCGTGAAAAAAGTGAATCGACTGCGGGGGCGCGTGAATGAAGTTGGTGTGACGGCTGTGCAGATCGTACGGAGCCAGGATCTCGCTCACGAGAATGGACAGGTACATGGCGAGCAGCACCACGCCGCATACGACCGCGAGACGGTGGCGCTGGAAACGCCACCACATCATGCGCCACTGGGACGCCAGGTAGTAACGTTCCTGCTCCCGCGTGAGGGCCTCGATGGAGTAGGGATCGAAGGGCGCGCTGGACACGAAATGTTCGAGCTGTTCGCGATCGCCGGCACTCATCGGCGCAGCCCTCCTTCGAGCCGGATGCGCGGGTCCAGAGCCGCCAGGGCCAGATCCGAAAGAAACATCCCGACCACGGTCAGTGCCGCCAGGAACATCAGAAAGGAACCCGCCAGGTACATGTCCTGACTTTGCAGCGCTGCCAGCAACATCGGGCCCGTGGTGGGCAAAGACAGCACCACCGAGACGATGGCGGCGCCGGACACCACCTCGGGCAGCAGGCTGCCGATGTCGGCGATGAAGGGATTCAGCGCCATGCGCAGGGGATACTTCATGAGCAACTTGAACGGCGCCAAGCCCTTGGCGCGGCCCGTGACCACATACTGCTTCTGCAGCTCGTCCAGGAGATTGGCGCGCAAGCGGCGAATCATCCCGGCGGTGCCGGAGGTGCCGATAACCACCACCGGAATCCACAAATGCTCGAGGACGGACAGGAACTTCGCCCAGCTCATGGGCTGGTTGAGGTACTCGGGATCCATCAGTCCCCCCACCGACGTGCCGAAGACCACGTTGGCGAAATACAGAAGCACCAGCGCGAGCAGAAAATTCGGGGTTGCGAGCCCGAGAAAGCCGATCAAGGTCAGGCTGTGATCGCCCCAGCTGTACTGGTGGGTGGCCGAGTACACGCCAATGGGAAAGGCTACCACCCAGGTGAACAAGATGGTCGCGAAAGACAGCAGGAAGGAAAGAAACAGGCGGTCGCCGACCACCTGGGACACGGGCAGGTTGTATTCGAACGAATAACCGAAGTCGCCGCGAAGCATGCCCCACAGCCAGACGGCGTACCGCTCTAGGGGCGGCTTGTCCAGTCCGTACTCCTCGCGTAGAAACTGGATTTTCTCCGCGCTGACCTTCTCTCCCTGGGCCTCGAGCTCGGTGATGTAGCTGGTCAGGTAGTCGCCTTCGGGAAGCTGGATGATGATGAAGACCAGCGCGCTGATGACCAGCAGCGTCGGAATCATTACCAGGGTGCGGCGAACGAGATATCGGAACATGTTGCGGTCAGCCTTGCGCGAGCAGCGAAGGTGAGGCGCGCACGTAATGGCCGTCGCCGAGGTTCAGCAGATTCGGCCGGTCATCATCGGTGACGCCGAAGGGCCACGACCAGGCACTTGGTTCCGACACCTTGCCCTCCATGAGCGCGCTCAAGTCGAGCTTGCGCGCTGGATCGGGGCGCGGCACCGCCGACAGCAGTGCCTTCGTATATGGATGCACCGGGTTGCGAAACAGCGCTTCCCGCGGCGCTACCTCCACCAGATAGCCGGCACACATCACGGCGATACGATCCGCCATGTAGTCCACCACCGCCAGATTGTGGGAAATGAATAAATAGGTAAGCCCGAGGCTCTCCTGCAGATCTTTGAGAAGATTCAGCACCTGAGCCTGCACCGAAACGTCGAGGGCGGATACCGGCTCGTCACAAATGATGAGCTCGGGATTCAGCGCAAGAGCCCGCGCGATCCCGATGCGCTGCCGCTGGCCACCGGAGAAACTGTGGGGGTATCGGGACAGGAAGCGCGGATCCAGCCCCACGTGCTGCATCAGCTCCTTGACGATGGACGCGCGCGCGTCGCGGTCGGACTGTCCATGAATGATGAGGGGCTCGCTGATGATGTCGAAAACCGTCATGCGCGGATTGAGCGAGCTCACGGGATCCTGAAAGATGTATTGAATCCTGCGGCGCATGGCCACCAGCTGTTCGTCACTGAGCGCCAGCAACGAGTGCAACCCCTGCCCCGCGTCGTAGCGAATGCTGCCGGCATCCGGGTCGAGGGCTCGCAGAATGATCTTACTGACCGTGGTCTTGCCGCAGCCGCTTTCTCCGACCAGCCCCAGGCATTCGCCGCGCCGGATGTCGAAGCTCACGTCATCGAGGGCCTGGACGCCGGACCCGCCGACGGCACCGAACCACCCTGAGCCGCGAATCGCGAAGCGCTTGCTGAGTCCCCGTACCTCCAGGACGACCTCTCCGTTTTCCGTCGACTGAACGGGGCCTGCGCCTGAGCTCAGGTGACCACCGTCCATCCGCGCAACCTCACGCAGCGGCATGAGCCGCTCGCCGGACCGCATGCCGACCCGGGGCACGGCACGCATCAACGCCCGCAGGTAGGGATGGCGCGGGTCGCGGAACAGATCGTCGACGGTGCCGCTCTCCATGAGCTCGCCGTGGTAGATGACCACCACCTCCTCGGCCATGTTCGCCACCACCCCGAGGTCATGGGTAATCAGCAGCACCGCCATGTGCAGCTCGCTCTGGAGACTCTGGAGCAGCTGCAGAATCTGCGCCTGGATGGTGACGTCCAGCGCCGTGGTCGGCTCGTCGGCGATCAGCAACGCCGGCCGGCAGACCAGCGCCATCGCGATCATGGCCCGCTGGCGTAGTCCTCCGGAAAGCTCGAAGGGATAGGTGTCGATTGCTTTTTTCGGATCCGGGAAACCGACCCTGGCGAGCATTTCGCGGGTCAGATCCAGAGCCGTCGCCCGGTCCGCGTTCTGATGCAGCAGCACCGCCTCGGAGATCTGATTGCCCACCGTGTGCAACGGTGACAGCGACGTCATGGGCTCCTGAAAAATCATCGAGATGCGCCCGCCGCGAATCGCGCGCATGGGCGAGCCGTCGGGATCCAGGGCCGCGATATCCAGCACCGGCGGCGCAGCACCACCGTTGGCGCCAGCCTGTCTGTCGTCGAAGAGGATCTGTCCGCTGAGCTCGGCGGATCCCGGCAGCACGCCCAGGATGGCCTGGGAGATCACCGATTTCCCCGAGCCGGACTCGCCCACCAGGGCCACGGTGGAACCCGGGCGGACACGGAACGAAACGCCGCGCACGGCTCGGATCTTGCCCTGGGCGTGAAGACGGAAATCGATATTGAGATCACGCACGTCGAGGAGATTTTCCGTCATCTCAGCCGTGCTCCTCCAGCCGCGACTCGGCGACCGCGCCAATTCCCGTCCCGATCCCCTCCCCGATCCCAAGCGTCGCCAGATTGCTCACGGTGGGGGTGTCCAGGTGCAGGGCGGAGCCACCGGCAGCCGCCGCTGCCTGGCGCACCACCTCGGTGAATCCATCCAGACGCGAGTCGATCCGCAGCGTCCGGCGACCGCTTCGCAGCTTGAGCTCCATCCAGCCGCGGCGGCCATCACGACGCACGGAGAAGTACGCCAGTGTGAGCCTGGTCAGGCTGTCCCAGGCGAGCCGTGGGCCTAAGGGCCGGGCCCGGATATCCCCTTCGCTGACCAGA
>CAXMNG010000216.1:0-3444 GCA_964194585.1 Salibacteraceae bacterium | reverse complement strand
AGTTCGCCAGGGCCCGCAGGGGGCTCGCTCCTACAGCGCTTCGTGCATCAGATCGACCGGCCGAAACTTTCCTCGAAGCGTGCTTCGAACTCCGACCACTGGAAGCGATGGTTCTGGGTGCCGTGACATTCGATCTTGATGGCGCCCATCAGTGATGCGATTCGTCCGGTGGTCTCCCAGTCGAGCTCGTTCATCAGGCCGTACAGCAGGCCTGCCCGGTAGGCGTCGCCACAACCTGTGGGATCGGCTGTTTCGGCAGGCTTGGCAGCTGGGATCTCGATGCACTTGCCGCCGGTGTGTATCTCGGAGCCCTTGGCACCACGCGTGATGATGAGCGCGCGCAACATTTCCTGGGCGTTGCTCTCGGTGAGCCCCGTGCGATCCCGGATTAGTTCCCACTCGTAGTCGTTGACGGCAAGCCAGGTCGCCTGATCGATGAAACGGCGCAGATCGTCGCCGTCGAACATCGGAAGACCCTGACTCGGATCGAAGATGAACGGGATGTCCGCGTCTACAAACTGGCTGGCGTGCTGGATCATGCCTTCCCGTCCATCGGGTGATACGACGCCAATGGTGATTCCTTCCGCCTCGGTCACATCGTTGAGATGCGACATGTTCATGGCACCGGGGTGAAAGGCCGTAATCTGATTGGCGTCGAGATCGGTGGTGATGAATGCCTGGGCGGTAAACTCGCTGTCGATTATGGACACATGCCGCCTGTTGATGTCGCATTCGTCCATCCATGCACCGTAGCGTGGAAAGTCCTTGCCAACGGTCGCCATGGGCAACGCGTCACTGCCCAGCAACTTGAGATTGTAGGAAATGTTTCCGGCACACCCGCCAAATTCCTTGCGCATCTCCGGCACCAGGAACGACACGCTCAACACATGCACCTTGTCCGGCAAGATGTGATTCTTGAAGCGATCATGGAACACCATGATGTTGTCATAGGCAACCGAACCGCAAATCAAAGCTGTCATGGAAATCGCTCCGTTGTTGTTTAATCGATGGGCGTGTTGACGTGTCGCTGACTAAATGGCCGCCTCGTCTCCCCGTTGTCTGGATTCATCGCCGCGGTCCGCGGGATCTCTGCCGCGTGCCAGAGCCCTGGCGAGAAAGCGGCCCGTGTGCGAGCTTGGGTGCCGGGCAACATCTTCGGGGGTTCCGGCGACGACGATCTGGCCACCGCCATCACCGCCTTCCAGACCCAGATCCACGATCCAGTCGGCTGTTTTGATGACGTCCAGATTGTGCTCGATAACTACCACTGCATTGCCGTGGTCGCGCAGGCGGTGCAGCACGCGCAGAAGCTGCTCGATGTCATGGAAGTGCAAACCGGTAGTGGGTTCGTCGAGAATGTAGAGGGTTTTCCCCGTGTCGCGCTTGGAGAGCTCCCGCGCGAGCTTTACGCGCTGCGCCTCGCCGCCGGACAAGGTGGTGGCGCGCTGCCCCAATCGTATATAGGAAAGTCCCACATCGATGAGCGTGCGCAGCTTCCGCGCCAGGGCCGGTATGGCGTGGAAAAAATCGTGGGCCTCCTCCACGGACATATCCAGCACCTCGTGGATATTCCTGCCCTTGTAGCGGATGTCGAGGGTCTCGCGATTGTAGCGTTCGCCCTTGCACAGATCGCAGGGAACGTAGATGTCCGGGAGAAAGTGCATTTCCACCTTGATGACGCCGTCGCCGCTGCATGCCTCGCAGCGACCACCGCGCACATTGAAGCTGAAGCGCCCGGGGCCGTAACCCCGGGAGCGCGCTTCGGGGGTCCCGGCGAAAAGCTCCCGCACCGGCGTGAACAAACCCGTGTAGGTGGCCGGATTGGATCGGGGCGTTCGACCTATGGGACTCTGGTCTATGTCGACGACCTTGTCCAGATGATGCAGACCCTCGACGCAATCGTACGGTGCCGGCTCGGTGTTTGCGTTGTTGAGCTCGCGGGCGGCGATCCGGTAAAGAGTATCGTTGACCAGTGTCGACTTGCCCGACCCGGAAACGCCGGTGATGCAGGTCATGAGCCCCAGCGGCAGCTCGAGATCGATACTCTTCAAATTATTGCCGCAGGCGCCGCGAAGGTGCATCACGCGATTCTCGTCAAACGGCGTGCGCGTTTCCGGGATGCTTATCTGCCGTCGTCCGCTGATATATTGCCCCGTAAGAGACGCCGAATCCGAAGCAACTACCGCAGGCGTACCCTGGGCGACGACGCGGCCGCCGTGGGCGCCGGCGCCTGGACCCATGTCGACCACGTGGTCCGCCGAGTGAATTGCCTCCTCGTCATGCTCGACGACGATAACGGTGTTACCCATATCCCTCAGACTGAGCAGCGTGTCCAGGAGTCGGCGATTGTCGCGCTGGTGCAGACCGATGGAAGGCTCGTCGAGTACGTACATCACGCCTACGAGTCCGGCGCCGATTTGGCTCGCAAGACGGATGCGCTGCGCTTCACCGCCGGAAAGCGTGGTGGCGGATCGATTCAGAGTGAGATAATCGAGGCCCACGTCGATAAGAAATTGAAGCCGCTGGTTGATCTCTTTCAGAATTCTCTCGGCGATCTGGCCGCGATATCCCGGCAATTCGAGCCGAGCGAGGAAATCCCGGGCCTGACCCACCGGCTTCGCCGTGATCGCGGGCAGGGAATGATCGCCCACGAAAACATTTCGCGCGTATTCGTTCAGACGTGCGCCACCGCAAGTCTCGCAGGGTTTGCTACCCAGGTACTTGGCAAGCTCCTCGCGCACGACGCTGGATTCCGTCTCCTGGTAGCGCCGTTCCATATTCGGGATGACGCCCTCGAAGGGATGTTGCCGCTCGTAGTCGTTGCGCCCGTCGCGCAGATAGGTGAATCTGATGTGATCCTTACCGCTTCCATAGAGGATGACCTGTCGCACACTCTCGGGCAGATCCTTGAATGGCGTATCGAGATCGAACTCGTAGTGATTGGCCAGCCCCTGAATGAGCTGGAAGTAATAGGCGTTGCGGCGGTCCCAGCCACGGATGGCGCCGCCCGGTAGGCTCAGCTCGGCATGGTGAACGACCCGCGCGGGATCGAAGAAGGTGCTCACGCCGAGACCGTCGCAAGCCCCACAGGCACCGGCGGGGTTGTTGAATGAAAAGATGCGTGGCTCTAGCTCCGGGAGACTGTAACCGCAGAGCGTGCAGGCGAAGCGCGATGAGTACACCAGCTCTTCGCGAGCCGGGTCATCCATCCACACGATCCGCGCGCGACCGTCGCCGAGCGCCAGCGCCGTCTCGAAGGACTCGGCGAGTCGCAGACCCTGGTCGTCGCGTACCTTGAAGCGGTCCACCACCGCCTCGATGGTGTGTTTCTTGCGCCGCTCGAGCTCGCCGGCTTCATCCAGCTCCACGACCTGGCCGTCGACCCGGGCACGCACGTAGCCCTGGGAACGCAGGCTCTCGAAGACCCGCGCATGCTCACCCTTA
>CAXMNG010000215.1:0-1394 GCA_964194585.1 Salibacteraceae bacterium | reverse complement strand
GCAGCCTGTGCCGGGAAACGTACTTCCGGCATCGGGAACCGAAACCTGCATCACATCTCCGGGAACAGCGCGGCTCGATGCCATGAGGACCCGAACTTGTCGTGACGGCATCCGGCCGGCGGGCGCCCCTCCGGGGGCTGGCCGCGCCGGCTCGGATTCTCTCGACAGGTGCTATGGCAAGATCGGTGCCAAAATCAGCGGCCGATCTCCAGCTGTTTGAATTAAAAGGAGAAATGACTCATTTGGCGAGGCCGGAGGAGCCCGGCGCCCCGAACTACGATGGCATGGCTTGCACGCAGGCCGTCCAAATATTGATCGTCAATTACTCAATTTCTGGACACCCACAAACTGGTTGGAGGCGAAAATTTCTGGAAATTTCTGGACACCCACAAATTGGTTCGGACTGGGAATTTTCTGGGTGTCCAGAAATTATCGGTCCAGGATGCCGTGGGCGATGATGTTCTTCTGCACTTCGCTGGCGCCCTCGTAGATACGCATGATGCGTGCGTCGCGCACGTACCTTTCCAGGGGCAGGTCGCGGCTGTAGCCGTAGCCGCCGTGGATCTGAAGCGCCGTGTCCGTGACCCGGGCGGCCATTTCCGAGGCGCTGAGCTTCGCCATGGCAGACTCGGTGGAGAAGCGCATCCCCCGCTCGCGCAGGCTCGCGGCCCGGTGGGTGAGCAGGCGCGCCGATTCCAGCGAGGTGGCCATGTCGGCGAGCAACCAGCGGATGCCCTGATACTGTGCCAGGGGTTGTCCACCGACCTGGCGCTCTCGAGCCCAGACCAGGGCTGCCTCGTAAGCCGCCCGGGCGATGCCGATGCACTGGCTGGCGACCTCCACGCGGCCACGGTCCAGCACCTGCATGGCAAGCTTGAATCCCGAGCCTTCGGGTCCAATGCGCGCATCCTGCGAAAGTTCGCAATCGAAGGCGAGACCGAACACGTGACCGCCTTTCAGCCCCATGGTCTTCTCCGGACCCGATATGTCCATGCCTTGCGTGTCCCGGTCCACCACGAAGGCGCTGATTCCGCGGTGGCCGGCATCCGGATCGGTCTTGGCGAATACGACGATGAAATTGGCGACGCCTGCGTTGCTGATGAACTGCTTGCTGCCTCGCAACCGGTAGCGGCCGCCCCTGGATTCGGCGCGGGATCGCAGATCAGCCGGGTTCGATCCCGCCTGAGCTTCGGTGAGGGCGAAGGCGCCCAGGGCGTCACCGCTTGCCGCGCGAGGCAGGTAATGCCGGCGCAGCGTGTCATCGCCGCCGAGCAGGATTGCATCCGTGGCGAGAAAGTGCGCCGTCAGCACCGATACGGTGGAAGCGCAGGCCGCGGCAATCTCTTCCACCGCCAGGGACAGAGCCAGCGCCGAGACGCCGGGGCCGTTCCATT
>CAXMNG010000214.1:0-6841 GCA_964194585.1 Salibacteraceae bacterium | reverse complement strand
GAAGCCGGCGAACGCCGCCAGCGCCAGCAGTCCCAGTAGGACGAGCATGAGCAGCAGGAGCGCGCTGTGCCTGCGGCTGCTGCCTGCCTGCGCCCAGTCGTCCGCCGGGCGTACCAGCTTCGCCAGCAGCATGCGCAGGCGACCCGGCGGACTTGTTTCGGTAAAGTCGATCACAATTTACTCGGCGGATTACTCGCTGGGGGGCTGGAAACTCGGATCGTTGGGGTTGAGGAATATGAACTGGAACTCGCCGGGCTCGAGCTCGACGTAATCCAGGGTCATGCCGTTCAAGAGCTCCTTGTCGCCGGTGCGCAACACCAAGTCGACGCCCCTGGCGTTCACCAGCACGTCATCGCGAGCGATCTCGTCGAAGCCCATCTGATAGCCGATGCTGCCATCGGGCTTGCGCGAGGCCGCAATGCGTAGTGCGAGCTCTTCCATATTCCCCGAGTCCGCGCTGCGACGAATCTGCCGGGCCGCAGCCTGGGTAATGGTGATCATGCCTATCCTACTCGGAATTGCCGCCAGCGGCTCGAATGGGAGCCCGCCCGGCGGCTGCGGATGAAGCCGAGGAAGCGCCGGGTCCAATGGTTGGCGGCGGTATCGCGCAGGTGCGCGTAGCTGGCGAGCACGTTGCGGTGGACGATGCCGTCGTGGCTTCCGTCGACGCCGTAACCGCGTACGACCCGGTAGGCAAACTCCACATTCGGCGCGCAGTTCTCCAGCTCCGAGTGGTGAAACTCGTGGGCGTGAATTGTGGCCGAACCGGAGCCGGGCCAGGGTCCCTTGCCGGTCTCCTCCAGTATCACGTAACCGCGCCCCTGGGGCCGTTCGCGCATGACCACGTCCGCCTGGATGGCGCCCACCATCTCGGCGCGGCTGTCACCCCAGCGGATGCGCCGCGCCAGGTACATGAGCCCGCCACACTCGGCATAAACCGGCAGGCCGGCGCGAACGGCGTCGCGGATGGTGGTCCGCAGGCTCGCGTTGGCCGCGAGCGCCGCCATGTGCATCTCGGGGAAGCCGCCGCCGAGAAACAATCCGTCCACATCCGGCAACGCGCTGTCGCGCAGCGTGTCGATAGCGACCAACTCGGCGCCACCGGCGCGAAGCGCCTCCAGATCTCCCGGATAGTAGAAGCCGAAGGCGGCGTCCCTGGCGATACCCAGGCGCACATCCGCGGCGACCTGGCGCTCGGCCGGGCCGCGGCTCTGGACGCGCCTGAGGGACGGGTGGCTGCCGGACACCGCCAGCACCCGGTCCAGGTCCACCTGTGCCGCCACCAGCTTGCCGATGCGCTCGACCACCTTCGACGCCTGGTGATGTTCGCTGGCCGGGACCAGGCCGATGTGCCGTTCCGCGATCTCGAGCTGCGCATTCTTGCCGATGGCGCCGAGCACGGGCACGTCCGTGTAGTGCTCCAGTGCCGCGCGCAGCTTGCCCTCGTGGCGTGCACCGCCCACCTGGTTGAGTATCACGCCACCAATGCGAATGTCGTCTGCGAAGCTCTGGAAGCCGCGAATCATCGGTGCGACGCCGCGGGTCATGCCGCGTGTATCGACGACCAGAATCACAGGCGAGCTGAGGCACTCCGCCAACGCCGCGTTGCAGTCACTGCCATCCAGGCTGACGCCGTCGAAAAGTCCCTTGGTCCCCTCGATGATGCTGACGTCGGCCCGGGACGCGTATCGTACGAAGGTTGCCGTGACCTCGTCGCGGTCCATTGTGTGAAAGTCCAGGTTGTGACAGTCGCGGCCGGCAGCCGCGCTGAGCCACAGGGGATCGATGTAGTCGGGCCCCTTCTTGAAGGGCTGCACCGCGAGGCCGCGGGCCCGCAACGCCGCGCACAGCCCGACACTGACAATGGTCTTGCCGGAGGATTTGTGCGGTGCCGATACGAGTAGGTGCTGCATGATTCGAGGACGGCTCAGGCCGCGGACTCCGTGGCTGGCGGTGCGTCGGCCAGAGTCTCCGGCACAAAGGGCAGGACCTTCATGGCAAGGCTCACGATCAGCAAGGCCAGGGCAACGCCCCCGATACCCAGCATGACTTCCGGCATGCCGGGGTGATAGCCGACGATGGCGCCGTCGAAGAAGCTGCTCTCGACGACAATCTTGCCGGGGAAGATCTCCAGGGGATAGGCCTGCGCCGCGATGATGATGACGTAAATTTGTGCGAGTCCGCCGACTAAGATCAGCGCCGCGCCAACGGCGGTCCAGGGACGCGAATGGCGCGTGTACGGCGAGTACAGGATCGCGAGTGGGATCAGCGACCCGATAGCAATCTGGCCAAGCCAGAAGAACAGCGTGACGGTCCCCCCGTCGAGCAGGATGAAGTTTTCTATTCCGTGCTGGTTGGTGATGTAGAGCTTGGACAGGTGAAACACCACCACCATGTAGAGCACCACGATGACGAAAATCCGCTGCAGGCGTCGCAATCGATCCATCATCTCGTTGCCCAGCGGGCAGCCCGCCCACCGGCAGAGGCTCAACAGAAAGAGAATGAATGCCGCCGTGCCGATGGAGAAGGACATGGTTACGAACAAGGGCCCCATGAGGGCTGCGTCGTAGGCCTGGCGCGCCACCAGAAAGCCGAAGATCGACCCGGTTCCGGTGGTCAGCACCAGGCGCCAGACAAAAGCCAGGTAGCCGGCCGGCTTGACGAAGCCGTTCATGCGCCGCTCCATCTGCAACCACAGATAGACGATGACGATAGCTACGAAGCCCGTATACAGGAAGATGTTCCAGGCGAAAATAGATTTGAAGTTGTAGTAGGTCATGGCGACTATCAGCCGATCCGGCCGGCCCAGATCCAGCACCAGCACTGCCAGCCCGCCAATGAGCAGGGCGATAGCCAGCAGCCCGGACAAGCGTGCCATGGGCTTGTACAGGGGCCGGTCGAACACCGAAGCTACGGAGGCCACGTTGAGGGCCCCGGACGCGGCGACGATGAGGAGCACCGCAAACACATGCGGCATTCCCCAGACGATCTGGTTGTTCATCCCCGTCACGTAGTGTCCGTTGGACTCCATGTAGTAGGCGGCCCAGAGCCCGGCGATAACCAGCACCGCCAGCACGGCCAGCAGGCCGTAGTAGCCGCGGCTTCGACCTTCCAGTGCGCGGTGGGAGATGCTGTTCATCTCAGTCGATGCCCCGATAACGGATCCCCAGGTCTAGTTTTAGATCGGCACGCAGCTGCACGCCCGGATTCCGGGCCAGCTCTTTCGAGATGTCGCTTTGCGGGTCGTGCATGTCACCGAAGATCATCGCCCGGCGGCCCTCGCCGTTGCAGGCTTCGGCGCAGGCGGGTATTCGCCCCCGGCCCTCGTCGATGCGGTGCACGCAGAGCGTGCAGCTCTCCACCGTGCCCTTGCCCCGCGGCGCGTAGGGCTTTTGATTGTCCAGCTGCTCGTGAATGAAGGAGCGCGCCTTGTACGGACACGCCATCATGCAGTAGCGGCAACCGATGCAGGTGTGCTTATCCACCAGCACGACGCCGTCGGCACGGCGAAAAGACGCGCCTGTCGGGCACACGTCGACACAGGGCGGATTCTTGCAATGCTGGCACATGAGCGGCAGCGAGGTGCTGGCGCCGCTCTGCCGGTCACGTACTGTGACTTTGCGGATCCACTGTGCGTCCGTGGCCGGGCCGTGGCGGGCTTCGAGTCCGTGCTCGTCGTTGCAGGCGCGTACGCAGGCATCACAGCCAGACGCGCATTTGCCGGTGTCGATGAGCATGCCCCAGCGCTGCGCGCTGCTGGCCGGCTCGTTCGCCGCCCGGGCAACCGCCAGATCGATGAGGCGCACGCCCGGAGCCAGCGCCAGCGCGGCCGCCGCGGCACCGACGCGGCCGAGAAACTGGCGTCGCGCCTGGCGTCCTTTCCGCTCGTTTTGTTCGGGCCCAACGCTCATTGGATGGAAGTCTCCGCGCCGTCGTAAAGGCACAATTGTCGCCACGCCAAAAGTGACGCAGTGGCTGTCCCCATGGTTCCGCCGTGAGGATTCTTCGACATCGCAGCTGTTCCGCTGTCGGGGGTGGTGGCATGGCATTCGAAACAATCCAGGCTGACGGCCGCATACCGGTGGCAGCTTTCGCAGAACTGTCCGGGGGCATTAATAGGTATCGTCTGCCCCTGGGCATTCCGCTGCACGTGACAGTCGATGCAGCCGGTTAGACTGTGCCTTTTGGTACGCACGCCCTGGTGCACGGTGGCATCGCGCTGGTGCATGAGAAAATTCATATGGTCCCTGCGCATGACGTCCGTCGGCTCGACGCACTGCTCTCCATCACCCTTGCTGACGGAGGGTGTCGGTACGCGCGTCTCGCCCGCCACCACGAGAGTGGTGAAGAGCACGAGTAACGCAAGCGCTATTCGGTTCACGGCGAGAGGTAGTCAGGCTTCACTTGCCCAATCCCATATCGATATATCCCGTCGGGCAGACATCGGCGCAGATGTGACATCCGATGCAGCGGGTGTAGTCGGTGTCCACATAGCGCCCCATAGTGTTCCTGTCCTTCTTCACCCGGAACACCGCGTCCTGGGGACAGAAAATCACGCAGTTGTCGCACTCGAAGCACATGCCGCAGCTCATGCAGCGATTGGCTTCCTCTACGGCCTGCTCCTCGGTGAGCGCGACGATGCGCTCCTCGAAGTGACCAAGCACCTCGTCGCCGCCAGGCACTTTCTCGTCGCGTTTGAGACGCGGCGTATCGGGAAAGTGAGCGAGAAACAGCTGATCGGCCGGCACGATCTCGTGGGCCGAGCGGTCCTCGTAGTTGTGCACGGCGTAAGTTGCATCGTCTGTCCCCCAGTCTTGCTGGTGGCCATAGTCTTCCGGGTCGAGGCCGGTTTCCCTCAGCTTGTCGAGAAGATTGAAGTGGTGGACATCGACTTTCGGTCGTCGTGACTGCTCCTTTTCCTGGAGGAAGTGATCGATGGCGGAGGAGGCAATGGAAGCCTGACCGATGGCCGTGGTCAGCAGATGCGGGCGAATGATGTCGCCGGCGACGAAATGGCCGGGGCGGTTCTCCAATCGGTAGAACTTGTCCGCGTCCATGAGGCCGCTGCCGTTGTCGAGCTCCTCCAGGCCTTCGAAGCTGCCGCCCTGGCCGATGGCCGAGACCACCAGGTCCGCCTTTATCTCGATCTCCGTGCCTTTTTTCGCCACCGGCACACCGTCGATAATCTCGCACTGGGCGAGCTTCAGCGCTCTCGCGCGTCCCTGGTCGTCCAGCAGCACTTCCACCGGCATGACCCCGGTGAGAATGGTGACGCCCTCCTTCAGCGCGTCGTCCACCTCGTGCTCGGCAGCCGTCATGTCGTCGCGGGGCAGCAGCGAGGTGAGGGTGACCTCGGCGCCGGTGCGTGCCGCAGCCATGGCCGAATCGTGGGCGACGAAGCCGTGCACCACCAGCTCCGCCCGGTCCTTGGGATTCACTTTCTGGATGCCTCCGAGGCGCCGCGCCACGGACACCACGTCGATGGAGGTGTCACCGCCACCCACGCAAACGACCTTGTCGGCGGTTGCCTGCAGGCGCCCGGTATTGAAGGCCTCCAGAAGTTCCACACCGCTCACGCAGTTCGGTGCGTCGCCGCCGGGTACCGGCAGGGGCTTGCCCCTCTGGCAGCCGATGGTCCAGAGCACGGCATCGAACTCCCTGTCGAGATCCTCGATTGCCACGTCCCGGCCGACCCGGGTGCCGAGGCGGGTCTCGATGTCGCCCATGGCGAGAATGCGCTGAATCTCGTGATCGAGAAAGCTGCGCGGCGTGCGGTAACCAGGGATCCCGTAGCGCATCATGCCCCCGAGCTCCTCGTGGTCGTCGAAGATGGTGCTGGCATGACCGAGGCGGCGGAGCTGATACGCAGCCGCCATGCCGGCCGGTCCTCCGCCGATGATGGCCACCCGTTTGCCGGACACTTGGCCAGGTTTTTCGAACTGATAATTGTTGGCGACGGCGGTATCGCCGATGAACTGCTCTACGGCATTGATGCCGACGTAATCGTCCACCTCGTTTCGGTTGCAGCCGTCCTCGCAGGGCGCCGGGCACACCCGTCCCATCTGCGAGGGGAAGGGATTCGCGTCGGTGGAGCGGCGGAACGCATACTCCGGCCAGCTCATACCTTCCGGTGGCTTCTCGATTCCGCGCGCGATCTGCAACCAACCGCGGATATCCTCACCGGACGGGCAGCCGCCCTGGCAGGGCGGCGTGCGGTGCACGTAGGTGGGACACTTGTGGCTGTGATCCGCCTCGAAGATCTGCGTTTCCAGATCCGACCACTTGAAGTCACCGTCGTGGTACTTGCGGAAGGTATGGTTCTCGGCCTTGTAGGTCTTGCTCCAAGGGGTCGCCACTATTGAGTCTCCTGTTTCGCGTGTTTGAACTTCATGCTATTGCCTCGTTATTGCTTCGCACCCAGCACGATGGCGTCACCGACCAGCTGGTGAACGCTGATAATCTGGTCCATCTCGAAGCCGTAGTAGGGCAGCACCTTGGCGAACTGGCTCTTGCAGATGGCACAGATTGCGGCCAGGTGGGTGACACCGTGCTGCGTCACCACCTGGTCGAAAGCCTGCATGCGCGGCAGGGCACCTTTGACGCGCAGCTCCAGCAGATCGTCGGTGAGAAGCCCCCCGCCGCCGCCGCAGCAGAAGGTGCTCTCGCCGATCGTCTCGGCGGCCATGTCGTAGAAGTGGTTGCAGCTCGCTTTGATCACCTCGCGGGGCAGCACGAGCTGCCCGCCGGGCATGGTTCCCATTCGTGATGCGCGCGCCACGTTGCAGGAATCGTGAAAAGTTACCCGGCGTTGGTCATTGGCGGACTTGTCGAGGGTGAGCGC
>CAXMNG010000213.1:0-4049 GCA_964194585.1 Salibacteraceae bacterium | reverse complement strand
CCCGATTTCGACACCCGCGATGGCGCCGTGCCCCTGCACTCACTGATCCCCGACCCGTCGCTGTATCCGCTGAAAGCCTTTCGCCGTTCGTTGAACCGTGTGCTGGACGAAGGCGGTACCGAGCTTCTGGTCTACGGCGGGAATCAGGGTAACGAGGCGCTGCGCGACGTCATCGCGTCACGCCTGCGCGCCCAGGGTGTCCAGACCTCCGCCGAGCAGTTGGTGCTCTGTCAAGGCGCGAGTCAGGGCGTATCACTGGCATTGCGCCTGTATGCCGAGCCCGGCGACTGGGTAGCGGTGGAGGAACCCACCTACCACAACGTGCTGGGCGCGCTGGTGGGACTGGGACTGCGCGCCGCGCCGGTGCCCATGACCGAGGATGGACCGGATCTGGAGGTGCTGGAACGTACCCTGGCACGCCCCGAGGTGAAGCTCTTCTACACCATGCCGAGCTTTCACAATCCACTGGGCACGACTACCAGCCTCGGCCATCGTCGCGCGCTGCTCGAGGTGGCCGCGCGGCTCGGCAAGCCCATCATCGAAGACGGTTTCGAGATGGATCTACGCTACGACGGCCGTGACGTTCCGCCGCTGGCGGCGCTGGACGTGGCCGGTGTGGTCGTGCACCTGTTCTCGTTCTCGAAATCGCTGTTTCCCGGCGTGCGCATCGGCAGCATCTGCGCCCGTGGACGCGCGGTGGACGGATTGATGGCGTTGAAGCAGACGACGGACTTGAGCGGCGTGCTGGTGCTGCAGGCGGCAGTCGCCGACTTCGTCAGCCGAGGCGGCTACGACCGGCACCTGGACAACTTGCGCGGCCGACTTCGGGAACGGCGCGACGTTTTACTCGATGCCCTCGAAAGGCACATGCCCGAGGACACGCACTGGACCCGTCCGGACGGCGGCTACCAGGTGTGGGTGGATCTGCCTCGGGGTATCGATTCCCGCGCGTTGCTGCGCGAAGCGCAAGCAGCCGGCGTGATGTTCGCACCCGGATACCAGTTCCATCACGACGGACGCCCGTCCACCGGCCTGCGGTTGACCACCGCGCTCGCCGACAGCGACGAGATCCGGCGTGGCGTCGAGATTCTGGGAAGACTCGTACGCACTCAGATGGTGGCGCGCACACCGCGTGTGTTCCGCGATACCAGCATTCACGTTTGATGGAGGACGACAAAGTGAGCAAGTCAAAAGGCAACAAGGGCAATGGCAACGGAGCACAGCGCAGCGATGCGCGCTCATTCGAAATAAAGGTGGGACTCGCTGAGATGCTCAAAGGCGGCGTCATCATGGACGTCACCACACCGGAGCAGGCAAAGATCGCCGAGGACGCAGGCGCCACGGCGGTGATGGCGTTGGAGCGCGTGCCGGCGGATATCCGCAAAGAAGGCGGCGTCGCCCGCATGTGTTCCGTCGAGATCATCGAGGGCATCCAGAAGGTAGTGTCGATCCCGGTGATGGCCAAGGTGCGCATCGGGCACTTCGCCGAGGCCCGCGTATTGGAAGCGCTGGGCGTCGACTTCATCGACGAGAGCGAAGTGCTGACCCCCGCCGACGAGGCCCACCACGTGGACAAGCACGCCTACCGATCGCCCTTCGTGTGCGGCTGCCGGGATTTGGGCGAAGCGCTGCGGCGAATCGGCGAAGGCGCGGCTATGATCCGCACCAAGGGCGAAGCGGGAAGCGGCAACATCGTGGAAGCCGTGCGCCACCTGCGCCAGGTATTCGGCGACATTCGTGCGTTGACGGTTCTTCCCGGCGAAGAGCTGCCGGCTCGGGCCAAGGAGCTGCGCGCACCGGTGGAGCTGGTGCGCAAGGTGGCGGAAATCGGCAAGCTTCCGGTGCCGAACTTCGCGGCCGGCGGTATCGCGACACCGGCGGATGCGGCGCTCTGCATGGCGCTGGGGGCGGAGGCCGTGTTCGTGGGATCGGGGATCTTCAAGGCCGACGATCCGGAACGCCGCGCACGCGCCATCGTCAAAGCCACTACCCACCATCGGGATCCCATGGAGGTGCTGGCAGCGTCCAGGGGCCTCGGCAACGCCATGCCGGGTATCGAGATGGAAACGCTCGGCGACGAGCAGCGCATGGCCAACCGCGGCTGGTAACGGCCGCACACGGTTGACGGCGATGATCGAGCGCGTCGGCATCCTGGCGATCCAGGGAGATGTGCAGGCCCACCGGCGCATGCTGGAGGGCCTCGGCGTCGAAGTGTCCGAGGTCCTCTCGGAGAGCGACCTGGATGCCGTCGACGCGCTGGTGATCCCCGGCGGCGAGAGCACCACCATCGCCAAGGGGATCGCCAGACTGGGTTTGCGGGAAGCGCTGCAGAAGCGGATCGCGGATGGCATGCCGGTGCTCGGCACGTGCGCGGGCGCCATCCTGCTGGCTCGCGAGGTGGAGAATCATCCGGTGCCGGTGCTCGGCGCCTTGGACGTGACGGCGGTGCGCAATGCCTACGGCACCCAGGTGAACTCCTTTGCCGCGCGCGTGGATGACGACGTTGCGGCGGGTCTGGAGGATCTGCGCTGCGTGTTCATTCGCGCGCCGCGGCTGGCGAATCCGGGACCGGGGGTCGAGGTGCTGGCGCGGGTGGACGGCCGGCCCGTGCTGATGCGTGAACGCAATGTCCTGGCCGCCACCTTTCACCCGGAACTGACGCCCGACTCACGCGTGCACGCATTGTTCCTGGGCTCGGCGTAGCCGCCGATTCAATCGGGGCTGTGCAGATACATCACGCTGAATACGGCGCCGGCCGGATCGGCCACGATCGCGAATCGTCCCGGATGAATATCCTTCGGCGCTACGAGTAGACGTCCGCCAAGTTCTTCGACGCGCTCGACGCTTGCGTCGCAATCGGAAACCGAGAAGTAAACCCCCCAGTTGGGCGGTACATCACCCATCTGTGACGACCAGGGAATAATCCCCCCGTTGATGCGGCCCGCGTTGCTGATTCCGTAGTATTCGACGGGGGCGTCTTCGGCAGCATCGATCTCCCAACCGAACAGAGCCGTGTAGAAGATTTTCGCGCTCTCCACATCTTTCGTCAGGAGCTCATTCCAGCAGAAGGACACAGGCTCGTTCACGAGCCCGGCACCAGCATGCTCAGCGGGCTGCCAGATGGCGAAGTGTGCACCTTCGGCGTCGCTGAGAAAGGCCATGCGGCCGGCCGTCATTACCTGCATGACGGGCATAGTGATGTTGCCGCCGAGCTCTTCGGCGGTCGCGGCGATGGCGTCAGCGTCGTCGACGGTGACGTAACTGTTCCAGAACGCGGGCGCACCGCCCGCCTTCATCTCGTCGCCCATCTCTCCGAGACCCGCCACCGGCAGGTCCTGGGATTTGAACTGCGTGTACACGCCGCCCTGGTCGGTGGGTAAATCCGCGTGTGACCATCCGAACAACGCGCCGTAGAATTCTTTTGCGGCGCCGGCGTCCGAGGTCATCAGGTCGACCCATGAAAACTGTCCGTGACTATATTTCTCCGGTCTGGCCATGCTGTTACTTCTCCTTAAGTAATGTGTGGCTTCGTCGTGCGCCCGGCGGCGGCACAGCCGTAGATGCCATCGGCCCTTCTTTGCGGAGACGGGGGCACTCGGGCGAGAATACGGGAACTCACCAGCTCGCGAACACGGGAATGCCAAGACTCTACCATGCCCGGAACCCGGCACTCGATGGGTCCCTCCATTGGACCAACAGTCCATGACGGATGACGCCCCCCGCTGGCCACCGAGCCTGTGGGCCGAGACAGCTGGCCCGGCGCCGGCCTGCGCGCCACTGGCCGGTGAGTACCGGACCGAGATCGCTGTCGTCGGCGGCGGCTTCACCGGCCTCTCGGCGGCGCTGCATCTGGCGGTCGCGGGGCACGCGGTGCGCGTGGTGGAAGCGGTGCAGCCGGGCTGGGGCGCCTCGGGCCGCAATGGTGGGCAGGTCAATCCGGGCTGGAAGTTGCTCCCGGCGGAAGTCGAAACTCTCTACGGGAGCGATCAGGGACGGCGCATCAATGCCATGGCAGACGGCGCCTGCGATCTGGTGTTCGATCTCATCCA
>CAXMNG010000212.1:0-1717 GCA_964194585.1 Salibacteraceae bacterium | reverse complement strand
GCCGGCGTCAACGGGGTTTCATCGAGCACACGCTTGACCGTTGCGTGGGTGCGTTCGCGGGTGCTGCCGCCTGCGCCGTAGGTCACCGACACGAAGCGCGGTCCGATGGGAGCGAGACGCTCGATGGACGCCCAAAGAGTTTCTTCCATGGCCGCGGTCTTCGGTGGAAAGAACTCGAAGGACACGGACAGCCCGGATTTGATGGGTGTGAATTGCGGCGATTCGTTTGTTGATTCGGTCATGGTTTCAGGCCACATCGAGCTGGTAGTGGGCGGGCGCGTCGGCCCGTTGCCGGCTTACCCACAGTGATACGGTGAGTTTTTCTGCATCGTTGGCGCCGGTCACGGTCAAATGCTCCACGCGCAGATCTTCCAGTCCTGCCGCCAGGCACCAGGCGTTGATTTCGGCATCATCGAATCCCAGGCGCCGGTGGGCGTAGTCGCTGCGCAGCATCTCGAGGGAGTGCGGAGCGAAATCGACAATCAGGAGCTTGCCCCGCGGGCGCAGCGCCCGGGCGCCCTGGGCGATGGCGGTGGCGGGGTCGTCGAGAAAGTGCAGCACATGGTGAATCGTGACCACGTCCATGCTGCCGGCGGGCACCGAGAGGTTGTAAATGTCGCCGTGACGCACCTGACAGTGGCCGAAGTGATGCTTCGCCAGGTTGGCGCGCGCCACCGACAGCATCTCGCGGCTGGCGTCGATGCCTAATCCGCGGCCGATGCGTTCGGCGAAGACCTGCAGGATGCGGCCGGTGCCGGTACCCAGATCCAGCAGGGTGTCGATGGCGCGATCGCCGGCCGCCGCCAGCATCGCCTGCTCCACGTCGGACTCGGCCACATAGAGGTCGCGTATGCGGTCCCAGCTCTCGGCAATGTCGCCGAAATACGCCGAGGCCGCCTGGGCCCGATCCCGCTTGACGGCCTCGAGACGCTGGTAGTCGCGGTTGAGATCCGGGTCGTCCCCGGGAAGCAGCGCCACCAGGGCGGCGAGGATTTTCGTTGCGGGGCCCCCATCGGCGAGGCGGTAGAAGGCCCAGGCGCCTTCCTGGATACGATCAACCAGGTGGGCCTCCGAGAGCAGCTTCAGATGCCGGCTCACCCGGGGCTGGCTCTGGCCCAGTATCCAGGTCAGCTCGGAGACTGTCAGCTCGTTTCTGGAAAGAAGGGCCAGCAGGCGCAGGCGGGTGTGTTCTCCCGCGGCGCGCAGACCGCTCAGCAGCGTTTCCATGGTCGTGGACCCCCATCGAATAACGACAGAAGGATATAAGCATATCTTTATATTACTTGCAACCCCTGGTCCCCACCCCAAGGGCGCCACCTCCACCGCCGGCCCTCACCCTGCACCCGTGCCCTCGGATATCATTGGCCGGCCATCATGAACGACTCGACCATTTCCCACCGCACCCTCGACCGCCTCAAAGACATCGTCGGATCCCGGGGTTATATCGACGACGAGGCGGGCAAGGCCGCCTACCTGAACGATGAGCGGGATCTCTTCCACGGCGCATCGCCCCTGGTTCTGCGGCCGGCAAGCACCCGGGAGGTCGCGGCCATCGTGACGCTGTGCAACGAGGCCCGGGTCGGCATCGTGCCCCAGGGCGGCAACACGGGTCTCGTGGGCGGAAGCGTGCCCGCTGAGTCCGGTAGCGAGGTGGTGATTTCCCTTTCGCGCATGAACAAAGTGCGCGATGTGGACGCGATCAACTACACCTTGACCG